>SXWH01000281.1 GCA_005791535.1 Verrucomicrobiaceae bacterium | reverse complement strand
ACCGCCCGTCAGAAAGTCCAGGCCGCCGAGGACGCCTGGAACACGCGCAATCCCGAACGTGTCGCGCTCGCCTACACCGAGGACACCGAGTGGCGCAACCGCGCCGAGTTCCTGCACGGCCGCGAGGAAGTCATCGCTTTTCTCCGCCGCAAATGGGCCAAGGAGCACGACTATCGCCTGCGCAAAACGCTTTGGGCATTCACCGGCAACCGCATCGCCGTGCGCTTCGAATACGAGTGGCGCGATGACGACGGTCAATGGTGGCGCTCCCACGGGAATGAGAATTGGGAGTTCGACGCCGACGGCTATATGGCAAAGCGCTACGCAAGCATCAACGACCAGCCCATCGCGGAGTCGGAGTGGAAACTACGCTGACACCATGGCCGCGAAATTCATGCAACTCATGCTCACGCCGGCCGTGCAGGCAGCGCAGGAGCGATACTTTGGCAGGCACCAGGTCGTCGCCAGCGCGCCCGAACGTGACCCGTTCACCGACGACGAAGCCGCCTTCATCGCCGCTCGCGACAGCATCTACATTGCCACGACGAATAGTGACGGCTGGCCATACATCCAGCACCGCGGCGGCCCCGCCGGCTTCCTGCGCGTGCTCGGCCCGCATCAGCTCGGCTTTGCCGATTTCAAAGGCCACCGCCAGATGCTCACCACCGGCAACATCGACGGAAACAACCGCATCGCGCTCTTCCTCATGGACTACCCAAATCGCGAGCGCCTGAAAATTCTCGGCCACGCCAAAGTCCTCGACGCCCGCGAGCACGCGTCACTCGCAGACCAGCTCGCCCCCACGCCCGAACTGCGCAGCAAAATCGAGCGCCTCTTCCTGATCGAAGTCGTGAGCTTCGACTGGAACTGCCCGCAATACATCACTCCACGCTTCACCGAAGCAGAGGTGGAACAAGCCGTCGCGCCACTGAAGGCGCGGATTGCGGAGCTGGAGGCCCTGTTAAGCAGGGGCGGCTAAATCCCGAGACCCTTGCGGTATTCTTTGGTAATCAGCTTCTGCGATCCGTCAGAGTTGGTCACTTTGAGCGCGGCGGCGTACCGACTGACCAGCGCGCCGGAGACCCGCGCGGTCACATTGCCACGCTACACGGCTTCATGCTCCACGTCGCGTCACCGTGTGATTAGCGCGCTTCCCGAAAGCATCGGATCGGAGAGGCTCGCACCGGGGCGCAGGAAGAATCCGCAGCCCTGCGCCGGGGCTCCATCCGCCGTAGGAAGCAGGATTCCCTGGAATGAAATCGGACGCGGTGCGGGAGCCGCGGTGAATTTCCCGCTGAACATGCCCGTCGCCGGCGTGAACGTGAGCGAAAACGAATGATTGTCGGGCGCGAAAGCCGTGACTCTGTTCGCGGTGCTTATCGTGAGCGCGGTCGTAATTGCCGGCGAGAGACCACCGGCGGCGAGTTCAAGCGAGACTGGCGGATGCGAAGCATCGTCCCCAAGGTCCATCACGCGGAACCCTTTTTCAGGCGGAGTGTAAAAGCCGCCGGAAGAGTTGAGCGTCATGCCGGACGCAGCGCCCGGACGTTCCCACGCCAGATTGCCGGAAATGCGATTATCCGCGACCATGTCGAGAGTTCCCGAATCACTCGCTGCGAGGATTCCCGCGAGCCCGCCCGCGCCGCGACCGAGTGGCACGAACACAGGCACGGCTCCTTGATTGGAGAGCAGTGATTTGCCCGAGAAAGGCGTACCATCCGCGAGTTTTCCCACAAGTTGCACGTCGCCGTTTACTTTGAATCTTGCGGTGGCGAATCCCGACCCCTTTGGCAGCGATGAATCGCCGGCGTGGGCTGGATCGGGCTCCAGCGCGAGATTGTACACCGCGCCTTTCGGTCCGGCGAAAGCGGTTGCGGTTCGTTTCGGCCCCCATGCCGCGACGGCACCATCAAGTGCGGCCGAGACTGCACCGTCGCCAAGCGTTCCCGTGATATTTCCGCGCGCGTCACCCGCGAACTCGAGGACGAGATCCACTACTAGAGCTGGCAGCGGCGACGGGCGTTCGATGGTGATCCGCGCCGATCCATCAAGACCGTCGAACTGCCCTTTCACAGCGTACTTTTTCGCACCAAGCAACAGCGTTCCGGAGAAGCCGCCGGACGTGCTGATCGAGAGCGCCAGCAGTCCGCCGGCCCGGCCGCCGCTGATGTCGGAGCCCGGTATGATCACGAGCGCATTTCCCGCGAGATCGAACCCGCCGGAAGTCGCAGTAAACGGATTGTCGATTTTGACCATCAAAGTGACCGCCGCGCCAAAGCCGAGCGCATTCCGCGCGCTTACCTGCACGGGGAAGACGCCGCTTTTTGCCGGGATTCCGTAGATCACGCCCGGAGCCTTGCCGTCGGAATCAACCGCGGTTCCCTTGTTGATCTTCAGTCCCGCCGGGAGACCCTTCGCCTCATAGCCCGTGACGCCTGCGGTGCGATTCAGCCGAACCGGGAAGTCGCCAATCGGCATCTGAATCAAGCCATTCAGCGGCGCTGTGATCAGCACCGCCGGGGGCGAGTCGTTACGTGTCGTTATCGACGTTATGTTCCCTGCGTCATCGTAAGCATACGCAATCTGCCTGCCGTCAGGATAAGTGACCTGCGTGAGGCGATCCTCGGAATCATAGATGTAGCTGACCGGTGCGGCGCATGCACCGGCAACGATTGAGACCAACCCGAGGCAGAACCCCGCGCGGTGGAACGGTGAGTGGTGTTTCAGTTTCATATGTTCATCCTCCGATTAATCCCCTGTCCAGTAATCCCATGCGGTCTTCCACGACGAAGGCCAGATGACCCCGGTCATCGCCTCGCCGGCGGCGCTTACATCGTCGGATCCGGTCGCCCACCCGACGACTTCAGCAGTGGTGCCCACGGCAAACCACGCAGCGAGCGTCGTCTTGGCCACGACTTTCGCACCCGTCGCGGCAACGGTGCGCGCACCGGTGACAAGTGCCGTCTCCTCCACTGCGGCAGCTGTTTCCGCAGTGGTCACCGCAGTCTCAGCCGCAGCCGTGGTGGCTCCCTGCAGGGCTTTGCGCTCCGCAAGTTCACTCACCGTATTTACGGCGGCCCGCGAGCCGTGTCCTGCAAGCCCATACGAACCACCGGCCTGCCCTGCCGCCTTCTCCGCATTCAATGCCTGTTCGGTAAAAAGCTTCCGGACAAACTCGTAGCCGCTCGAGCTTGCGGAATCCATCCCCGGAACGCTGGGGATCGGCTTTTTCCAGACTGTGTTGATCGCAAATTCGTAGCCGGAAGTTCCCGGCGAGGAAGGGATGCCAAACAGCGCTTCTCCAAGTCCACTCGGGTCACTGTGCGTGGCCGGATTCCCGGCGACATATGCGTAGAGATTGATGCCTCCGGAGAATCCCGCCGGATCGCGCTGTAAAAAGCGGCCGGTCGCGGAATCATAGAAGCGATTCTGCATGTAAAAGAGCCCGTTTCCTTCGTGTTGCACACCCAGCCCTCCGACATAGCTGAACAACTCATCCGGCGAACCTCCTGCCGGGATGCTTTCAGAAAACGGCGCACCGTACGGCTGGTAGGCAAACTTCGCCACCGGTCCCGTTCCGACGCCGGAGAGCGCCACCACATTTCCGCCGCGATCGAGGTGGACGTAGCGGAGATTTGATGCAAGCGAGGGGCCGGAGAGAATCGCGAGCAGCGCCTTGCCATTCCAGATAAAGGTACGCTCGATGGTGCCGTCTCCGTCGGTGGTGAACAGGAGTTCGCCTCCAGGCGAATAGTAGAAGACCGTCGTCGTACCGCCGACCACCTCGCGCTTCACGCGCTGCCCATGCGCATCGTACGTATAGCGGACCGTCTGCTCACCGTTCACGGTTTTTTGTTTGATCTCCGACGGTCTGTTCTCGGGTGTGTATTTCGCGCTGAAAATGTCGCCGATGGCGGTAAGGTTTCCATCCGCATCGTAAGTGCACGGCTTTCCGGCGGTGTTCGTCAGCTGGTTCGCAGCGTCGAATGACTGCGTCCGCGGAAGCGGCAGCGCGGGCTCGTATAGCGCGGTGCCGCTGCGGTCATCGCCGAGAACGCTGCCGGTGGCATTCAGCAACAGCTCGGTCTTGAAGAACGATGCGGCAAGGTACTG
Source organism: Verrucomicrobiaceae bacterium (assembly GCA_005791535.1). Classification (GTDB taxonomy): domain Bacteria; phylum Verrucomicrobiota; class Verrucomicrobiia; order Chthoniobacterales; family Chthoniobacteraceae; genus SXWH01. The sequence continues at coordinate 9,060 of SXWH01000281.1, read as the reverse complement.
ATGATCGATGCCGACCAGGCGGTGCGCGTCGTCGTAGCCAAAAAGCGTCTGCGTGTCCCCCGGCCGCACGATGCGCGTCGTCGAGCCAGTTGCATCGAGCTCAAAGGTCACGGTCTGCGTGCTGCCACCGAGCGCGATGGAGATCGACGTCGCCTTGTTCTGGCGCTCGCGACTTCCATGAATCTCCGAGGCCGCCGAACTCCGGAACCGCGCCGGAACGACCAACCGGTTGAAATCATCATACGTGTAGCTGACGACGAGTCCGTTGGGATAAGTCACCGACGCGAGTTGGCCGGATGGCGCGTAAGTAAAGCCGGCGCTCTTTCCGCCGGGATAGGTGATCGAGGTCACCTGATTGTTCGCATCATAAGCCCGCGTGAGCGTTCCGAAATCGTCCGTGCGACCCGTCACGTTCGCATTTGCATCAAGCGTGAACGCCGCCTCGTCGGTAAAAGTGCCGTTGGACTGCTCCTTGTATTCCTTTTTCACCATCCGGCCATCGTTGTCGTAGGTGAAGCGGATCTGCTGGCCGCGGGCATTGGCGATCGTCTCGATGCGCCCAAGCGAATCGCGACCGGTCGTCACGGCTCTGCCGAGTGGATCGATCGTCGAGACGAGGCGATTGTTTGCGTCATACTCAAATCGCGTCCTGTTCCTGCGCTTATCCGTGATGCTCGTGAGGTTCCCCGCGCTGTCATAATCACGTGCGACCGTCCTGCCGCGCGCATCGGTAAACACGAGCGGACGGTTGGCGTCGTCGTAAGTAGTGGCCATGATCTGACCGAGCGGATTAGTGACGCGAACCGGATTGTTCGACGGATCATACTCCGTGAGCGAGACGTTGCCGAGCGGATCGGTGACACTCGTGGGAAAGCCAAATTCGTTCCTATCGATCGTGGTCACCTTTCCGAGTTCATCGGTTGCCGCAGTCTGCCCGAAGGCATCGTATGTGTTCACACGCGCCGGCGTGCCCGGTGCAGATGCGTAGATCGTACGGGTAAGCCGGTCGTTCGCGTCATACTCGAGTTGCTTCTGCTTCCCGCGGGGATCGGTCATCAAGATGCAGCGCAGACCGAGCGTATCGTAGCCAAGCGTCGTGGCATTCCCGAGCGGATCCGTGACCGAGAGCAGGTTTCCCCGGGCATCATGGGTAAAGGTCGTGACGCTGTTGCGGGCGTCCATCACGGTGTTGAGCCGGCCATTCGCGTGGTAGGTGAAAGTCGTGACGTTTCCGAGCGGCGATGACGTGGAGAGGACGCGGTCCTTTGCATCGTAAGTATAACTCCACACCTTCCCGAGAGCATTCGTACGGGTAAGCGGGTTGTCGCGCGCATCATACGTGTAGGAGGTGAAGTTTCCGAGCGCGTCCGCGAGCTTCACGACATTGCCCCGCTGGTCATATTCGTAGGCGGTCGTGTTCCCGTTTTCGTCCGTGAAGGACTCCGGCAGCTTCGCGGAATTGTACTCCATTTTCCGCGTATTCCCGAGCGGGTCCACCATCTGCGCCGTACGGCCTTCGCTGCTCTTGTAAAGCGTCTTGTTTCCGCGGGCATCCGTGCGCTGCACCCCGCCGTCCTTCGGCAGAAGCTCGTAGCGGACCGTGTCGCCCTTCGCATTGCGCACGCTGGTGACGATCTTCTCGACAGGCTCAGGTGCATCGGGATTCGCCGGATCTTTTTCATAGCCGGGACGAACGGCGTAGTTGAAGGAGTTCACCCTGCCCGCGGTGTTCATCCGCGTGAGGTAGCCAAGCTTGTCGTACTGATAAAACGCAGTGTAGCCCGCCATGTCGGTCATGCTGGTGAGATTGCGGTGCGCATCGTAAGCGAAGTGGATATCGCGCCCATCCGGCGCCACAATGCGGGTGCAGACGTTATTCGTATCGTCGTATTCAAGGCTCACGGTCCGGCCGGTCGTATCGCTGATTGAGTTGATGCGCCCGTTGCCGCCGGTGACGTTGAGATCCAGCGCATTACCGCTGCGGTCCGTGATTCGGGTGAGCCGCCAGATTGCGTTGCCGGGTCCGCCGGAGACCGCGTAGCGGAACGTGAGCCGCGACACCTTTTCCTTCAGCTCGAAATACTGCCCGGTCCCAAAAAACTTCAGCTCGTCGTATATGCCCTCCGGCGGGACCAGTGAAATCGGCGAACCCGGAGTCGCTGTGGAGAGGTCCTCGCCGCCCGGTGTGCTCCACGCGATGCTCCGTCCACCGCCCGTAACGACGATCGCCTCGGAGCCGAACTGGCCCACCGACGACTCATAACGCGAACGCCAGTTCTTCCCGAACAGACCGATCGTATCCGCATCGTCCCCGGTCGGCCCGCTCGCGTAAACGAGACGCATATTCAGCGGAGCGCCGAGCGTCGGCATATAAAAGAGAGTGGCCTCCAGCAGGACGTTCAAAGAGGCAGTGTTCACACGGTACTCCGGAAGACCGATGCGCCGGGGCAGGCCGTCCTCGGCATCGAACACGGTGAGCGGATAATCCCACGTACTACCCAGCCTCGCCTTCATCCACGGCGGGGAGGCGACCATCCGCCCCTTGTAGCCCACGGCCAGAAATTTCCGCTGCCCAAAGACCGCGCCCTGGAGTTCCGTTTGCGCAAGCGGCGACGTCCAGCGTTTCCATTGCATGCCGGTTTCGGAAGTCCACAAATCGCCGTTGCCCCCGCAAACGACGAACAAACCGTCGCCATACGCCACGCCATTCGAATAACCCGGCCATGAATCCGTGGTGAATCCCGGCGCTTTCTGACACTGAGTCCACACGTTGCCGTCGACGGAGGTCTTGAAGCCGGAGTTAAAACCGTTGGTCGTGGCCACGAAGCGGTTGTTCCCGAATGCGACCTTGTACGCGGCAAACGAACCCGTTGCCATAGTCCACGTCTCCATATCGAGCGAGCGATACACCGAACCCGCGGACGTCGCGACCCACACACCCCTGCCGTATGCAATCCCGTAGAAGCCCGCAAATGTGGTCCGCGGCACGGTGTGCCACGTGGTTCCGTTGTCGTGCGAACGCGTGATGGACCCGATACCGCCCACGGCGACCAGGTTGCCGCCGCCGTCCCCGCTCACCGCATGCAGACCGACGACGATCGTGTCGCCGTCGGCATCGGTGTCGCGATATTTCCATGAAGCGCCGTTATTGTCGGAGATCCAAATCTTCGCCCCCACCCCGGAGTCCGGCGCCTTGCACACGGCGATGAACCTCCCGGATGAGAACGTGACGTCATTGAAATCGCGCGTAATCCCGGCGGACCGCTTCGTCCATTTCACGCCATCCTGGGAAGTCAGGATGAGCCCCTTTCCACCCACGGCAACAAATGTGTCATTCCCAAATGCAACCGCCTCGATGTCGGCGGAGGAACCAGAGTTTACCGCATTCCACCTGCCCAGCAATCCGGCATGGACAGGCGAACCCGCGACCAGCCAGACCAGCAACAGCAATGCGAAACCGATGAGTCCTGCGGGCAGCGAAGTCTGTCTTTTCATGGCGTGTGAAGCGAGCTTCGCACGACCCTGCCGACATCGCTTCACCCCCGTTGCCAAAGGTGCGCCGTCCTTTGACTCGATTCACCCGCAACCATGCCGAAGCGCAACCCGCCAACAGCGGCACTTGCTGCCGCAAGAGCCGGAACCTCTTTCGGAACCCCGGCGTCTTGAAGCGCGATGCGTATCGGGAAACCCAGCGGCTAAATCCCGAATCCCTTGCGGTATTCTTTGGTGATCAGCTTTTGCGCTTCGTCGGAGTTGGTCACTTTGAGCGCGGCTGTGTCCCAATTGAGCAGCTTGCCAGGGACGCGGGTGGCCACGTTGCCGAGTTGCACAGCCTCGGTGAGCGGGCCGGCGTAGTGGAAGCCGTCGGTCGTGCGGGCGTTCGCGATGATGCCATCGACCCATAGATGGTAGTGGTTCGCGCCTGCGACCTTTTCCTGCTTCGGAAATTTATCCGCAGGGTAAAGAGCGGGCGTGCCGACATGCGGAAGAACCATGGTTCCTCCTTCTCCGATGAACAGGCTGCCGCCACCCGGGAGCGTTTTGCCTTCGGGCATCTGGGCGAGCTTCAGGTCGGGCTGGCGACCGCCATCGTACCACGTTACGGGGACAGTCTTATCGGCGGTGAATGCGGTGCCGGGGAAGACGTAGGAAATCGTCTCAGCCTTGGGCCAGGTCTCGGCGTGCGGTTCTTCGTTTTCAGCAAGGATGGTGAGCGGCGCAGTGAGATCGAGCGCGGTAAAGACGGGGTCGAGAATGTGACAGCCGAAGTCGCCCATGGTGCCGCCACCGAAGTCGATCCAGTCGCGCCATTTGAACGGTGCGTAAAGATCGGGCACATAATCGCGAACCGGCGCGGGGCCGAGCCAGAGGTCCCAGTTGAGCATTGCGGGCGGCGGAGCGACGCGGTCCGCAGGGCGCGCGGCGAGGTTGGAGTATTGGTTGCCGCGGTTGCCGAGCCAGGAGTGGACGGCCTTGATTTTCCCGATGACGCCGCTGCGGATGATTTTCACGCCGGTGCGGTAGGCTTCGTGGCTGTGAATCTGGTTGCCCATTTGGGTGATGACGCCGGCGGCATCGGCGGCGAGGCGCATCTGGCGGGCCTCCCAAACGGTGTGCGTGAGCGGTTTCTGGCAATACACGTGTTTGCCGGCGCGCATTGCGGCCAGCGAGATCGGCGCGTGCCAGTGGTCGGGGGTGCTCACCTGCACGGCGTCGAGGGTGTCGCCAAGCTTTGCGAACATTTCGCGGTAGTCGACAAACGTGGGCACGCCGGGGAACTTTTTCAGAGCCTGGTCGAAGCGTGAGGAATCGACATCGCAAAAGCCGACAAACTTCGCGCGGGCATGCGAGCCGATTTCCGCGAGGTCTGAGAAGCCCTGGCCTTTGCAGCCGACAACGGCGACCTGGACGTTGCCATTCGGAGACTTGGCGCGGACGACCGCAGGAAAGGCGAGCGCGGCGGCGGTGGTTCGGCGGAGAAAAGTGCGGCGGGTAATCATATCGCGGGAATGACCCGGGCGGCGCGGGAACCTTGGCGGGAATTCCAACGCGTGACAGCGGCGGATGTGCAGTTAATAAGTAGGGAGTATGTCCTGCAAAACGATCGATCCCGCACTACACCAGTCGCGCAAGCCCGACTGGATCAAAGTCCGGCTGCCATCGAATCCGGTCTATTTTTCCACAAAAGCGCTCGTCACCGACCTGCGGCTGAACACCGTGTGCGAAAGTGCACAGTGCCCGAACCGCTGGGAATGCTGGAGTAGCGGCACGGCGACCTTCATGATCGCCGGCGACCGCTGCACGCGGGCCTGCGGGTTTTGCGCCGTGACGACGGCGAAACCTTTCGCGCTGGAAGCCGACGAACCGGAGCGCGTGGCAGAGGCGATTCGGCGGATGAAACTGAAGCATGTCGTGATTACCGCGGTCGCGCGCGATGATCTCAAAGACGGCGGTGCCGCGCATTTTGCCCGGACGATTACCGCCGTTCGCGCCGCACAACCGGATTTGGTGATCGAAGTGCTCACGCCCGATTTCCACGCAAGGGAGGAATGCCTGCAAATGGTCGCCGAAGCGGGGCCGGATATTTTCAATCACAATCTGGAGACCGTCGAGCGGCTCACATCGGCGGTCCGCTCGCGGGCGAAATACCGCACCTCGCTCGCCGTATTGCGCCGGATGAAGGAAATTGCTCCCCATATTAATACAAAGAGCGGCTTGATGCTCGGGCTTGGCGAAACCGAAGAGGAGCTGCTCACCGCGATGGACGACCTCCGGGCGTCGAACGTGGAAGTGCTCACGCTCGGCCAGTATCTGCGTCCGTCCGCGCAACACCTTCCGGTGGTTGCGTATATTCACCCGGACAAATTCGAGGAATACAAGCGGGTGGGCTACGCGAAGGGTTTCGAATACGTGGCAAGCGGGCCGCTCGTGCGCAGTTCCTACCATGCGGCGGACTACCAGCCGAAGCGGGCAGCGAAGGCATAATGAGGACCGCGGGCAGCGGCGGCGCGGGAAAAAACCGGTTGCGCCGATTGCTTTTGCCGCCTAACTCCCCTGCCCCCTCACCTGAATAAAAATTTATGAAGACGCTCGTTATCGCGGAAAAGCCCAGTGTGGCCCAGGATTTGGCGCGTGCTCTTGGCATGAAGCCCGGGCGCGGCGAGGAATTCTACGAGAACGACCGCTACGTGATTTCCAGCGCCGTCGGCCATCTGCTGGAACTCACCGTTCCCGAGGAGCACGACATTAAGAAGGGCAAGTGGTCGCTGGAGAAACTGCCTCACATGCCGCCGGAGTTTGCACTCGCGCCTATTGAGAAGAGCGCGGCGCGACTCGCGGTTCTGAAGCGGCTCATCAAGCGCAAGGACGTCACCGAGCTAATTAATGCCTGCGACGCCGGTCGCGAGGGCGAGCTGATTTTCCGGAACATCATCCGCGCGGCAAATGCGAAGCAGCCCATCCAGCGGTTGTGGCTGCAAAGCATGACGCCGGACTCGATTCGCAAAGCATTCGCATCACTCCGCAGCGATGCCGAAATGCTCCCGCTCGCCGATGCCGCGACCTCCCGCAGCGAGGCGGACTGGCTCGTGGGCATCAACTCCACGCGGGCTCTCACGGCGTTCAACTCACGCGGCGGCGGCTTTTTGAAGACCACCGCAGGCCGCGTTCAGACGCCCACGCTGACGATTCTCACGGAGCGCGAGGAGAAGATCCGCGCCTTCGAGCCGCGCACGTATTTCGAGGTGTTCGGCGATTTCGACGTGAAGAGCGGGCAGTATCGCGGACGTTGGTTCGACGAGAAGTTCGACGCGAAGAAGGCGAACGACGAACAGGCCAAGGCCGAGCGCATTTGGGACCAGAAGGTCGCCGAGGAAATCGCCGCGAAGTGCAAGGGAAAGCCGGGCGTCATTCAGGAGGAAAAGAAGTCCGCCTCGCAGCTCTCACCGCTGCTTTACGACCTCACCTCGCTCCAGCGCGATGCAAACGGGCGCTTCGGATTCCCCGCCCGCATGACCCTGCAAATCGCGCAGGCACTTTACGAAAAGCACAAGGTCCTCACCTACCCCCGAACCGATTCGCGCTACCTGCCCGAAGACCACATCGGCACGGCAAAGAGCGTAATGGGATCGTTCTCCGGTGAGCTCGCGAAGCACGCCGACAAGGCCATGAGCAACGGCTGGGTGCATCCGAACAAGCGCATTTTTAACAACGCAAAAGTCAGCGACCACTTCGCCATCGTGCCCACCGGCACGCCGCCGAGCGGGCTCGATGACAAGGAGCAGCGCATCTACGAGCTCGTCGCAAAACGGTTCATCGCCGTGTTCTATCCGGCCGCGCAGTTTGAAGACACCACGCGCATCACGCGGGTGGAAAGCGAGGCGTTCAAGACCACGGGCCGCATCATCGTGGAGCCCGGCTGGATGGCCGTCTACGGCCGCGAAGCCGAGGGAGTGGACAGCGAGAAGGCCGTCGTTCCGGTAACCGCTGGCGAGCAGGCCATGACCGTGGCCACCGAGGTAAAGGAAAGCCTCACCAAGCCGCCGCCACGCTTCAACGAAGGCACGCTCCTCTCAGCCATGGAAGGCGCGGGCAAACTCGTGGACGACGAGGAACTCCGCGAAGCCATGAGCGAACGCGGGCTCGGCACGCCCGCAACGCGCGCACAAATCATCGAGGGACTTCTGCTCGAAGGCTACCTCATCCGAGACGGACGCGATCTCGTCGTCACCCAAAAGGGAATCTCGCTCATCACGCTCCTGCGCAACCTCCACGCCGACTCGCTCACCCAGCCCGCGATGACCGGCGAGTGGGAGTTCAAGCTTCGCGAAATGGAGCGCGGCAAGCTCTCCCGCGCCGCATTCATGCAGGAAATCCGCGGCCTCACGAGCGACATCGTCGCAAAGGTCAAAGGCCATCAGGGCGGCGAAATCCAGGGCAACTTCAAGCCAATCGAAGTCACCTGCCCGAAGTGCGGCGCGACATCATTTAACGAAACCTTCCGCAGCTACAAATGCTCCGGCTGCGAACTCACCGTCTGGAAAACCATCGCCAGCCGCGAACTCGAACGCGAGGAAGTCATCAAGCTTCTTACCGAAGGAAAAGTCGGCCCGCTCGAAGGCTTCCGCAACAAGATGGGCCGCACGTTCAAGGCCGTCATCAAACTCGACCGCGAGGAATGGAAAACGACGTTCGACTTCCCGAAAGACGACGGCACCGGCGAGGACGGCGCACCCGCCGTTTACGTGAACCCCGAGCCCGTCGGCAAATGCCGCGTCTGCTCCGAGGGTCAGGTCTTTGAAACCGAGAGCGCATTCGTCTGCGACCAGCTCCCCGCAAAGAAATGCACCTTCCGAATGGGCAAAACCATCCTGAAGAAAACGCTCATGCGCAGCGACGCCGCGAAACTCCTCGCCGACGGCAAAACGGGCCTCATCAACGGCTTCGTCAGCTCCCGCACCGGACGTGCTTTCAAAGCCTTCCTCGTCCTCGGAGACGGCGGTAAAGTCGGATTCGAATTCGCCCCGCGCGCCGAAAAGCCGACCAAGGCGAAAATCTCGGCTGCTGTGAAGAAAACGCAGACGGAAGAGGAATCATAAGCCTCGACATCGGAATCTGTATCGTTGGCAGCATGGGAGGTTCGGTAGGCGCGGCGTCAAGGCGTAGCATGGCTTCGAATAGCTCCTCTAAACGAACAATCGCGAGAGCGAGAGGCGGCGCTTGCGGTTGGGAATGGCGGAATTCTGCCGCCAATTGATGCAAAGGGCGCCACGCCCGTTTTCACCGCCGAATTCGGCTCGGAACGGTCCGTTGCGATAAGTCGAACTACCCGACGGCATCCACGCGCAAGGCGCGGAGGGTGCGGAGGGCGCCGGCTTCGAGGTGGTTGAGGCGGCGGGCTCCGGTTTTTCGTTTGGGGCCGAATCGGTTGCGTTCGTTGGTAAGGGTCTTAGCACTTTTAGAGCGGATGAGAGCGGAGGATTTTAAGCAAAAGACGGTAGAGATTATCGTGTCGGTGATTAAAGCGCCATTCGGATTCTTTGAGGTGGAGAATGAAGTATT
>SXWH01000280.1 GCA_005791535.1 Verrucomicrobiaceae bacterium | reverse complement strand
ACCTGAGCCTTGTCGATGTCGGTGCCGAGCTTGAACGTTACGGTCAGCGTCATCACGCCATCACCGGTCGCCTGCGACGCCATGTAGAGCGAGTTTTCCACTCCATTGACGCTTTGCTCCAGCGGGACAGCCACCGTCTCGGATATCGTCTTCGGATTCGCACCGGGGTAAATCGCGCGCACCACAATCTGCGGCGGCGCGACTTCAGGATACTCGCTCACAGGAAGGCGCTTCATCGCGATGAATCCCACCAGGAAAATCGCAATAGAGAGCACCGATGCAAAAATCGGCCGCCGTATGAAAAAGTGCGAGAATTTCATACCCTACTTCGCCCCCCGCTCCACATTCACGGGGATTCCGGGACGCACACGCGCCTGGCCATTGACGATGACCGCCTCGTCGCCGGTCAATCCTTCGCGAATCACCCGCATACCGTCAATCAACGCCCCCGGTTTGATCAGACGGATTTCCGCGGTGCCCTTCGCATTCACGACGAAGACAAAGCGATTTGCATGATCACTTCCGATGCAGCTTTCCGGCACAAGCAGGGCGGATTGCTCGTCACCACGCGGAACACGGAGTCGCGCAAAGAATCCGGGTCCCAGTAATCCGTCCTTTGTTTCAAATACGGCACGCGCCCGCGCTGTGCCGGTGTTCGGATCCACGCGGTTATCGATGAAATCGACGTATCCCTTGTGTTGCCATCCGGCTTCGTCCCCCACCGACATCTCACACGGAATGCGCCCGGCCTTTTCCGCTGCCGAAATAATGCGGCGGTAGCGCAACGACGCAGCCTCATCCACGTCGACATACAGGTAGACGGGCGACGTGGATACGATGGTTGTGAGCATCGTCGCTCCAGCGCCGGCCATCCCGCCCGAGACGAGGTTGCCCTTTGTCACAAGAGCGCGGCTGATGCGACCGGAGACCGGCGCGCGCACTTCGGTAAACGCAAGGTCAAGATTCGCCATTTCCAGCGCAGCCTTCGCCGCCCGCGCAGCCGCCTGCGCCTCGGCGAATGCCTTGCCGCGCGTGTCGAAGTCCTCCTCGGAAATCGCACGCGACTCCACGAGCTTGCGCACACGCTCAAACTCGTTTCGGGTCTGCGTTTCGCGATTTTCGGCACGCATCATCTCCGCCGTCGCACGTTCCGCGGACATTTTGTAAGGGCGCGGATCGATCGTGAAAAGCAGGTCGCCCTCCTTCACCTCACTGCCCTCGACAAAGTGAATCGAGTCCAGCCACCCGCTGACGCGCGCACGAATCTCCACGCTTTCCTTCGCTTCGAGCCGTCCCGTGTATTCGTCCCACTCGACGATCTTCCGCTGCTCAGGTTTGGCAACCGAGACATTCGGTGGCGGCATGTGCATCTGCTGCGGAGCAGGAGGCTTGCAGGCTACGAGTGAAGCCAGCGCGACAAGGCCGGCAAGAAACGATGTTAATCTCATAAATATGCTGGTGACATCAAACGGATGCCATCGTCGGATAATCGACGTATCCCTTCGGCCCCGGCGAATAGAACGTCGCCGCATCCGGCTCCACTAGCGCGACTCCGGCTTTCACGCGTTCGACGAGATCCGGATTGCTGATGAAGTGATGCCCGAACGCGACCGCTTCGATGGACAACGACGCGACCGCCGACTCGGCCTCTGCGGGAGTGTATCCCATATTGCCAATGAGCACACCCGGGAAAGCAGCCCGCGCAGGAGTCATCACGTCGCCCTTCTGGATTCCGAAAAAGTCGCTGCGCATCATGTGCAAATACGCCACACCGCGCTTCGCCAGTTCGCCGGCAACGTGCGACGTTAAAGAAACCGGATCGCTGTCGATCATGCTGTTGTAGCTGTTGAGCGGCGAAATGCGCACACCAACCCTTCCGGCACCCCAAACTGAGATCACCTCGTCCGTCACCTCCAACAGAAGCCGAGCACGATGCTGAATAGGACCACCATAAGGACCGGTGCGCTTGTTTGCGCCGTCACGCAGAAACTCATCGAGAAGGTACCCGTTTGCACCATGCACCTCGACACCATCAAAGCCCGCGGCCTTCGCGTTCTCCGCCGCCTTTCGGAATCCGGCGATGATGCCCGGGATCTCGTCGTCGCGCAGTTCGCGTGGAATCACGTAAGGCTTCTTCCCCTCAGGCGTGTGAACCTCGTCGTTCTCGATTGCAAGAGGGCTCGGAGCCACCGGTTGCCGGCCTTTGTTAAGGAGCGGATGCACCGCACGTCCGCCGTGCCAGAGCTGGAGGAAAATGCGCCCGCCTTTCGCGTGCACGGCGTCCGTCACCTTCAGCCATCCACGCACCTGCGCATCTGAATAAATACCGGGCTCGCGCCAGAACGCCGAATTTCCCTCCATCACCATCGTTGCCTCGGCGATGAGCAGTCCTGCGCTTGCACGCTGACTGTAGTACTCAGCCATGATGTCGGTGGGAACATGGTCCGCATCAGCGCGACACCGGGTCAATGGAGCCATGATGATTCGGTTGGGGAGCGTGAGTGTTCCGACGTTCAGCGATGTGAATAGTGCTTTGTTGGTATTCATGATTTTGTTTCAGATTTTGATTTCAAGCCGCGCGCGCCCCGCGTTCTCCCGCCCGGAATTCCTCAACAGCGTGCCGGAGCCGCTCCTCGGCCAGAACCGGAAGCACCAAAGCGGGAAACCCGGTCGCCTCCGCAATCACGCGGGCATCTTCAAATGCGCGGTTTAACTCTGATGATGGCAGCATACCGCGGAAGCGATGCAGGAGATGACCGCGAAGAATCTCCGTCAGCAGCGAAGTGGGCGAAGCAATGGGAAAAATCGTTTGTTTCATTATTATTGATTATATTAGACCGGTCGGTTTATCCGAAACTGAAATAGAAACTACGCAGCAAGGTGCGAGCGAAGAAACGCCACGGCTTCACGCATTGGACTCACATTCCTCATCACCTGCGCCTGCAGCATCGCTCCGAGCCACAAGGAGCCGATCACCGTCACAGCCTCCTGAACCCCCAGCGACTTGGCGATGCTGCCCTGCTTTTGTCCTTCGCGGATCACATCGGCAGAGAGCTTGTCCCACTGAGCAAAACCCGCGGCCAGTTCCTCGCGCATTCCGTCCGAGAACGTGGCGACTTCACCGCACAGTTTCACCACCAAACAGATTGGCCGGCAGCCATTTTCAACGAATTTTGCCATGCCGGCTTCAAGATACCGAACGAGTCGTTCAAGGGCATCCGGAAACTGACTGCGGTCCTGCAACCAGGTCCGCTTATGTTCGTAGGCCCGCGCCATATAATGCCGCAGCAGCTCGATTCCAAACTGCTCCTTCGACTCGAAGTGGTGATAGAAACTCCCCTTCGGAACATTCACCGCCGCGAGAATCTCTGTGAGCCCGAGCGAATGGAAGCTCTTCTCCAGCATCAATCCTTCGGCCGCATCGAGGATGCGCTCCTTGGTTGTTGCTCCGAATCTTTCGCTCATGGCCTCGAGAATTAGACCGATCGGTCTATCCAGTCAACCGATAAGTTCGAAAAAGATCGGCCTACCGGATTTTTTGATCCGGCAACGCCTGCTTGATACCCTCATCCAGCGGCATCCGGTCATTCTCCGGAGTGAGCCCGACCTGCTTCATCGCATCGGCCAGTTCGCGCTGCATTTCTTTGACGACCGCCTCGTATTTCGGGTTCGCGGCGAGGTTGTGGCGCTCTTCGGGATCGAACTCGATGTTGTAGAGTTCCGCAGGATTACGGTCCGGACCTCCATCGCCGTGCGGCGAACGCGTGTATTTCCACGTCTCCGTGCGAACGCTGCGAACGTTCGGCGTGTAGGGGAACTGCTTTTCGTAGTTATAGTGATAGAGAAACGATTTGCGCCAGGAGCTGTCTCCCGATTGCACGAGTTTCACCCATGATTTGCCGTGGATGTCCGGAAGCGCGGGTGCACCGCACAATTCCAGAATACTCGGCGCGACATCCACGGTGAGAACCTGCTGCTCGATGACTTTTGGCACGTTCACCGGCGTCAACGCTGGGAAGCGAACGACCTGCACCACCCGGATACTCGGCTCGTGCGCAGTCCGCTTGTCCACCATGCCGTGCTCGCCATTAAGCAACCCGTTGTCGCTCATGAAAACGATGATCGTATTGTCGAGTTCGCCGCGCTGTTTGAGCAACTCATAGAGCCGCCCGACGCTGTCATCGACGGAAAGAATCGTGCTCCAGTAAGCTCGCGTCATCGCCTCGAAATCCTTCACGGCCTCCGGCGAATCATCGGGGAACTTTTTCCGCCATTCGAAGAGCGGACCGTAGATGCCGTGCCATGTATAGAGGCGTTCTTTGATCCAGTCCGGCTTGTCTTCGAGCATGAATGCCGTCTCGGGATATGCGACACGAACGGAATCAAAACTCTGCTTGTACTTTTCCTCCGGGAAGTAGAAGCTGTGCGGCGCCTTGTGGCCGATCATCAAACACCAAGGCTTGCCGTCGCGCGGGCGTTTGAGCCACTCCTCGGCCATGTCGGTGACAACCGTCGTGTAGTAGCCACTCAGCACTTCGCGCTTTGTTCCGTTGATGCAGAACTCCGTGTCGAAATACTTGCCCTGTCCTTTGTGGGTGACGAACCAATTGAAACCCGGCCGCGGTTCATCGTTGTTTTCGCCCATGTGCCATTTGCCGAAGTAGGCGGTGTCGTATCCCTCCGATTGCAGAACCATCGGGAAGCTTTTCAGCGCAACCGGGTACTCGGTGAAGTTATTCACCACGCCGTGCTTGTGGGCGTAGAGACCGCTCAGGATGCTCGCGCGGCTGGGAGAGCACAGCGACGTGGTGCAGAAGGCATTTTTGAAATAGACGCCCTCCTTGCCAAGCCTGTCCATGTTCGGAGTCTTAAGATGCTTGTGTCCGGCGAGGCCGATCGCATCCCAACGTTGGTCATCAGTCAGGATGAAGAGCACATTCGGTCGCTTCGATTGCGCCTGCGAAGGCGCGGTGAGCATGCCGCAAATGAGAGCAATAATCGTGAACAGGAGTTTCATGGAAGGCTGTGTGGTGAAAGCGCGTGATGTGGATGACAGCCACCGGCATGTCACTTCAAAACGGAAGGGGCTGCGATACCTGCCCGGCGTTTTCTGCGAGCCAGTCGCCCACGAAATCGATCTCCTCGTCAGTGATGCAAAATGGCGGTGCGAAGCTCAGCACATTTGCATCAGGCGAATCGGCGAGCAGGAAGATTCCAGCACGCAGCGCAGCTTGGACCAGAGCGACCGCGCGCTTTCCATCCGGCGTGCCATCGGCGCGAAAGAGCGGCACTCCGAGCATAAGCCCCAATCCACGAACCTCTCCAACGCGGCGGAGCGCAGCAAAAAGCCGCGCACCTTTCTTCCTGACGCTCTCCGCAATTGAAGCGCGGGCGTGGGCTTCGATTGAAGCCAGCGCCATCGCACAGCCAACCGGATGCCCGAGGAACGTGCTCGTGTGAAGCGCTTCGCCGAGGGATTCGGGCCAGGCGTCCATCAAATCCGCCCGCCCCACACACGCACTGAGCGGAAACCCGCCGGTAAGCGCCTTCCCAAGGCAGACGATGTCGGGAATGACGCCGCTGTGTTCGCACGCAAACAGCGCGCCGGTGCGGTTGAATCCCGTGAGGATTTCATCGAGAACCAGAACAATCCCATGCTGGTCACAAAATGGGCGGAGCATCTGCAAAAAGCCGGACGCAGGAACCACACAACCTCCGCGGCCCTGCACTGGCTCCACTACGACCGCGCCGATTTCGCGCGCTCTCAACGCAGCCTCCAGCAGAGCAGGAAGTGCATCCAATTGCGCCGCGGTTTGGGGATAATCCAGCAGCGTTGCGAAGTCCTTTAATTGCGCCCGGAACGGCTCCTGAAAAAACGGCATGCCGCCCGCTGCCAGCGCACCAAATCCGAGCCCATGGTAACCGCCGCGGAAAGCGATGACGCCGGCCTTCCCAGTTCGAAGCAGCGATGTCTTCAGCGCAGCCTCGACTGCATCGGAGCCGGAGTTCCCGAGCACGACCTTCGCACGCCCGGCGTTCCAACGTTCGAACGTAATCGCGGACAACCGCTCGCACAGCGCCGCCTTCACTTCCGTGGGATGCACGTCGCCCATCGCGTGGAGCAGCGTCGCCGCCTGCGTCCGCATCGCGCCGGAAGTCGCACCATGACCGAGCGAAGCGACGCCAAACGCGGAAGTCAGATCGAGAAAACGGTTACCGTCCGCGTCCCACACATTCACTCCGTCCGCACGCTCCCAAAAAACCGGCCACTCCGGCGAAGTGAACGTCACATTGCGTGATTCGCTCTCACGAAGCCTGCGCGCGAGTTTCAGCGAGCGCGGTCCGGGAATGGCAGTGCGGAGTTCGGGAAGCATGGCTCACCGCGCGGGCACATCACGCACACACCGGAAGCCAATCCACGAAGCCGTGAAATCGGGCACCTCGCGACCGCGCGCGGCGACGCGGAAATCCATCGGTCCGCTCAACCACGATCCGCCGCGCAACACCCGCTTCCACACACCGGGCTCGGCGGGGTCGCTGCTCGTATCGGGCCCCTGCGGATTGCGATGCGCTGCGCGGTTCGGGTCCGGTCGCAGCTCGGCGTAGAAGGTCGAGGAGAACCAATCGCTGCACCACTCGGCGACGTTCCCTGCGAGATCCACGACCCCGTAGTTATTGGGAGCAAAACTGCCGACCGGTGAAGTGCCGGAGAAGCCATCGGACAGCTCGTTTTTTTCGGGAAATGCTCCCTGCCAGGTGTTCGCCGGAAACATGCCGGAAGGGCTCGCCTCGCGGCCCCATGGATACTTCAAAAGAATCTCGCCCCCACGGGCCGCAAATTCCCATTCCGCCTCGGTCGGCAGCCGCTTCCCGCTCCATTTCGCGTAAGCAAGCGCATCTTCGTAGCTCACGTGAACGACCGGGTGTTTCGCGAGTTTCTCAACATTACTGCCCGGACCAACCGGAGCTCGCCACGATGCGCCGGCGACCCACACTTTCCACGATTCGCCGGGCTGCGATGGCCGGCGGAACACCCAGGAGCCCGCTTCCTTGCCATCGCGTGGACGCTCGGCGGTCGTTACGTAGCCAGTGGATTTTACGAACCTTTCGAACTGCTCATTCGTCACCTCGCTGCGGTCCATCCAGAACTCACTGATCTTGATGTCGTGAAGTGGCTGTTCCTCGGCCGGCCCGTCGTTCGAACCCATCGTGACCCCTCCCGCGGGAATGCGCACCATGTCGGCGCCGGTGCGAGCCTCCGCGTGCCGCTGTCCACGCTCCCGCGAAATTCGCCGCGCCTCGGGCACAAGCCACACGATGGCAAGCAGGAAGAACGTCCCGAAAATGGCTGT
>SXWH01000279.1 GCA_005791535.1 Verrucomicrobiaceae bacterium | reverse complement strand
GCTAGAGAGGATGCTGAATTTAATGTCCAGTTTGTGATAGGGAGCTGTGAGCGTCGCTTGCGACTGGGAGCGGCGACATTCTTGTCGCCGACAGCGTGGAATTTAAAACAATCAGAGCCGATTGGCTCCGGAGCACTGTCGGCGACAGGAATGTCGCCGCTCCTACGCAAGCGTCGCTCGACCGGAAAAATACCTTTGGCGACCGTGCTACGCCGCGCCTTGGACGTTTTGTGCCGGGTGGATTGGATATTTTCATGCACTTTTAGCAAAAATTGCTCTGAAAATAGCCCAGTGCTTCAGCACTGGGACCTTCGATCGTAAAATGAGCACAGTCCCGCACGGGACGGCAGAATAGTTCTTTCGTCCCTGCGGGACTTTTTTCCTTTTGTCGCCGGATTTCCCAGCACTGAAGTGCTGGGCTATTCTCACAATGCCATAGTTCATGACAGTCTTCAGGCATGATTGAGGTTACGGGCCATTGATTTTCGTGTTCGGCAGGGCGACTTTGAGGGCCATGATACTCTCCTCCGTGAGCCCCGTGCAGCGGTAGAGATTGACCGTGTGCAGCGCGGGGAGGTTCTTGAGCCCATCCACATTCGTGAGCCCCGTGCAGCCGAAGAGCCAGACCACTTCCAGAACGGGGAGGTTCTTGAGCCCGTCCACATTCGTGAGGCCCTTGCAGCCGTTGAGATTGACCTCTTTCAGAGTGGGGAGGTTCTTGAGCCCGTCCACATTCGTGAGCCCCGTTGCGCCGACCACTATGACGTGTTTCAGCCGCTTGAGCGGGATGATCGCGGAGAGGTCTCGCAAAGCGGAGGCATTGGAGATTTCCAGCTCCCGCGGGTCCAGCCGGTGGACGATGTCGAGGTGTTGCTCAAACTGCTCGCTCGTCGGAATGTTCAGGCGTGTCACGCCATCCAGCCACGTCTCTTTGTCGAAAGCCGACTTCCAGTTCTTCCGAATCCTTTCGACCGGGTCGGTATGCTCGACCCTCCACCCCAGCGCCTTCGCCTGCGAGAGCGCCGAGCGATACGCGTACGCCGTCCACCCCACCCACCCCAGCGTGGCGACCATGAGGACGATAAACCATCGGCCAAGGTGCCATCTGCGGCGCGGCATTGTCGGTGTTTCGGCGGGCATGCGTGGTTTTTAGCCGCAAAGATGGGCGGCAGGCAACAGCGACTGTGAGTTTGTCGAATGGCATTCTCAGCGACCCGGTTCGTGAATGAAGCGGAGCGACTTGGCCTTACTGGAAAACGCGTCGCTCGGTCCAAAGCGGAATTTTTTGAGGCAAACGGGCGGGTTTTGCGCATAGTGGGCGGCCTGTGTCTGCCGAAACCCTGATGACCCGTTTTCGTTTTCTGCTCCTTTTTGCCGCGATGGCGGTGTGTGTACCGGCGTTTGCGGCGCCGTCGGTTTCGGCGCTGTCGCCTTCGAACGGGGCGACGGTGGGGGCGTTTACGACGCTGAGTGTGACGTTTAATGAGGCGGTGACGGGGGTGGGTGCGGATGATTTGTCGATCAATAGCGAGTCGGCGGTTTCGGTGAGCGGGAGCGGCGCGGGGCCGTATGTGTTTACGTTCACGCAGCCGGCGGCGGGGCCGGTGGGGGTTTCGTGGGAGCCGGATCACGGGATTACGGGGCTCGGCACGGGGGCGTTTGTGCCGCCGGGCGGGTATTCGTTTGTGCTGACGGATACGATCGCGCCGACGCTGGCGCAGGTGACGCCGGGCGGCGGGGCGACGCTGGGTGTGCTGACGGAGGCGCAGGTGGTTTTTTCGGAGAGTGTGGCGGGTGTGGATGCGGGCGATTTGCTGGTGAACGGGGTGCCGGCGACGGCGGTGACGGGTGCGGCGCAGGGGCCGTATGTGTTTACGTTTGCGCAGCCGGCGACGGGGACGGTGAATTTTACGTGGTCGGCGGGGCATGGGATTGCGGATGTGGCAGGTGGGAATGCGTTCGCCGGGACGGGCTGGAGCGTGACGCGCAGCGCGGCGGGTGCGGGAACGGTGGTGATTAATGAAATCCTGGCGCTGAATGGAACGGGGCTGGCGGATGAGGACGGGGAGCAGAACGATTGGATCGAGCTTCGCAATACGGGGGCGACGGCGGTGAATCTGACGGGGTGGTCGCTGACGAATAATCCGGATGAGCCGAGGAAGTGGGGCTTTCCATCGCGCACGCTGAATGCGGGTGCGCTGATGATTGTGTTCGCGTCGTCGAAGAACCGCACGCCGCCGAGCGGGAATCTGCACACGAACTTCAAGCTGAACGAGAATGGTGATTCGGTGATTCTGCTTCCGCCGGATTCGCCGGCACCCGCGGCGCCGGTGGCGTTCAATCCGTTCCCCGCGCAGCGGACGGACTACAGCTACGGGCTCGGGACGGGGAACGCGCTGTTCTTTTTCTCCCCGCCGACGCCAAACGCCGCAAACGCCGCGGGCTCGCTCACGGCCATCGCAGCAGCGCCGACGGCAAGCGTGACGCGCGGGTTCTTCAAGGACCCGGTGAGCGTGGTCCTCTCGACAGCGACGGCCGGCGGGACGATTCGCTACACGCTGGATGGCTCGGTGCCGACGGCGGCGAGCACGGCCTACACCGTCCCACTGAGCATCACGGGAACGACCGTTCTGCGCGCGGCGACGTTTGCGACGAATTTCGTCCCGAGCACGACGGTGACGCACAGCTACATCTACCTCGACAACGTGTTCGCCCAGACTTCGCCGCCATACGACAATCCGGCCAACGCGGCGGACAACGCAAACCCGCAGCCGCCCGCCGTCGGCGGAGTGGCGCTGCCGGTGACGTGGGGAACATCGACGGTCAACAACACGTTCAACAGCGATTCCGCGCAGACCGCCACCTACGGCACGGTGAACGTTCCATTCACCAATCTCATCACGCCAAACGCCATCCCCGCCGACTACGGCATGGATGCGAAAATCTGGAATGACCCGAACCGCTACGACGACACGGGGGCAATCAACCCGGCGGGCATGACGAACCTCGAACGCATGGCGGCAGGGCTGCGCGAGCTTCCGATTCTTTCCGTGGTCCTGCCGAGCGCAGATATGTTCGGCCCCGGCGCGACCGCGCTTTATCCGAGCGCTTCCGAGACCGTGAAGACGGACCTGACGAAGGCGTGCTCGCTCGAAATGCTGCTGCCGGATGGAACGACCGCATTTGCCACCACGTGCGGAATCGACCTCCACGGCAACGCGAGCCGCGCGCCTTACAAGAACCCGAAGCACGGCTTCACGCTGAAGTTCAAGGGAGACTACGGCGCAGGCGTGCTCGACTACGATGTGTTCACCGACTCGCCGGTGCCAAAGCACGACAAACTCGTGCTGCGCGCGGACTTCAACTACTCGTGGCGGCATCAGGACACGGCCGGCCAGCGCCCGTTCGGCATGCGGGCTCGCGACGCGTGGTGCAAGGACACCTTCCGCGCGATGGGACGTCCATGCGGCCATCACCGCTACGTGAATCTTTTCATCAACGGAATCTATTGGGGCAACTACGACCTCGCCGAGGACCACGGCGACAACTTCGGCGCGGATTACTTCGGCGGCGACAAGGCCGACTACGACGTGATGGAACAGGGCATCCTGAAAAACGGCACGCAGACCGCCTACAACACGATGGTCGGAATCGCCGCGCCCATCGACAACGCGAAATACGAGCAGATGAAGACGCTGCTCGATGTGCCGAATTACATCGACTACATGCTGCTCCACTTCTTCGTCGGCCACACCGACTGGGGCGACAACGTGAACAAGAACTGGTACGCCGTGCGGAACTGGCGCACAAACGGAACCTACAAGTTTCTGCCGTGGGACATGGAGAACCTGCTCGCCAGCGAACTCGTGGATCGCACCGGAGTGACCGCTCCCGCCGGCGGCCTGCACCCCAAGCTCGTCGGGAACACACAGTATCTCCTCGATTTCGCAGACCGCGTGCACCGCCACATGGTCTCGCCCGACGGAGCGCTGCTGCCGGCCGCAAACATCGCGCGCCTGGACAAATGGGCGGCAATCGCAAACGCGGCGCAGAACGCCCTCGAGTCCGCGCGCTGGGGCGACTACCGCCGCGACGTGCACCGCTACACCGCGCCCGCAACGATCGTTTACACGTGGAACGGCCGCTGGTTCGAAGGCGGCACCACACAGACCGGCACGCAGAACTGGCTCGGGGAAATCAACCGACTCAAAAACACCTACTTCCCCGCCCGCACCAGCAACGTGATGGCGCAGCTCCGCAACCGCTCGCTTTACCCTGCGGTGAACGCCCCCGAAATCCGCAACAACGCGACGAATGCGGCAATCGCCTCGCAAACCGTGCCCGCGGGTTTTGTCGTGAAGCTCGCAAACATCACGTCGCTGCCGGTCGGCACCTCGAACGCGGCAACGTTTTACTACACCACGAACGGCACGGACCCGCGCGTTTACTACAGCGGCACCGTCTCCGCGTCGGCCATTGCAGTCGCGCCGGATGCGACGCTCACCATCAACGCCACCAC
Organism: Verrucomicrobiaceae bacterium; assembly: GCA_005791535.1. GTDB lineage: Bacteria > Verrucomicrobiota > Verrucomicrobiia > Chthoniobacterales > Chthoniobacteraceae > SXWH01. The sequence continues at coordinate 17,268 of SXWH01000279.1, read as the reverse complement.
CACGCTGAAGGTCCGCGCGTTCAACGGCAGCGTGTGGAGCGCGCTGAACGAGCAGAAGTTCACGGTGGGAACTGAAACGCTGCTCCCACCGGTCCGGATCACGGAGATCATGTACAACCCGCCGGGGAACACGAACGACGACGCGAAGGAGTTCATCGAGCTGCGGAACATAGGAACTTCGCCCGTAGACATCTCGAACTGGTACTTCGGCGGCGTGGACTGCATCATTCCGCAAGGCACGGTAATCGATCCCGGCGATCACCTTGTATTCGCAAACAACGACACACCCGCGGTCTTCGCATCGACCTACCCGGGCGTCGCCGTGAGAGGATACTTTGGCGGCAGCCTCGACAACGGCGGCGAGCGACTCGTGCTTTACGACAAGGGCGGAAGAATCATCCAGAGCGTCGATTTCCGCGATACCGCGCCATGGCCGCTCGCCGCTGACGGAGGCGGAGCATCGCTCGAAATCATCAATCCCGACGGCGACCCCGACGATGCTGCGAACTGGAAGGCAAGCGCCGCGGTAAACGGATCGCCCGGCGCGGCAAATAGCGCGGTCGCCGGCGGCAGCGTGGTCATCAGCGAGTTTCTCGCACGCAACACCGGGGCATACACATTCTCCGGAGCGCAGCCGGGATTTGTGGAGCTTCAAAACACCGGAGCCGTCGCGGTCACGTTGAACGCCGCGGCGTTACGTGTGGATGGAGTGGACCGCGTGTTCATTCCGAACGGCACGCAGATTCCCGCGGGCGGCTTTCTCACGGTTCATCTCCACAACACCGCATTGCCGGGAATCGCGGGAACGCCGGCGCTCCCGCCAACGGCTGGCGTCGTCGAACTCCGCATCGGCACGGGCACGGTGGATAGCGTGCGCTACGGCCCGCAGGCTGCGAACTTCTCGTTTGGAAGAATCGCGGGGACATGGACGCTCTGCACGCCGTCCGCAGACGCGCCGAACACCGCCGCCGCGACGGCTGCGCCGACGGATTTACGCATCAATGAATGGCTCGCGAATCCGCGTCCGGGAATGGACGACTGGGTCGAGTTTTACAACACGCACGCCACACTGCCGGTCGTCCTCGAAGGAATCTACGCGGGCACGAACGCGCAGCTCTTTCAATACAAGTCCCTCGCCGTAGTCGCTCCGCAAGGCTGGGCGCGGCTCTTCTGCAATCAAGGCACCGGGCGGGCCGATGCATTCGATTTCGATCTCCCGGCGAAGGGAACCACGCTCACGATCCGCGACACAGCGGGCGCCCAGATTGATGCCGTGACCTTTTCGGCGCAGAGCGAGGACGTCTCGCGAGGAAGACTGCCCGATGGTTCCGCAACCGTCACGGCCCTCGGTGCGCCCAGTCCGGCTGCGGCCAATCACGCCGCCTTCGCAGCACAGCCGCAGATCAACGAACTGATCGCGACCAATCTCAACGGCGACAACGCACCGTGGGCGAAACGCCCCGGCTGGATTGAATTGCGCAATCCCACCGCTGGAATTGTGAGCCTTTCCGGCTGGAAGCTCCGGGCATTCGATGGCGGCGCAGAGTGGACCTTTCCATCCGGCGTGTCACTCGCCGCGCTCGGCCACCTCGCCATTTGGAATGACCCGTCGCAGCCCTCGTCCACCGCTTCGTCGCCGCATTTGAACGCTGGCATTGCGCTGCTTTCCGAAGGGCGCGTGGAGTTGCTCAACGCAGCCGGACAACTGGTGGATTTCGTCCGCTTCGGACGCCAGATTCCTGATCAGTCCATCGGCCGGAACAGCGGCGGAACGTGGGAGCTGCTCACTTCGCCCACCCGCGGAACTTTGAACAATGGCGCCGCCCCGCTCGGCCCGGGCAGTGCCCTCCGCGTGAATGAATGGAGCACCGGCGGGTTGGAGCTTTACAACACCTCGGCTCTTCCGGTCGCGCTCGCCGGTTTGTATTTGAGCGACGATCCGAGCGAAGTCGGGCGTCGCAAATTCGCATTTCCACCGCTCAGCTACATCGCCGGAAACGGATGGAGTTTCTTCACAAGCGCGGACACCGGATTCACGATCTCCGCGGGCGGCGAATATGCGCGACTCGCTCTTCCCGGTGACACGGTGCTCGACGCGGTAAGCTTTGGCAGCGCAGCCGGCGGTCGCCAGCCCGACGGAAGTGCGAGCATCGCGACCATCACCGCGACTCCGGGCCTGCCGAATGTCGCGGGCGCCGGTCCGTGGTTCACCGCCATCGCACCGCCGATAGTCACGACGGCGGGTTCCGCAGTGACGCTCACCGTCGCGACGATCAACACCACCGCGCATCAATGGCACCGCAATGGAGCGCCGATTCCTGGAGCCACGCTTCCCACCTACACGATCCCCGCCGCTGCCACTGCGGATGACGGCATTTACACCGTCGTCGCCTCCGGCCCGGGCGGGACCGCAACCAGCGCCGCAATGCCGCTTACCGTTCTCCACACCTACGCCACATGGGTCGCCGGATTCGGCGCCGCCGGCGCTCCCGCGAATGGAGACCTCGACGGCGACGGCATCAGCAACCTCGCCGAGTTCATCGCGAACACGAATCCCCTTTCCGCCGCGAGCACCACCGAGCGCGCCACGCACCAAGCCGTGGGCGGTGTGGAGTTCGCAGCGGGCGTCCCGGCGAATCTCACGCTCGAATTCCGCCTGAACCGCCGCGCTGCGTTCACGGGACTCGGAGCGGAAGTCTCCTCCGACCTAGGCACGTGGTCCCCGGCCTCACCAACGCTCACCGAACTCGTCGGCACAGAAAGCAATGGAGACCAGCGGTGGCGCTTCAAATTCGCAGTGCCGGGAGGAACGACGAAGCGCTTCATCCGTCTGAGCATCGCGGAATAGGCCGCAAACTTTTCCCTTTTCTCCCGCGCGTTCCCCGCGTATCCCGTGCGGCACATGACGACACACTGGCATTGGTGGCATTTCTGACGGGCCGGTTCCGCTGACAAAGCGGAACGGTCGTCGCCACCGTGCGCCGAAGCCAGACTGGCCCGATGATTCCGATAACGAGAATCCTCGGGCCGTTTCATTTTTCACCACTCACGTTACTTACCAAATGATCAGCCAGTTCAAATTCAACGCAGACGGTCTCATTCCAGCCATCGTGCAGGACGCAAAAAGCAAACGCGTGCTCATGATGGCGTGGATGAACGACCGTTCCATCCGCATGACGCTCGAGAAGGGCATGATGGTCTATTTCTCCCGCTCGCGGCAGAAATACTGGGTCAAGGGCGAGACCAGCGGAAACGTCCAGCGCGTCGTGCGCTGGGCTGTCGATTGCGACAAGGACACGCTTTTGTTTGAAGTGGAGCAGACCGGCGGAGCGTGCCACACGGGCTACGAGTCGTGTTTTTTCCAGGAACTCGACCAGCATGGTCTGCCAAAGCCAATCGAGGAGACGCCGCTCTTCGACGCTGCCAAGACATACGGCGAGAAGTAATCGAATGAACACGCATTTCACACCCTCGCCGACTGAGTTTGAGGAACTCGCGAAAAAGGGGAATCTGATTCCCGTTTATGCCGAAATCATCGCCGACGCGGAGACTCCCGTAGGAGCCTTCACGAAGCTCGATGACGGCGGCTACACATTCCTTTTCGAGAGCGTCGAGAAGATCGAGCAGACGGGCCGCTTCTCGTTTTTGATCACCGGCGCACGGACGGTACTCGAGAGCCACGGTCGCACCGTGAAAGTCACGGAGAACGGCGCGACGCGGGAATTCGAAACGGAGCGGGATCCGCTCGCCGATGTCGAGAAACTGATGTCCCGCTACCAGTACGTTCCGCTCCCGGATGAACCGGCCGAACTCCGTTCGCGCTTTGCGGGCGGGGCGGTCGGATACTTGAGCTACGACATGGTTCGCTTTTTTGAGCCAACGGTCGGGCCAGCGCGAAAAGATGAGCTTGGGCTGCCCGAGAGCCTGTTCGTCATCGCCGACACGCTCCTGATTTTCGACCACCTGAAACGCCGGCTGCGAATCGTCGCGAACGCATTCGTCGAGGGAAACGCACCCGCTGCATACACAGCCGCACAGGCGCGGATTTCCGCAATTCTGGAAAAGCTCGCGAAGCCGAATCAACTTCCTCCTTTCCCGATCACTCCCCCGCCCGCTCCCGCACAATGCTCCAGCAACACGACGCGCGAGGAGTTTTACGACATGATCGCGAAGTGCCACGAGTACATCCACGCGGGCGACGCATTTCAAATCGTCGTTAGTCAGCGCTTCGAGACCGAGTACACGGGCGACCCCGTCACACTCTATCGCGCGCTGCGTTTTGTGAATCCGTCGCCTTACATGTTCTGCATGAAATTCGCCGGACGCTTCGCCCTCGTGGGCAGTTCGCCGGAGGTGCATGTGCGGGCGATCAACGGGAAGATTGAAATCCGTCCCATCGCCGGAACACGCCGCCGCGGAGCCACACCGGAGGAGGACGCCGCAAATGCCGCAGACCTGCTGGCGGATCCAAAAGAACGAGCGGAGCACCTTATGCTCGTCGATTTGGCCCGCAACGACGTGGGGCGCGCAAGCGAGTATGCCAGCGTGAAAGTGAACGACTTCATGATCGTGGAGCGCTACTCGCACGTGATGCACATCGTAAGCAACGTCGAGGGCCGGCTTCGCCCGGACCGCTCGGCTTACGACGTCATGCGCGCGACTTTCCCCGCAGGCACCGTAAGCGGCTCGCCTAAGGTCCGCGCGATGCAAGTCATCGCCGAACTCGACCGCTCAAAGCGCAACGTCTACGCGGGCGCGGTCGGATACTTCGGATTCGATGGAAACAGCGACTCGTGCATCGCGCTTCGCACCGCGGTCCTGAAGGACGGCAAAGCCTACGTGCAGACCGGTGCCGGTGTAGTCGCAGACAGCACGCCCGAGTACGAATATCAAGAGACCGTCAACAAAGCCATGGGCGTGATGGCGGCCATCGCGAGAGCAAAGGCAGCACCGCAGGCATGAACGCCGCAATTCTATCACGTAGTTCACATTTTTTCCTTTGCGCGGGCGCTTCATGCCACGTAGCTTGGCTCTCCAACTTCGTTCCACCAATCAAGTTTATGAAAATCAAAAAACACTCCGGATTCACACTCATCGAGCTCCTCGTCGTGATCTCGATCATCGCAATTCTAGCAGGCTTCGCGCTGCCGGTCTTCACCCGTGCGCAAAAGAGCGGCCGTCTGTCGAACTCGCTGAACAACGCCAATCAGATTTCTAAGGCGCTCAAGATGTATGCCATGGACACAGGCGGCATCTACCCAACCTACAAAGACCCGGAAGATGCCACGCAGCTCGTCGCGACATCGAATGAAGCTCTCGAGCTCCTCATGCCGAAGTACAGCAAGAGCAAGCTCATCTTCGTGGAGAAGAACTCCGCATGGTGCAAAGGTCAGACCCAGGGTTCCGACGGTGCCAACCAGTACAAGCTGAATCCGAAAGATTGCGATTGGACGTACGTCCGCGGTCTTTCTGAAACCAACGACCCGCGTCTGCCGCTGCTCGCCACCGCTTTTAGCGAAGGCGGCAAGGTTTACGTAAAGGACACGACCAAAAAGGGCGGTGTCTGGGGTGGTGAAGACGCGATTCTCGTCTCGGTGGATCACAGCTGCAAACAGGTTAACGTTGGCAGCGGAATGAAAGAAACCGGCTCGGGAACAATGATTACCCGTCCGGACGACCGCTCGAAGAACATGTTCGAGAAAGCCGACGACTGGCTCGCTGGCGATCAGGTCGAAGTTCTCATGCCGAAGTAGTAGAAGAACACTTCCGTATTTTTCAAACGCCGGTCCTGCAAAACGGGATCGGCGTTTTGCTTTCCCAAGAAAATGAACATTTTCGAAAAAAGTCGGAATAAAAACGCGTCCTGAGAGGTCTTAGACTTCGAATGCATTGCGCGCTGCGGATTTCCGATTGCCAACCGCCATCTGGAAGCTAAAGCGCGCATGTCGTCACGGCCACAAAATCCGTCGGCGCATTCATTAACAAAACAACACAACTCCAAAACAAAACAAAACATGAAGAAATTCCTCGCACTCATCGCAGCAGCATTCGTCTCCGTGACGGCGTTCGCCGGCGAATTCGCGGACATCAGCATCGCCGACCTCAAGAAGGCGATCGACGAGAAGAAGGTCACCATCATCGACGTGAATGGATCGAGCTCCTACAAAGCCGGCCACGTTCCCGGAGCGATCGACTTCAGCGCCAACAAGGCCGACCTCGCGTCGAAGCTCCCGGCCGACAAGGACGCGCTCATCGTCGCCTACTGCGGCGGCCCGTCCTGCAGCGCCTACAAGGCCGCCGCATCGGCTGCTGAAAAGCTCGGCTACAAGAACGTCAAGCACCTCTCGGCCGGCATCTCCGGCTGGAAGAGCGCTGGTGAGAAGCTCGAGACTCCGAAGTAATCTTCCATAATCGGAACCAATCATACGAAGCGCCTTCTGCGAGAGCGGAAGGCGCTTTTCTTTTGTTCGGATTCCTTTGGAACGGCTCTTGCGTTACACCCCACATCATGTCCGCGGAAAACCATCCCGCATCCACCAATCGGCTGGCATCACTCGACACACTTCGCGGTGTCGCCGTTTTGCTCGTACTCGGCGCACATGTTCCGCTTAATCTCGAAGAGGGTATTCTCGTCTCCTTGCTCTCGCTTTGGCGGCATGGCGGATGGATTGGTGTGGACCTCTTCTTCGTGCTCAGCGGCTTTCTCGTCAGCGGCCTGCTGTTTCGGTCGTGGAAAGAAACAGGACGGCTCAACGCGAGTCGCTTTCTCATGCGCCGCGCGTGGAAGATCTACCCGGCCTTCTTCACCATGCTTGGGATTGTTCTGCTTTGGGGCCTGATGACAAACCGCTGGCCTGGATGGAGTCCGATTATCAGCGAAGCACTGTTCGTTCAGAACTACATCCCGGCACTTTTTCCGCACACGTGGTCACTCGCGGTCGAGGAGCACTTTTACCTCGGGCTTCCGCTGGTGCTTTTCGCACTCGGAAAAAAAGGCACGGAGCAGCGCCCCTTCCCTCACCTTCCGGTCGTGTGGCTCGCGGTCGCGACAGGCTGCCTCGTATTACGCATTTGGACGGCATGGGATGGCGCACCAGCGACCCGAGCAAACTATCAGCCGACGCACCTGCGCGTGGACTCCCTGTTTGCAGGCGTGATGGTTGCGTGGCTCCAACACTTTCACGCCGCGGCACTCGCGGAGTTTGTGCGCCGGTGGAAGCTCGCTCTGCTTTGCGGCGGACTGTTCCTTGCCGCGCCGCCGTTCATCTGGGAATTGGGCGTGGATTGGGGTATCCACACGTTCGGCTTCACCGGGCTGTGGCTGGGTGCATCGATGATTCTGCTGGTTTTCATCCACGAGAAAACACGCCGCGGCGTCCTCGCGTGGATCGGCACGTATTCCTACTCGATTTACCTGTGGCACTTTACCGTGCGGCTGATGTTCATCCCAATGCTGCTCACCAAGCAGCAGCACAGCGGATGGCTCGAAACGGGCGTATACTTCGCGCTCTCGCTGCTCTGCGGATTGCTGAGTGCGTGGCTGATTGAAATGCCGTGCATCCGACTCCGCGACCGGCTTTTTCCCTCGCGGTAAATGGACTTGTCCGCGTGCCTTCATTCGCCTAACGCCACCGCATGAAATCATGGCTCTGGACGGGCTCGGAATACACGGCGGAAACCGCGATCCCATTCACGGACCGCGGATTTCGCTACGGGATGTCGCTGTTTGAGACACTGCGGATCTGGAACGGCTCGATTGAGTTTTGGGAGCAGCACCGAAGGAAATTGCATTCCGCCTGTGTCGAACGGGATTTTCCAGTCGATGAGAAAGCCTTGCGGCGCGCGGCCGATGTGCTCGAAACTGCTGACGTGAATGGCGTGGCCCGCATCTACGTCACAGCAGGCGACGGATCTCCCTCGGCACCGGCGCAGCCGCGGATCGCCATCCTGCTCGAAGCGCGCGACGCGGAGAAATCCGACTGCTGGGAAATCGGATTTCACGACGACGCGTACCGCGCACCGTTTGGCGGGATGAAAACGGGCAACTACTGGTTCAATGCGGATGCACTCACCCAGGCGAAAGCGCGGCGCTTCGACGAAGCCCTGCTTTTCAACGACTACGCCGAACTCGTCTCCGCATGCTGTGCAAACGTCTTTCTCGTGCATGGCGAACGCATCTCCACGCCATCGCGCTCCAGCGGCTGCCGGGAAGGTGTGATGCGCGACTGGGTCATAAAGCGCCGCAAAGTCGAGGAGCGCCGTCTCCGGAGGGAGGATGTGGTGAACGCGGACGAAATCTTTCTCACGAACTCGTGGATTGGCGTGATGCCGGTCGCGACGCTGGAAGGGCGTCCGCTCGGGCCACGTTCCACTAGCTCGAAGCTGGCGGGCGAGATGTCGCGAATGCGCGAGGCACGCTGATTTCGCTCGCCACGAGGCGCATCCCGCGGCATCTCGCGAACGATGCATTTTGAGACATTCGAGCCGCTCCGGACACTTCCGGTCATTCACGCCTTCACGGGGCGCGCTCCCGGTATCGATGTCTCCACAGACCGCGAAACGGCGCTCGCACGGCTCGAAGAAGCGCACATCGATCTGCGAAGCCGCCTCGGCCTCGGCGCGCGCCGCTATCTCATCGCCGAACAAATCCATGGCGCAGGAGTCGCCACGGTCCATTCGGGCTCGGAGAACCGCTCGCCCGCAGTCGACGCGCTCGTCACCGACGATCCGTCGGTTGCACTCGGCATCTACGTTGCGGACTGCGGGCCTGTATTCATCGTCGATCCCGTTCGCCGCGTCATCGGCTGCGCACACAGTGGAAAAAAAGGCACGCAGCTCGGCATCGCCGCCGCAACGGTCGCCGAGATGGTCGCCCGCTTCGGCTGCGACCCTTCACAAATGACCGCCGTCCTCGGGCCATGCATCCGTCCGCCACACTACGAAATCGATTTCGCCGCCGACATCATCCGCCAGCTTCGCGAATCCGGCGTCGGCTCTGTCACGGACTGCGGCACATGCACAGCCGCAAATCCGCATCTATATTACAGCTATCGCCGCGAGCTGGGAAAAACCGGACGAATGGTTGCCCTGCTCGCACTCAAATAATCCCGCCCGATTCCCGCTTCCATCCACATGAAACCACGCATCATCGTCACCGGCGCAAATGGCCGCCTTGGCGCGGCGCTCGTCCGAGAATGGCGCGCCGCAGGACTCAACGTCACCGGCTTTGGCCGCAATGAACTCGACCTCGCATCCGGAGCCGCAATCACCGAACGGCTCAATTCCGAAGACTTCGCAGCGCTCGTAAACTGCGCGGCGCAAACAAACGTCGATCGCTGCGAGACCGAGATCGACGAGGCATTCACACTGAACGCCGAAGCCCCCACCATCATCGCAGATGCCTGCCGCCGCAAAGGAGCGCGGATGATTCACATCTCGACCGATTACGTCTTCGATGGAGCCAAAGACGGTGCATACACCGAGGACGATCCGGCCATTCCCATCAGCATCTACGGCGCTTCGAAACGTGCCGGCGAATCAGGTGTACTCGCGGCCACCGAGGGAAAAGCGCTCGTTGCCCGTGTTTCGTGGGTCTTCGGTCCCGACCGCCCGAGCTTCGTGGATCAGATCGTGAAAAACGCCATGGAAAAGGACGAAGTCGCGGCCATCGCGGACAAGGTCGCCGTGCCCACCTACACGCTCGACGCGGCTGCGATGCTGAAGCCGTTCCTTTTTGAAAACCACGCATCCGGCCTTCTTCATCTCTGCAACGCGGGAAGCTGCACATGGCAGGAATACGGTCAGTGGGCCCTCGACTGCGCCGCGGAAGCCGGAGCCGCGCTGAAAGCACGCTCCGTCGCGCCCCTGAAAATGGCGGACTTGAAGGCATTCATCGCACGTCGTCCGCCCAACACCGCAATGAGCACCGCTCGCCTGACCACGCTGACAGGAATCCATCCCCGACCGTGGCGCGACGCCGTCCGCGAATACATAGCCGGTCGGATTCAGGCTTCGAAGACTTCAGCGCAGTAGGACGGGAAAGGCGGAATCCACTCTCGCCATCCCCAGGGAATCTGCTAAAAACAAAGGCATGCCGGAACAGACGATTTGGACAGGAACCGCCTCGCATTGGAAAAACTTCAATGCCTACGCGCTCACGGTGCTCAGCATCCCGCTGTGCTTTTTTCTTCATCAGTGGCTGAAGCCGCAGGTGGGCCTTTGGATCTTCGGGATCACCGCGCTGTTTGCTGTCTGGGCATTCTGGCGTTGGATGCTGATTCGCACCACGAAATACAATCTTTCCACCGAGCGCCTCGTCACGACGCATGGCATCCTCACGAAAGTAACGGATACGCTGGAACTATACCGCGTTCGCGACATGCAAATTGTGCAGCCGCTCCTCCTCCGCATCGTCGGCCTGCAAAACATCCACGTTTACACGAGCGATTCATCCACGTCGGAACTGTTCCTCGATTTCGTTCCTGTCTCGGCAGGCCTTGGCGACAAGTTGCGTAAATCCGTGGAGGATTGCCGCGAAGCCAAACGCGTGCGGGCGATGGATGTCCTAGGCGATCAAGCGCAGGGCACACCTCCGCTCACGGAAGGCTGAGTGCCTTTCACCGGCGACCATTGCTTTCGCCGGCCAGTGTCATGACCGCGCGACTTGCGAAATACGCCAAGGTCTTCACGATCGGGATTCAGAATACGTTCGTGTACCGGTGGGCATTCGTCCTCCGTTCCGTGGTGGGAATTGTTCCGCTCATAGGAACGCTCTTCCTCTGGCAGGGCGTCTTCGGCAGCGGCGGCGGAACCGTCGCAGGCTACACGTTCAGCGCGATGATTCTTTATTTCGCGATGACGGTGCTCATGGAAAACCTTGTCACACCGACCGACGACGAGTGGCAAATCGCCGGCGAGATTCGCGACGGGCGGCTGAGCTTCCTGCTGCTGAAGCCGATGAACTACCTCGCATACCGCTTTTCACTGTACGCGAGTTACCGACTGCTTTACTCCGCGATTCTCGCGCCCGGAATCGTCATCGTTTTCTTCGCGCTGCGCGAGCACATCATCCTTCCGTCAAATCCATCGACGTGGCTGGCATTCGCCGGCAGCACAATCCTGGCGGCCCTGCTTCAATTCTTCATCGCATACACGATTGCGATGCTGGCGTTCTGGATTCTCGAAATCTCCACCATCATCTTCATCACGTATTCGTTCGAGTATTTCCTTAGCGGGCGCATCTTCCCGCTGGATATGCTGCCGCCGTGGCTCTCCGGCGTCGTGAAATGGGCGCCATTCTCCTACGAGCTATACTTTCCCGTGCAGATTTTCATGGAGCGCGTGAAAGGCGCCGCGCTCGCGGAGGGCCTAGCGATTCAGGCGGGGTGGGTCGTGGTCATGTGGCTCGCCGCCGTGACGCTGTGGCGTCGCGGCGTTAAAAAATACCAGGCCGTGGGCGGCTGAAACACGATGAACCGATACCTCGCCATATACCGCCTCACGTTCCGCAACTCGCTCATCCGCGAGATGAACTTCAAAGCCAACTTCCTGCTCTGGATGATTGTCGAATCGTGCTGGTTCATCGGCCAGATGGCGTTCATCGAAGTCCTGTATGGCCACGTGAACGAAATCGCGGGATGGACGAAATGGCAGCTCGTCTGCCTCGTGGGCACGCACCAGATCATCTCGCAGATATTCCAGGGCTTTTTCTACATCAACCTCGCCAACCTTCCCGAACTCATCCGCACCGGCCGGCTGGACATCATGCTCGCACTTCCGGTGGACGCGCAGTTTGCAGTCAGCACGCGGCAGGTGAGTTTCGACTGCTTTGTAAACACGTTCGTGGGCATCGGAATCGTGGTGCTTTCACTCGTGAAACTGGGAATCACTCCGGACGCATGGAGCGTCGTGCTTTACCTCTTCGCCATCGTTCTCGGTGTCGCCGTCCACTATGCCGTGATGTTCTCGCTCGCAGCAGTCAGTTTCTGGATGATTCGCGGGCAGGCGCTCATCCACGGTTACTTCAATCTCTTTCACATCGGCAGGTATCCCGATGTGGTGTTCCGCGGCGTGTTCAAATTCATCTTCACGTGGATCATGCCAATTATTCTGGTTTCAAATGTCCCGGCCAAATTGCTGGCGCGGCCCTTTGAGAGTCCCTGGACCGGGCTCGCAACCCTGATCGCCGCCACCGCGATTGTGCTCGGTCTCACGAGGGCGTGGTGGCTGTTTGCGCTGAAGCGTTACGGCAGCGCGAGCTCCTGATTTTTCCCGATTCCATTCCGCCGCAGGCGTGCCAACGTTGAGCGCTCATGTCATCCACAGCCACAGCATCACGACCGCCCTCGGTCCCGCACCACATGATGGTGCGCGAGATCGGCCGCGGCAGCTACGGTGATATCTGGCTCGCACGCTCGCTCACCGGCGCCTGGCGCGCGATCAAGATTGTGGCCCGGCGAAGATTTGAGGATGAGCGCTCGTTCGAGCGAGAATTTGCGGGGATGGCGAGTTTTGAACCCGTGTCGCGCGAGCACGAGGGCTTTGTCGACATCCTGCATGTCGGGCGCAGCGACGATGACGCGTTCTTTTACTACGTCATGGAACTGGCGGACGATGTGGTGCTGCGGTCGCCTTTTGATCCGAAAGCCTACCAGCCGAAGACGCTCAAAAGCGAACTGGCCCGGGTCGGACGGATGCCTGCGGATCAAGTCATCGCGCTTGGTCTCTCGCTCACCGACGCGCTCGCGGAACTGCACGGGCATTCGCTTGTGCATCGCGACATCAAACCGGCCAACATCATCTTCGTCGGCGGTGTGCCAAAAATAGCGGACATCGGGCTTGTCTCCGCGATGGGCCAGAATTCGTTCGTGGGCACGGAAGGTTACGTCCCGCCTGAGGGACCGGGAAACGAACAGTCCGATATCTACAGCCTCGGCAAGGTGCTTTACGAAATTGCGATGGGGAAGGACCGGCTGCAGTTCCCGGAGATGAATACGGGACTCGCGGATTTCCCGGACCGCGCGCAACTTCTCCGGCTCAATGAAGTGCTTCTCCGTGCCTGCGCCGCTTCATCCGAAAAGCGCTACCCTACGGCCAGGGATATGCACGAGGACCTGCTCCGCGCGCGCGATGGAAAGCCGCTCGCCGGTCGCGCAAAGGGCAGCCGGCGAATTGGACTCGCGTTTATTGCGGTGCTCCTCATCGCTGCTGCGGTGTTTGCTGTGCAGGCATTTTCTCCTGCGGGAAAAGGAGGGGTTTTCATCGAGGTGGAGCCACCCGAGGCGATGGTGATGTTCCAAGGCAGCGTTCTCCGCAGCCCGGTCAGTCTGCGTGACATTCCAGAAGGCAGGCACGAGTTGCGGGTTGTTCATGCGCAGTACGAAAACGTTATCATGCCGATCGTAGTGAGCGCCAACGAGGAGACGCGTCCGCCAAAGATCATCCTTCAGCGCGCGCTGCGTCCGCTTACCGTGGAATCCACACCGACCGGCCTTGCGTTCATCTTGCGTGATGGAACGAATCCCGTCGCAAACGGCACGACACCCCAGATGATTCCACAGCTTCCCGTCGGAGCGTACACCCTCGAAATGACCCACGAGGGACGCAGCAAAACCCTCGATGTAAAAGTGGAGAAGGAGGAAACGCCTGTCGCCCGAATCGCATTCGGAACCAAGCAATACGCGATCACGAGCAGACCGGCAGGTGCGGAGATTTTTTGCGACGGCAAGCTCGTTGGCACAGCGCCGTGCACCGTGGATCTTCCGGAAGGAGTCCACAAACTCGTTGCCCGCTACAAATCGTGGCCGCCCATCGAACGCGACATTACTGCGGTTCCGGACAGTCCCGACGAAGCCCAGGCGTTCGCCTTCCTTTCCGGAAGTGTGAAGATCGCGAGCCGACCTAAAGGCGCAGCCGTTTTCAGCAAGGGCGTCCGAGTCGGCACCACACCGTGCATCATTGAAAACCTCGAACCCGGGGAGGCAACATTCACGCTGAAGCTCGATCGTTACCGCGACGGCTCCGCGACCGCAGTTGTCCGGCCCGGCGAGACCGAGTTTGCTGAAGTTGACTTCGAGAAACGCCCCGGCCCGCGCGCCGGAGCTCCTTGGGAAAACGGCCTCGGGATGAAATTCGTGCCCGTTGGCGATCTGCTCTTTTGCGTGTGGCCGGTGCGCGTCGCGGATTACGCGAAGTTCTGCGAGATTACCGGACGGGCGGCTCCGGTGCCGGATTTCCCGCAGACACCCGATCATCCTGTCATCAACGTCAACTGGGACGACGCGCGCGCTTTCTGCCAATGGCTCACCTCCTCCGAGCGCAGTGCCGGGCGGCTGGACGAAAACCAAATCTACCGCCTGCCAAGCGATGCCGAATGGAGTGCAGCCGCGGGCATTCCCGATGAAGGCGGCAACACACCCGAACAGCGCGACGGAAAATACCGGCAGTACCCGTGGGGCACTGCGTGGCCTCCGCCGGCCGGTTTCGGAAACTACGCCGATACCTCGATAAAGAAGGGAGCCATCATCGCAGGCTACTCGGACGGCTGGGTTCAGACCTCGCCGGTCGGCAGCTTCGCGCCATCCGCAAACGGGCTTTTCGACATGAGCGGAAACGTCTGGCAGTGGGTCGAGGACAGCTACCGCGGCGGCGAAGGCCGGAAGTCGTGGGGCGTCCTGCGCGGGGGCTCCTGGGGCACCTCGCAACCTGCGGAACTCCAACTCGGCTACCGCGACGTCGTGGACCGCTCGGAACGCGATCCGCTATTCGGCTTCCGCTGCGTGATTTCGCCCGGGAACTGAACCCGACTCAGAGCGGGATTGATTCACGGCGCGTCGTCTGGGAAAAGCGGCGCATGGCCAAATTTCGCATCGCCGGCATCAACTTCGACCACTTTCACATGGGAGACCTCCTCAGGATGATCCACGAGCATCCCGACGCGGAAATCGCCGCGATTTGTGACGCACAGCCCGAGCGCATGCAGGAAGCCATCCGGAATTTCGCGATCCCCGCGAGCGCCGTTTTCACGGATGTGCGGCAGTGCATGGAGACGGCGAAGCCCGATGTCGTCGTCCTCTGCCCCGCTGCAGCCCGGCACGCGGAGTACGTCGAACTGGTCGCGCCTTACGGCGTCCACGTTATGATGGAAAAACCGTTCGCCGCGACGCTCGCTCAGGCAGACGCGATGATTGCCGCGATGCCGAAGGACAAATTGCTGGCCGTAAACTGGCCTCTGCGATGGGATCGCGCGGCAGCCACTTCGAAGCGGATGATCGACGATGGAATAATCGGCGAGGTGCGCAGTTTTCACCACTACGGCGGAAACCGCGGGCCGCTCTATCACGGTGCCGACAAGATCGAAAAGGAACCCACTGCGGCCGACAAGGCGGCGAGCTGGTTCTACAGCAAGAAAGCCGGAGGCGGTTCCCTGCTCGATTATCTTGGCTACGGAACGACGCTCGGCACCTGGTATATGGACGGTCGCAGTCCCATCGACGTGACAGCCGTAGCGGACGGCACGCCGGGCCTTGAAGTGGACGAGCACAGCATCGTCGTGTGCCGCTACGAGACCGGGCTTTCGAAATGTGAGACGCGTTGGGGAACATTCACGGACCCGTGGACGACGCAGCCTCAACCGCGCTGCGGCTTCATCATTTGCGGCACGGACGGCACGATCGCGAGTTACGACTATTCGGACACCGTCCATGTCCAAACGAGGCAACACCCCGAAGTACGCGAGATCCCCGCAGATACGCTGACTGCGCCCCATCGGAATCCGATCGAATACTTCCTCCACTGCATCGACACCGGCACGGAACTCACCGGACCGCTATCGCCCCGGATTTCGCGCATTGGCCAGCAGATCGTGGACAGCGCGGTCTTGTCCGTGCGGGAGCGGAGAACAGTTCCGCTCGTGAAGTAAACAGGCTCAGGCGGCGAAAAAACTTAAACTTCATTGTTGCCAATAAGCCCCTGCACGCGTAACCACGCGCCGCTTTAACAAACCAACTCTAATGTCCGAAAAATCCATCTCTGAAAAAGTCAAAGACATCATCGTAGAACAGCTTGGCGTGAACCCCGAGCAAGTCACCGAAAACGCATCGTTCATCGAAGATCTCGGTGCGGACTCGCTCGACACCGTGGAACTCGTCATGGCGTTTGAAGAGGAGTTCAGCGTCGAAGTTCCCGATGAAGATGCCGAGAAGCTGCAGAGCGTCGGCGATGTCGTGAAATACATCGAGGAGAAGACCTCGAAGTAACACCCGATTTTCCAACAACACATCGAAAGCCCCGGTCGAAAGATCGGGGCTTTTCGTTTTTGCGTCGAATCAGCGGGCGAATCGCGCCAGCAGCCAGACGAGGAAGATACACCCGAAAAGAAGGCCGAGAATCGCGGCGGCGACCTTCATCATATCGCGAGGTTTGAAATTCGTGCGGTTTCGCCAGTCGTTCATGCGCCGCGGAGAGTGGCGGCAAAAAGCGTGGATGAAAACTACATTCGCCTTGCGGCACGGTGGCCGACTTCCTACACCGCACACACACGCACGCAGAAGCGGCGCGGCAGTTTAACAAAAACCCACTTACACACTTCATCACATATTCTTATGAGCAGAAAAATTCGTTTCGGCATGGTTGGCGGCGGACGCGGGGCATTCATCGGCGCGGTTCACCGGATTGCGGCTGCGATCGATCAGCAAATCGAACTCGTGTGCGGCGCCTTCAGCAGCGACCCGGAACGCAGCAAGGCGAGCGGCGCTGACCTTTTCCTGCCGCCGGACCGTTGCTACGGCACGTTTGAAGAGATGATTCGCAGCGAAGCGAAACTGCCTGCGGACAAACGCATGGATTTCATCGCCATCGTGACGCCGAACCACATGCACTTCCCGCCGGCGAAAATGGCACTCGAAAACGGTTTCCACGTGCTGAGCGACAAGCCCGCCACGTTCAATCTCGCCGAAGCCAGGAAGCTGGCTGAAATCGTCAAAAAGACCGGTCTGCTTTACGGGCTCACGCACAACTACACAGGCTACCCGCTCGTCAAGGAAGCGCGCGAAATGGTCGCCGCTGGAAAGCTCGGGAAGATTCGCAAAGTAGTCGTGGAGTATCCGCAGGGCTGGCTGGCAACACGCCTCGAAGCCTCGGACCAGAAGCAGGCCGCGTGGCGCACCGACCCCAAGAAATCGGGGGCTGCGGGAGCCTTTGGCGACATCGGCACGCATGCCTTCAATCTCGGCCGCTACATAACGGGCCTGCTGCCGTCAGAAGTGTCGT
>SXWH01000278.1 GCA_005791535.1 Verrucomicrobiaceae bacterium | reverse complement strand
GACTTTGCCGAGCGTGGGGAGCACGTCGAAGAGGTAGCAGAGGGCGTCGGTGCGCTGGTTTGCCGGGATGCCGGGGCCGCTGATGATGAGCGGAACGCGCACGGAGCCGAAGTCGTAGAGGTTTTGTTTTCCAATCAGCCCGTGGCTTCCGCGCGCCACGCCGCTGTCGGCGCTGAAGACGACGATGGTGTTCTTCGCGTAAGGTGATGCTTCCAGCGCATCGAGCACGCGTCCGATCTGCGCGTCGAGATACGAGATATACTGGTAATACTCGGCGAGGTAGGCGCGCGCGGCATCGACGGTCCGCGGCCACGGCAGCAGCTTTTCATCGCGGATGGCCATCTCGCCGTTGTCCCACGGATGCTGCGGGAGAAAGGCGGGCGGCGGCGGGATTTTCGCGACGTCGTACGTGATGGGGAAATCCGGCGGGACGATGTGCGGATCATGCGGCGCATCAAACGGCACGTAGGCGAAGAATGGCCCGCTTTGATGCTCCTTGATGAAGCGGATGGCTTCGTCCGCGAAGACTTCGCACGCATGCTTCGACGAAACCTTCGCCGCTCCAACGCGGCCTTCCGCAACGTCGCTGAGTTTCGCCTTCATCGGGTTCGTCATGCCGCCGAGGAACATCGAGCGCGCGACTTTGAAACTGCGGGCGAGCGATGCGTCGCCGTTGTGCCATTTGCCGCTGATGAACGTCGTGTAGCCCGCCTTCGCGAAAGACTCGGGCCAGATTTCATCGCGCAGTTTTTCATCGATGCGGAACACGCTCCGGCCCGACAGCAGCATCGCCCGTGAAGGAACGCACGTCGCGGCGTTGAACGCGCCCTGCATGTAAGCGCGATTAAACGCAAGACCGCTCCGCGCGAGCCGGTCGAGATTCGGCGTTTTGATCACCGGATTGCCCAGCGCAGCAATCGTGTCCGCACGCTGGTCGTCGGCGAACAGGAAGAGGATGTTTGGCTTATCCGCCGCCGGCGTGATCGATGGAAGAAGGAGGGCTAGTAAAAGAGCGAGTCGGCGGAGCATCGTAGTGGCTGTGAGCGTGGAGTGCATGCGGGTTTCGGTTTACGGGAGGAGAGTCAGTGTTACGCGGCGGACGTCCATGACGGACTTTCCGGGAATCTCCAGCGCGCGAAGTGTGAGCGGAGCCTGCCCTGCGGGAAGTGTGATCGTGCCGAGCTTGAGCGTGCGGAATTCCTTCATCCGGCTCTCGCCGCTCGCCCGCGGAAGCGTGTCCTGATTGGTATAAAGCGGAGGATTCCAGCCCGGCGCGACCTTCGCCGTGAGACGCGCATCGCGGAAGCTGAGTTCAATCGTTGAGCCGGCGTCGGGTTCCTTGCAGGTGTAATCCGCGGTGACCTCGTAGCGGCCCCCGGTGTGGACATCGAGCAGCCAGACCATGCTGTCCTGCGTGCTCGTCCAGTTTACAAAATACGAGCAATTCGGGGCGTTGCCGCTCCGTTTCACGCCGCCGCGTGGCTCGCCATCGCGCGCGGGAAGCATGGTAATCGGGAACTCGCGGTAGCCTGTGGGAATCGGGCGCGGGTCCACGCCGGCACCACCGGCGACACGCTTCAAGGTATCCACCGGATTCTCGTCGGCCATCTCGGTGCGCCACGCTTTGAGCGCATCGGCGAGCTTCGCGGTGAGCTCGGGCTGCTTGTCGTTGACCGGCGTCGTTTGGCCGGGGTCCGCGATCATGTCGAAGAGCTTTCCGAAGTTATCCAGGCGATGCGTCTGCGTCCGCACGCTGGCGCTGGTTCCCCACTTGGAAAAAATCATCCGCTCCGGCCAGTCCGTTTGCCGTTCCATCAAAAGAGGCGTGAGGTCGCGGCCATCGAGCGGCTTGTCGCCGATGCGCTTCACTCCGGCGAGCGAGGTGAGCGTCGGGAGCAAATCGATTGCTCCGGCGATCTGCGTGACCGTGCGTCCGGCGGGCAATTTCGCAGGCCAGCGCATGTAGCAGACCGAGCGCACGCCGCCTTCATCCGTCGTGCCCTTCTTGCCCTTCATGCCGCCGGTCCAGCGCATCGTGTTCGGACCATTGTCGGAGAAGTAGAGGACGATGGTGTCCTCTTCGAGTCCGCCTTCGCGCAGCTTCGCGAGCACGCGGCCTACGTTCATGTCCTGATTCTCGATCATCGCGAGTGCGCAGCGGGTTTCGTCGGCATTCTCCTTACCGGGTTCCGTCGCGGTCTGCGTGATGGGTTTGTTTTTGAAGCGCTCCCAGTCCTTTTCCGGCGCGGCCCACGGCGAATGCGGCGTGGTGAGCGGCACGTAGCAGAAGAACGGCTGCGCTTTGTTTTTCTCGATGAACGCGAGCGCCCGGTCGGTGCAGACATCCACGATGTAGCCCTGCGTGCGAATCATGCGGCCGTTTTCCTCGAGCGGCGCATCGAAGTATTCCCCCCAATGTCCCGAGGTGTAGCCGAAGTATTCGTCGAAACCGCGCGCCATCGGATGATACGGCCACTGGCTCCCATTGTGCCATTTTCCAAAGCAGCCCGTCGCGTAGCCTGCGGCCTTGAAGGCGTCGGCGATTGTCTTCTCGCCGAGATCCAGCCGCTCAAGCCCCGTGGAAACACCGCGCACTCCGCCGCGCGGATGGTAGCGTCCGGTGAGAAACTCCGCCCGCGTGGGCGAGCAAACCGGCTGCACGTAGAAGCGATCGAGCGACACGCCGCCTTTTGCGATGGAATCGATGTTCGGCGTGCTCACCTGCTTGTTGCCCGAATGGCTGTAGTCGCCCCAGCCAGCATCGTCGGCGAGGAAGATTACGATGTTTGGCCGCTGCGCCGCGTGCAGCGAATCGCAAGCGAAACAGACGGCGAAGAGGAGCGTGATGAGCGTGCGGAGTTTCATGGTGCTAATCGGCTTTGCGCTTGTTTGCGGCTCCTTTTCCGGCGGGCCACGGAGCGACGCCCACGCGCTTTGCCCACGCGTCCCAAAGTTCGGAAATCCCCTTCACGTGCTCCGGCTTTTCGGCGGCGAGATTGTGCATTTCGGCGCGGTCGGCAGCGATGTCGTAGAGCTCCCATACGCTGGGGTGTTTCGAGACGAGCTTCCAGTCGCCGCTTCGAATCGCGCGATTGCCTTCGTGCTCCCAGAAGAGCGGCGCCTTTCGCTCCAGCGGCACACCGGCGAGGGCCGGCACGAGACTCACGCCCTCCTGCGGCTGGATCGTGTGGCCTGCGAATTCGGCGGGATACTTTGCTCCGGAAACCGCCACGCATGTCGCCATGATGTCGATCAGATGGGAGGGTTGCTTCTCCAGTTTTCCGCGGCGTGCGGCGTCGATTCCCGCGGGCCAGTGCGCGATGAGCGGCGTGCTAATTCCGCCTTC
Source organism: Verrucomicrobiaceae bacterium (assembly GCA_005791535.1). Taxonomy (GTDB): domain Bacteria; phylum Verrucomicrobiota; class Verrucomicrobiia; order Chthoniobacterales; family Chthoniobacteraceae; genus SXWH01. Next base: position 14,615 of record SXWH01000278.1, on the reverse strand, counting down.
GTGCTGCCAGTGTTTGTATTCGCGAAACGGCGTATTGCTGACGTTCGCCCAGTCCCGACCGTAACCCACATACGTGTCCGCGCCGCCGGGCATCACGCCCGCGCCCTGCCGGACCGGAAATCCATCGCGCGTCTGTTTTGGAATCATGTCGGGCTGCAGGAAATCCTTCGCAAGCGGCGGAAGTGTGGGCGCGTCTGCGCGTGGCACGAAAGGTCCGTTGCGGCCCATCAACTCCGCGCAGCCGCCATTATCCTGGAGGTACAGAATGAGCGTGTTTTCGAACTGCCCGTTCTTCTTCAGCGTGTCGATGAGGCGCCCGATGCCTTGATCCATGCAGTCGAGCATCGCGGCGTAAACCTCCATGCAGCGCGCCTCCCACTCCTTGTTCTCCACTTTGCTCCAATCGCCGGTTTGCGGCGAAACGCTCCAACGCGGGTCGAGCAGACCAAGCTGTTTCATCTTTTCGAGGCGAGCGCTCCGTATCGCGCCGTAGCCCGCATTGTATTTGCCTTTGTATTTCGCGATGTCCGATTCCTTCGCGTGCATCGGCCAGTGCGCCGCCGTGAGGGCAACATACAGGAAGAAAGGCTTCCCGGGGCTCTGCTGCGCATGGTCGTTCACAAAACGCGCGGCGTGATCGTTGATCGCGTCGGTGTAGTAGAATTCGCCGGGCTGGTATTCGGGATCGGCGAATGGCGAGATGTAGGCGTTGTCCCGCGTGAGTGTATTCGGATCGAAGAAGCTGCCAGCACCGTGGATGGTTCCGTAAAAGCGGTCGAATCCGCGCTGAAGCGGCCAATTGCTCCGGTCTGCGTCGCCGGTTGGTTTGGTCTTCTTGGTGACGTGCCATTTCCCGGCCATGTAGGTCGAGTAGCCGGATGACTTCAGCACTTCGGCGATGGTCACGGCATTCCTGCTCAGTTCCCCCGCGTAAGCCGGCCCCGCCTTAGTCGCCGCGCCATCGACCATGTGCCCGATGCCGGCCTGGTGTGCATAGAGACCGGTGAGCAGTGCCGCGCGGGTCGGGCAGCAGCGCGCCGTGTTGTAGAATTGGGTGAATCGCACACCGCCTTGCGCGAGCGAATCGAGATTCGGAGTCGCGATTTCCCCGCCGTAGCACCCGAGGTCGGAGTAGCCGACATCGTCGGACATGATCAGAACGATATTTGGCTGCGCGGCATAGATCGCCGGGACGAGAGCAAGGATAAGACTGAGGATGAAACGCATGGCGAAGAATTGCGCGTGCAGCATGTTCGTTGGAACGACCGCCCGACAAGCATTCACAGCATTGGCGGCGCGAATTACGACTGCGGATGACGGAGAGCATTTCCGGGACAGCCCGGTATTTGCACGCCGTTGCCCTGATTTTGCCGAATTCTCACGCACTGGTTTGAAATCCTAAGTGACGCGGGCATCCGCGGTGTTCTACGGTCTCCACTCATCTGCATGTCATCCATTATTGAACACACCGATCCCGTAAACACACAGATCCTCGCCGTTTCCGAGGACAAGATTCAGGGCTTTGTCCGCGAGCCGTTTGCTGCGATCGCGGAAAAGAGCGGTGTTCCGCTGGAGACGGTGCTGGAGCGAATCAAAGGCATGCTTTCCGCAGGTACGATCCGGCGCGTGCGGCAGACGCTCGTCGCCAGCAATCTTGCCGAGGGCGCGCTCGTCGCGTGGCAGGTGCCTGAGGAGAAGCTCAACGATGCCTTTGACTGGATGTTTAAAAACGACCCGTTCAGCGGTCACGTCGTCGTCCGCAGCACGGACCAGCAGACCACCGGAAGCATCTTCCGGCTTTGGACCACGCTCAAGACGCCCGTGGGTGTCGATATGGCGAAGCATTGCGAAGTGCTGATGCGCCACACCGGTTGCACGAAATTCAAACTCATGCCCGCGAAGGGCATCTTCGCTCTCGGCGTGGGCCACGTGCGGCGCAAGACCATCGAGCCCGGCGACAAGTCCGATGAACGCGCAAAGATGATTCCCGTGGGTATCGTGAATCTCACGGAGCAGGAGTGGGACGTTTTGCTCGCGCTCAAACGGGAACTCACGCTCGATGAGGTGAAGCTCGGGCTTTGGAAGGATCGTGCAGTGGAGGCGGGTGTCGATTTGGAAACCTTCTGCAGAATCGCCGAGGACCTCAACAACCGGCAGGTCATCGGTCGCTTCAGCACATTCCTCGAACACGTGAAGCCGAGCGCCACGGGTCAGCGCGTGACAAAATTCAACGCGCTCTTTCACTGGCGCGTGCCGAAAGGCCGCGAAGTCGAGGGCGGCGGCGAAGTCGGCCGGCACCCGATTCTCACGCACTGCTACTGGCGCGAGGGAGGCGAGGATTTTGCAAACGTGAACATCATGGCCGTCTGCCACGGCACCGAGAAGGAGCGCGTGCTCGCCCACAAGGCGGCAATCGATGCGCACCTCGCGAGCGTGGGCATTCCGGTGGACTACACCAATGTGTTTTGGGGCGGTCGCAGCGAAATCAAGCCGAGTGAAATCTCGCCGAAGGTCCACCGCGAGTGGATGGCCCTGTACGGCGCGTAATAGTGCCCGCTCCGCGACGGCGCTTCACTTTCCCGCGATTCGGCGGAACAGCGACTCAAGCTGGGGCAGACACACTTCTGTGCTGTAGCGCTCTGCGATTGTAGCGCGCGCGCGTTCGCCGAGATGGCGGAAATCGGCGGGTGATTCCAGCACGCGCAGCGATTCGCGGAGCAGCGCATCCTCGTCGAAGAATCCTGCGAGCAGGCCATTCGCCCCGTGCGTGATCACTTCGCGCACCGGCGGAGTGTCGCTTCCGAGCACGGTGCATCCGCACGAAAGCGCATTCAGCATCGACCAACTCAGGACAAACGGGACGGTGAGGTAGATATGGAGGTCCGAAACGCTGAGCACATTCGCCAACTCGGGCGTCGGCAAAAGCCCCGGGAAGATGAATCGCTCCGGGTCAACTCCGCCCTTCGCGAAAATCTGCTCCTTCAAAGTCATGCCGCCGGTGTGTGCGGGATCGTTTCCGTAGCACACACGATCCTGCCCGACGACGACGAACACCGTGTCGCGCCGTTCCGCCGCGATGCGTTTCGCCACGCGCATGAATACATCGAAACCGCGCATCGCCTCGAATCCCCGCGAGACATACGTGACGACACGGGTGTCCATGGGAATCCCCCGGCCTCCAACGCTGCGAATCGGTTTCGGATTGCGCTGCCACGCCGCCGTGTCGATGCCATCGAAAATCGTGCTGATTTTGTGCTGATACTCCGAGGGGAATTGCGACCGCTGCCACTGCGTCGGCGAGTATCCGGCGGCGCAGGTGTTCAAATCGAGAAGCAGCATCGCATTGCGAGCCCGCGCCCGAAGCGCCGCGAGTTCCGTGGACGGGAAGTCGGGCCGGAAGTCCATGTCCGTGCCATGCGGATGGTAGAACCACTCGAAGTAATTGATGATCGGACAGTCGAATAGCTCCGGCAGGAAGGCCGTGCTTCCGAAGCCGCTATGGCCGACAATCAGGCCCGGTTTTAGATCGGGAAGCCTTTTGAGAACCTCGTGAACGCCCTGCGAGTGAGCCACGAAATTCTCGAACGAACGCGCGCAAAAATGTGTCTCCTCCCGCGCACCGCCGAGGGGCTTGTAGTGCAGACGTTTTAGCCCGCCGAAGTCAGCGTTCGGAAGCTCCGACACATACGTCGCTTTCCACCCGTGCCGTTTCACCAGCCATTGCGCGACATGGCCGAACTGGGCGGGGAAATTCTTGTGGACGAAAAGGACATGCATGGCCTCGCACCGCACCGTAACGGCCCGCCGCGTATGCTGTCAAAACAAGCAACCGTCTTCGCGCGGGTCGGAACTACGGAACGACAACCCGCGTGCGGAAGAAACGCTGCGGATTTCCTGTGGCCGGAATCGAGAATGTAAGCGTCTCGATTCCCGCAGCGGCGGTCCGGCTCGTCAGCGTCGCCGCCGCCGGCGCGAATGGGACGCCCGCGAGGTCGGACGTTTCCTGAATTTCGAGAGTCACGTCATCGGCGGAGAGCGCGCGTTTAATCACGTAGGTATACGAACCGTCCGGATTCCGGGTCGCGGTCGGAAGTTGGGCAAGCGAGTGGACCGCGGGGTTTCCAGCGAATGCATACTCGAGCACGGCGTTGAGACCGTCGCCGTCCGTGTCTGAGGTGTCGCTGGTGATCGAATTGGCAGTCTTCCACGCGGCGTATCCGGGCGCATCGCTCCCGCCCGGCGTAAGGGTCGCGCTCGCCCGCCAGTTTGCGGCGGTGCTGTGGTCCGGATTTGTGAGCGGATTGCGAAGCACGAGCGACGGGCCGAATCCATCGGGCTCCACGGGCCACGGCGCGAGAACGCCGTAGATGCAGTCGCGAATCACCGTTGTGAGATCCGGCGCGGTGAGCGTGAGATGATCTCCGCTGTTCCCAAGTTTTCCGGTGTAAACGCCGTAGGGAGCGAAACCATAGCGACTCGCAAATGCGGCAGAGTTTCGCGCGAGGACGATGCGGCCGCCCGGGGCGATCACTGTGGCCGGAAATGTGAAATCGAGGCCGTTTGAAAAGTAGGCACCGGTGAGATTCGCGCCGCTTGCGCCGATGTTCATGATCTCGATGTATTCGAACTCGTCCGAATCGAGGAAGCCGGCGGTCTGTTCTGCGAGCGTCGGATTTGAAGGGTGGTAGTGAATCTCGCTGAAGACAATATTTGCTGATGAAGCTGGGATCGTGTCCGCGAAGAATGTCGCCTCCGTGAGCGCGGACCATTCGCCGCCGGCGCTGCGAGCGCGCGTTTTCACCGTGGTGATCGGTTGGGTGATTGAAAGCGCGCCGCTGTAGGTTGTGCCTGCGACTGCTCCGCCGATGGCGCGAGGGTCGGTGCCGTTGGTTGTGTAGTAGATCGTTCCCGCGGGGGCGGTGATTGTCAGGCTGTATCCGCCCGGCACATTGCCACCGTGCTGGCTGAAGCTCGGCGCCGTGGTCAGCGGGTAAAGCGGCGCGCTCGCGTCGGGATAGGAAGTTGTGAGGTTATAAGCGCGCAACTGCGAGATGACCGTCGTGTGGCGTGTGGCGAGATAGTTTCGCGCGGCGGCGACGGCGTTCTGCCAGTCCGTTGCGTTGAACGCGGGGGTTCGTGCAGTGTCGCCCCATCGCATGGAGTGGCCGCGCACGGCGAGATTGATCTGGGCCGAGAGCACGTCCATGCGCGCCTGGGCCACGGCTGGGGTCATGACTCCGGCATTGAAGAGATGCTTGTGAGCGCGATCCGCGACACGCATACGGAACTCCGGGCTGAAGCACAGGTCCTGGAAAATCCACTGTGGATTGGAGTAGGCGAAGTTCGTTTGATTCCCGCCGTTGAACGGACCCGTGCGGTCGTTTTGCGCATTGCTGGTTCCGAGTGTGTGTTCGGCGTCGTGATTGATGAACATGAAGCCGAGGTCGTTTGTCCGGCTGCGGATCGCGAACCAGTTGTTCGCACGGTCGTTCGCAAGGAATGAGGAAAGCGGCGCATCGCCGTCGCCCGTGTAGAAAATGCACAGCATGTAGTCGATGAGGCTGTCCACATTGACCAGCACGGGCAGCGCCGGGTTCCGCGTTCCGTCTGCATTGCGCCCGAGCATTTCGAAATACGCTGCGAGGTCAGGGTTGCCGCTTTGCGTCACACCGGGCGCGGTCGCGAACGCGCGGTGTTTGTTCCAGAGTTCGCGCCATGGCGCATTCATCGTTCCACCGGCGGGATTCGGCATTTGGTCGAAGTAGCCGTCGGTTGCCTCGGTCACAAATCCTGCGACGTGATTGCCAGTCTTCACGATGTCCCAGTCATCCTTGCTGCCGCCGAAGTAAGCCTCGGCGTAGCCCGCGCTCGGGCGCTCGTCGAACCAGTAAAGACCCCAATAGATTCCGTTGAGATACAGGTGAAAATACTTCGTCCTCGAGCCGGGCGAACCGCAGTCGATGAGCGTCTGCCGGGAAAACGGATCGCGCACCATGGTGTCGTTTCCATCGCCTAGAACCCACGAGTAGTTCTGGCTGCTTGCGAGATCAATGACGTCGTGCTCGCTCGTTCCGGCGTCACCGAAAATCGGGTAGTCGAGCTTGCTCACGCCGTAACTCCGGCGGAAATAAACGCGAAAGCTGTGCTTCGCGTACTGTGCGTTGCGACTGTATCCGCCGCGAATGCGGAGGCCGCAGTCGTGCTGAAACTCGCCCTGAAAACCCGCCGGCTTTGTGGAGTCCAGCCATTCGATACTGGCTGCCCTTTCCCAGTCTTCGCCGTGGGCGTAGGCGTTTGCGTAAATTCCGGTCGTCGGGTTGGTGAGATTTGCCTGATCGGTAACGATGGAAATGCTCGGGATCTGGGTGAGTGCCGCGAGCATTCCTGCGTCGCCGTAGAGCGCGCGGACGTTTTGGTCCATTCCGTAAACCATCGTCTGGCTCGTGCCGGCCGCGTTTACGATCGGACTCGCCGGCCATCCTGCAGGCGGAGTGCCGGTCGGCTGCTGGGCGAGCACATCCGAGAGGAACAGGTATGTTTGCGTATCGGTATTTGAGGGCACCCAGTCGGTTTTGAATGCGCGCGCGCGCAGAACGGTCGTAGCGGCGATATTGATGGGGGCCGAGTAAAGTGTGCCGTTTAGCGGAGTGGGATCGTTGCCGTTCGTCGTGTAATAAATCTGCGCTCCAGCGGTCGGGCAGGTGATCGCTACCGACTGCGCCGTGGTGAAGAATCCGCGCTTCACGGAGAAGGACGTGTCACCAACGAAATCTAGATACCACGCGGAAAAGTTATGGCCGCCGGGCGTCGGAGTGCTGAGATGGCTGGCGAACGTATTGATGGTCTGCGAATTACCCTCCAGTCGTGCGTGGAAGAGGAAATCGGGGTCGTTCACAGCCGATGTCATCCCTTGAATCGCGAGCACGTGATTGCCCGGTGTGAGCAGGGAAACGTGCGCTGCGAGGTCGATGATCTCAAACCGCGTGCCGAGCGTGTCGGAGCGGTCGCCACCTGTCGCGGCCGAGTTCCACGCGGGCGTCGCCGGCGCATTGGCCTCTGCGACTTTCACACCGTCGATGTATGCGATGAATCCGTCGTCGTAGCGCGCGATGAGCTTGAGCGTGTCGAACACTGTTCCCGGCGCGACGGTGAATGGATAACGCACAAACGCGGACGTGTTCACGTTGTACATCGGCGTCTTCACATCCGTGCCGATGAGTTGGACGTAGCTCGTAAAGTCATTGCCGCTCACCACGACTTCGCCGAGCGAGAGCACGCTCGCCTCGTCGGCATTTCCCTGCCCGGCGCTGCCGCTCAAATCGGGGTCGGGGATGCGTTTTACTTCCACATACTGGCCGACGACCGCACCACCGTAGAGTGTGGCGAGGTCGAGCGAGAGAGTGGCCGGGCCGTTCGGGTATGCGTAGCCGGCATTCTCCGGGTTCAAGAGCGGCGACGTGTAAAGCACGGTCGTGTTGTCGGAATCCCGAACGGTCACGCGGATATCCCGCATGCGGCTGCCGCAGCAGCTTGAGCGATTATAAATTGTGATGTTGTTCAGCTTCTTGCGTGCGCCGAGGTTCAGCGTCCACGTGGGATCCGGGTCACCGCCCACCGTGTGGGTAAAGTCGGTCAGGTTGTTGTTGATCGCGTTTCCTGCGGCGAACGAGGTCGTGCTTTGCGATGCCGAGCCTGCCGGCGCGATGTTAAAATCGGGCGTCGGTCCGCCTGCAACGGTGGCCGTGGCAATCACCTCACCCATCGAAAGCACATAGCTGTCGTGTCCGCCGCCGAGAGCCGGATTTCCAGTGCGGGTGATTTTCACTTTCCGGCCGGTCACGGTGCCGCCGGTGAGGCCGATGAGGTCCAGCGAAAGCGTCGTTGGATTGTTCAGCGAGTTGTTGGGATTGAGCAGGGCGGATGTCCACACGACGCCGTCTGCCGCGTTCAGGACCTGCACGGTGATGTCCCGCAGGCGGCCCTGGCAGCAGCCGTCGCCGCGATTGTAGATGACGATGCTCGTAAGCGTCTGGTCGCTCGGGAACGTCACGCGCCACCACGGGTTCGGGTCCGATGCCGCTCCGCTGGTGTGTGTGAAGTTGTTCGTTGCGCCATCGGTCGCATTCGGTGCCGGATAGCCGGGATACTCGCTCGATTGCGTCGCCACGGAACCGGCGAGGCGCGATGCGTTCGTGGTCGCGGCGGGCGGCGGCGCGGTATCGTAGCCGATGCCGCCGGTCGTCGTTCCGGTCGTCCATATGCCGCCGGTGGGCGTCACTGCATTCCAATTCGCGGGCAATGCTGCAGCGCTGGTCGGAATGAGATACGTCGGCGTCACCCCGCCAATCAGATTCGCACTCCCCTGCGAGCGGGCGATGCCGTAACTGTAGCCGTCGCGCTGTTTGGTGTAAGTGAACGAGGACACAACACCGGCACCCGGCGACTGCGTGAGTCCCACATAGCCGCCCGCGGCGTTCAGCGCGAAGTTCGTGTGCAATTCCGAGCCCGCAACGGCGCGATTCTTCGCGGATGCAAAGACCACGAGGAACTGCCCCGGATTCAGAGTTACCGCCGGGAAGGCCCATTTCGTGGGAACGAGCGAGTCGTCGGTAAGAAAGTAGCCGCTCAGATTCACCGGCGTCGGGTCCGGATTGTAGATTTCGATCCAGTCAGAATGCGTTCCGTCGATGTCCGTGAGGCCGAACTCGTTCTCGGCAACGAATTCATTAATGACCGGCGCTGCCGATGCGACGGAAACGAGAGCGAGGAGTGCTGCGAGGAGTGACTTCATAAGGTGAGCGTAACGGGTGGAACAAGTTCCCGCATGTTCGCCTGATATGCAACTCGCGAAAAACGCCGGAGCGCTGGTTGGGCGTTATTTTTTGAAAACGATCGTCTTCTTCGCCGGAGCCGCGGCCCCGAAGCCGTCCACGAGAGTCGGTGCCATCGGCGCGGACTTCGCCGGCTGTGCCGCCGGTGCGCCTCCGAGCGCCTGACGCAACGCGCCCTCGACGAGTTGCGCGCAATGAATCTTCATGGGCGGAAGCGGCCCGAGCGGCGCGCTCAACGCCGCGCCATCCATCGCCAGAGCTTCCTCGGGCGTCTTACCCTGGATTAGCTGCGTCGCGAGACTCGCCACCGCGATCGCCGTCTCGCACCCGAACGTCTGAAACGAAGCCTTGTCGATGACCTTCTTTCCGCCTTCTTCGCGGAATTTGATCCACATCCGCAGCATGTCCCCGCAATCCGCGCTCCCCATCGTCCCGACAGCGTCGGCATTTTGCATCTCGCCGAGATTCTTCGGCTCCGCGATGGCCTCCTGGATTTTCTGATGAAGTTCGTCGCTCATGGCAGTACCTCAGGCGAGTTCGTAGCGCGGGAGCGTCGGGTCGATTTCCAGACTCCAAGCATCGATTCCGCCCTTCATGCTCTTCACATTTTCCAGCCCGTGGCCGGCGAAATATGCGGCGGCATTGAGACTGCGCACGCCATGATGGCACAGGAAAATGATAAGTTGCTCGCGCGGCCATCCGCCCAGTTCGTGCATCAGTTCCTGCGAAAGAAATGTGCTGTTCTCGATATGCACCGCATCCCATTCCTCGCGGGTCCGCACGTCCACCAGCCGCGCCTTTCCGGCTTTCACCAGGTCTGCCGCCTGCTGGACGGTCACCTCCATGTCCGCCTCCGCCTCGTGCGCTTCCACAATCGTCTTCACCACTTCATCCACCGGCAGATTCTCGTTGCGCGCACAGACTTCCGCGAGGGTCTCGTCCGGACGAAACCCGCAGCTTGAGCATCCGCCAATATGGTACCGGCGGAAAAGCGCCCGCTGCGCACTCGGAAACCGCGCCACAAGCTCCTGCATTGAGATGGATGGATCAATCGTCATGCCCCACGGATACAACGCGGCACGGTGGAAGTCGATAGCCGCGCGAAACCTTTTTGTGGCGCAATCCGCGAATTCGCCGCCGGACTGGACAGCCTCGTTTCCGCCGGAGCACACTGGCTGCGATGAAATACACCTACTCCGAACTCGCGAAGATGATCGACCATTCGCTGCTTCATCCCACGATGACGGATGCGGATTTGAAAGCGGGATGCGAAATCGCCGCGAGATACGGAGTGGCCTCGGTCTGCATCAAGCCGTACGCAGTGCGGCAGGCGGTGGAATGGCTGCGGGGCAGCGGCGTGCTTGTCGGCGCGGTGATTGGTTTCCCGCACGGGAACAGTGCGACGGAATCAAAGCGCTACGAGACGAAACTCGCCTGCGAGGATGGCGCCGCGGAGATCGACATGGTCATCAATATCGGCAAGGCACTCGGCGGCGATTGGGAATACGTGGAGGCCGACATCCGCGCTGTCTGCGACGAGGCACACAGGCACGGCGCGAAGGTGAAGGTCATTTTTGAAAACGATTATCTCACAGCCGGCGGTGCTGGTCTGGAGAGCGATGATTTCAAACGGAAACTGTGCGCCATTTCCGAGCGGGCCGGTGCGGATTGGGTGAAGACAAGCTCGGGATACGGATTCGTGAAACAGCCCGATGGAAGCTACAATTACAAGGGTGCTACCGAGCATGATCTCTCGTTGATGCGTGCAAGCGTGAGCGGACGCGTGCAGGTCAAAGCCGCGGGCGGTGTGCGGGATTTGGACGGCCTGATCAAAGTGCGGGACCTCGGCGCCACGCGGTGCGGAGCGACAGCGACTGCTGCGATGATGGATGAATACAGGCGTCGCGAAGCCGCCGGAGACACCGACGCTGCCGGTGGGAAAATCGGCGCGGGTGGATACTGATGCAATTGCCCGATCGGCCGCGCAAATTCTTCGCAGCCGCCCGCAATACCGAGGAAGCCGGCCTGCTCGGCATCGAAAAACGCTTCCTGTTCAACAACGCGCTTGCGAGAGTAGGCGAGATTTTCAATCTCGCTTGTAGTGCTCACAAATTACAATGAGCGGCACGCCAGACTTGGTTCGATGCTCTTGAGAGCGAGATTAAAAATCTCGCCTACTTTTCTGTTTCGTGCGCGCGCATGTTCTCGGCGGCGATGTCGTCGAGTTGCGCGAGGGATTCCACGCGCGTGAAACGTTCGCGGAGGCGTTTGGCGTCGGGCATTCCGCGGCTGTAGGCCATGAGCTGGGTGCGCATGCTTTGCATGGCGTGAAGCTCGCTGCCCATCCGCGCGATTTCGTTCGCGCAATGCCGGCGGACGTGCGCCCAGATTTCCGGCAGCGGCGGCGGGGGAAGATGGGTGCCGGTGGCGAGGAAGTGTTTGATCTGCCGGAAGACCCACGGGTGCTGCATCGCTGCGCGGCCGATCATGATTCCCGAAACGCCGGTGGTGCGGCGGCGTAGTTCCACGTCCTGCGGGGTGATGATGTCGCCGTTGCCGATGACGGGGATTTTCACCGTGGCGGCGACTTCGGCGATGACGTCCCAATTTGCCAGCCCGGAGTAGCCCTGCTCTTTGGTGCGTCCGTGCACGGCGAGGGCCTGGATTCCGCAGCCTTCGAGAATGCGGGCGGTGGTGGTTGCGTTGACGGTATCCGCGCTCCAGCCGATGCGGATTTTCGCCGTGACGGGAAGCGGCGCGACGGCTTTGACGATGGCCGATGCGATGCGCTCAAGCAGCGGGCAGTCGCGCAGGAGCGAGGAGCCGCCGTTTTTGCTCACGACCTTGCTCACCGGGCAGCCGAAGTTGATGTCGATGAAGTCGGGGCGTTTCCATTCGCACACGATCTTCGCCGCTTCGCCGAGATGATCGGGATCGCCGCCAAACAACTGCACGCCGAGCGGGCGCTCCGCTTCCTCGAAATCGAGATATTCCATCGTGCGCTCGTTGCGGCGGAAAATGCCCTCGGCGCTCACAAATTCCGTCACCATCACATCCGCGCCGTATTCCTTGCAGAGCTGTCGGAACGTCGTATCCGTCACGCCCGCCATCGGCGCGAGGTAGAGCGGGAATTTTCCGTCAAACCACGGGAGCATCAGGCCAGCGCTTCCTTCACCGCGGCGAAGAGCAGCGGGAGATTAATCTCGTGATGCCCCACGATATAAACGCCCTTTCCGCCCATCGCGGTGGGACGGCGCTGCACGTTTTCGCTCGGGCGGTAATGGCGCGTCATGTCGAGCGTGGCCGTGGTGAATTTCTCGACCTTGTGCCCTAGATTCCGCGCGACGGTGAGCGCTTTCAAAAACACCTCGGGCATGATCACCGCGCTGCCGACATTCAGCACCACGCCGCCTTCGAGCTGCGCGCAGACCGCGGCAAACGTTTGGAAATCGCGGTAGCTCGCTTCGCCGAGCACATCGCCGCGCGTCGTGGGATGTTGATGGATGATGTCGGTGCCAATCGCGATGTGGACGGTCACAGGCGCGCCAATTTCCGCGCCCGTCGCCATGATGCTGAGATGCTTGTTTGGAAATTGAAGCGCGCGTTCGCCCAGCGCGCGGCCGGCGCCGAAACCGCGGTCCACTCCGTCGGCGAGCGCGGCGTTCATCATCCGGCCCGTTTCATCGACCATGCCGAAAGTCCCGTCGTTCAGGCCGCGCTGCACGTCCTCGCTCGTCTCGCCGTTGTAGCAGAGTTCGAAGTCGTGAATTGCGCCCGCGCCATTGAACGCCACAGCGCTGACAATCCCGCTGCGCATCGCGTCCACGATGAGCGGATTCAGCCCGACCTTGATCGCGTGCGCGCCCATCATGAGCAAAATCGGACGCCCATTGCGCACCGCCGTGGCCATGGCATTCACGACGGTCTTCAAATCCTGCACCGCGAGAAAATCCGGGAGCGAGTCGAGAAACGAAGCCAGCGTCGCGCCCGGCTGATGCGGCTTCGCGAAGGCTTCGACCGCCACCTTGTTGGCGCGGTCGGCGACGGGATACGTGCGGATTCTTGAGAAATCGAGCGCTGGGAAATTCATTCCGGCGCACTCTATACAGCCCGCCGCCGAACAGCCATCCGATTTCTAAATCGACGCTCTCAGCGCGGGATGCGCTCCATTTCACGCACTCCGGCGCCGGCTTTCGCTGCGGCGGAATCGTCGCGGAGGCGGAAATCGCGGCCGGTTTCATCCACGAATCCGGACTGCGAAACGAGCGACGAATCCTCAATCCCCGACACCGCCTTGAATTCACTGGGAGTGCCGGCCGTCTTGTGCCGCTCGCGCCACAGCGGGCCGTACAGGTAATTCGGCCTGCCGGACAACGGCGTGAGAACATTGCCTTCGAATCGAAAACCGAGCGTTTTCGGATCCTCGAATACGGGATCGTTCTTGTCATGCCCCGCCGGGTGCGGGCCGAAAAACGTCGTGTCCATCCAGAAGGCGATATTGAACGCCTGCGAGTGAGCGATGACATTCCGTCGAACCGTGTGATTCCGGTTCAGGACGCGGACTTCACCGCCGCTAATTCTCGGCGTGGTTCGATTCTGCTCGCGAAATGAAACGCCGTCGCGATTGCCCGCAAGCGTGTTGTTTTCGATGACGCAATCCTCCGACGACGAGAGCGTGATTCCCGCCGCCGCCCAGGCACCGCGCGGCTTCTCGCCGAGGTTCGCGTTGTTGATCACGAGATTATCGTGTGCGTGGAGGCCGTACGAGATTTCGTAAAAGATGCCCGCCTCGTCATTGTCCGCGATGAGGCAGTGTGCGACTTCGGCCTTTTCGTTTCCGATGTCATACCAGATTCCCACACCCCGGTTGTTGATCGCGCGACAGCGCAGCAACGCAAACCCGCGGGACATCGTGATCTTCAGCCCGCCCGCCTCCCATGCGGTGGAGTAGCCCTTCAAGTTATTGCGCTGGATTGTGCATTCCTCCATCCGCGTGTCGTGGCACGCCCAGGCTCCGAATCCGAGCTGGCCGTTGTCCTGGAAATGGCACCGCCGGAATACGTGCCCCGTTCCTGTGAATGTGGCGCCCGGACCATTCGCGCGCTCGAAAGTGCAGTCCTCCACAGTCCAGTTCTTCGCATCGCTTCCGAGGATGAACGCGCCACGCTGGGCATGATTCGAAGCGCACCGGAATACGATGCCGCGGACGCGAACGTGTGAGACGCCGGGCTGCGCCGCGAACCATTGCCCGCGCGCTCCGGCCTCGATGTCGGTCCGCGTCGGGTCGCCATCATCGCGAAGACGGACCACCAGTTTCTTTTGGTCGAGATCCACGAAAAAGGTTCCCCTGCCGAGCTGCTCGCGTTTCAGAACCTGCGTGAGCAACCGGCCTGCATCAAACACCTGCTCTGCCCTACCCGTCAGCAAATGCGCAGGATCGCCGGGATGCGTCAGATCCTCCGGTCCGTTGATCGGAAATCGCAGCGCCCAATCGTGCTCCCAGGCACCATCCGGTAGTCGCGTCCATCCGTCGGCAAGCAGGTCCGCACCGCACACCACGACGCGCGCTCCGGTCTCGGCGGCGATGGTGATTGGGCCGTCCGCGGTTCCTCCGGTCTTCAGCTCGATTCGCTCACGATACACTCCCGCTCCGATGCGGAGTGTGTCGCCGGCCTTCAGCGCATCGACTCCGCGCTGAATCGTGCGCCAGGGCGCGGCCGCCGTGCCATCCGCGGAATCGGAGCCGGACACGGACACCCGATACTCGGCTCCGCAAACCGAGAG
>SXWH01000277.1 GCA_005791535.1 Verrucomicrobiaceae bacterium | reverse complement strand
CGATACCAGTGAGGCGTGAGGAAGCCGGGTGTAATCTTCGTGCCGTCCGGCTTTGTAAACGTGATCGGCTGCCAGCGATCGGGGTCGATGATTTTGTCCGGCGGATTCACGGGGGTGTAGAAAGTGTAGTCGGAGTATGGCTTTCCGCCCTGTGTGCCGGGTTCGTCGCCGAATTGATTGGAGCCGTCGTGACGCCGATATTCGATCACCGCCTGCGCCGCTGCGTAGCCGATACCCTCTGCCTTTTTGATGTCCTTGGAAACAACCGCCGGGTCGTAACCCATCTTCTTCATCTCGCCTTCGAGATAGTCCTTCGACTCCGGATAAACGAAGAGCAGCGCGTGGTGGCTGGCGTATGCGATGGCCTTCTTTTTGTTTGCCTCCGTGCGTTCGGCTTTCGGCCGGCGGAGCTTGCCGCCGAGCCGGGTGCCCACGGCTTTCTCATCGTAGGCCGCCCATGCATCGTACACGGCGGTCGCCCAAATCGCCATTTGCCGGGAGAGCACGGTCGGGCGCGCATTGTAGCGGTCCACGTCCTTCGCAGCGGCCTCCTGGCAGATATCGAGCAGCTTGTAAGCAAAGGAATCCGCTTCGGTTGCCGGTTGCCCCAGCATTTTGTGAATGTTATCCGCCGGTGCGGGTGTCGCGGCTTTCTCCTGTGCGGGAAGAATGGGCTGGAGCGCGATGAGTACGACGATGCTTGTAATGAGTGGTTTCATGGTCATGGGAAAGAAGGGTAGTGTTTTGGTGAGAGGTGTTTGCATAAACAGACCGCCCCAAAGCGGCAACCTGCTTTGGATAAACCGCCGGTCGGCTGTGACAAAACCGCCCTTCCTTTGGACGAAAGCCTCAGCCTGCTAAACCAATGCCTGCTGTCTGGGAGCGGCGCTGGTTCCGGGGAAGGCCGGGTCGTCGTTCCAAGTCCAGCGCGGGTCATGCACGTAGCGCAGGCTTTCCTCCACGGTCAGCCCCGCGCGCGCCTCGCGCCGGTTCCGTGCGACGTGGGCCAGCCAGCGGCGGTGTTCGTCCTGCGAGGCCGCGTAGTTATGACGCCACGGCACTTTCATCCCCAGCAGCATCACCAGATACCCTTCGATGCCGAAGTCGTTTTCCGGCCCGTTTGGCAGGGCGTAACGAAGCAGCCCCGTGGGGCCGTTCTCAAAATACATCGCCATCATTTCATCCAGCGGGCTGATGTCCGTCTCCGCCCGCGCGTGCTGCCAGAAAGGCGTGTTGAGCCGCGTGTTGAACTTGTAGTGAAACGCGAGGAAATCCCGCACGTTTTCCCACTGCCGCGTGAGGTGCCGGTTTGCAAAGCGCCGCATGGACGGTCCGACGTGCCGGTCGCTGTGGAGCAGCGTCTGCACAATCGTCTCGCACTGCGAGCAGATGACCATCAGCGCGCTGGCCTCCAGCGGCTCTACGAAGCCCGTGGCATTTCCCACGGCGACCACATTTTCCCTCCACACCTCGCGGTAGCTCCCCGAGCGGAACTTCACAATCCGCGGCTCGCGCTTGATGCGCGGGTTCTTCCGCAAAAACTCCGCGCACGCCTCGTCGTCGGAAATGTGCGCCGAGCTGTACACGTAGCCGCGATTGATGATTTCCTCGTGCTCAATCTTCCACGCCCAGCCCGCGTCCATCGTCTCCGCCGTGGTGAAAGGAAGAATCGGCTCGTCTGGCTCGCGGTCCCAGCCGGCGACGACTGCGCGGTCGCAAAACAGCGCCTTTTCAAAACTCTGAAACGGCGTCTCCAGCGCCTTGCCGAGCAGCTCCGAGCGGAAGCCGCTCGCGTCCACAAAAAGGTCCGCCGTGAGGCTGCGGCCATCCTCCAGATGCAGCGCCGCGATCCCCGCCGGCCCGCGCTCCGCGTGACGCACCGTCGCATCCGTAAACTCCACGCCCGATTCCCGCGCGATCTGCTCCAGCGCATCGACGAGCATCGTGTTTTCGAGGTGAAAGCCATGCCACTCCTGCACGTTTGGCGCGCCGTTGGGCTGCCGCGCCCAGACGCGGTCGCGGTTCATCAGCGCGGAGGACAGGTGCACATCGCTAAACTCCTCCTCGCAATAATACCCGTTCGGCTTTGGCAAATCGGAATACCCGGAATCGAGCTGCTGGAAAAACGTGTAGTCGAACCGTTCCCTCGGCCCCCAAAGGAAGCGGATGCCCAGCTTCCACACCGGCCGGACGCGCTTGTAAAACGCCGCGCGGCGAATCCCGAGAAAGTCGAACACATGCCGGTTGAACCCCGGAGTCGTGCCTTCGCCCACACCGATGATGCCGATCTCCTTGCTCCGCACGACGCGGACGTGGACCTGCGGAACTTTAATCTTAATCGAAATCGCCGCCAGAAGGCCCGCGCTGCCGCCACCGAGTACCAGAATGTTTTTTACCATGAAGGCCGCCACCATGACAATTTACTCATCTTCCGCAAGGGCTGTTATGTGAAAGTCGTGTGGCGTGCCACCAAACCGCCAGCCGCGAGGACGAATCACGTGACGAGCCGACCGAAGGCAAGCGTCAGTTACTTCTTCCGGCTCGCAGCGGTCGGGGTTCCTCCCACAGCTCTCCGCAGGAGAAATTGCGCCCGGTTGTTTTCCGTGACGATGTTCAGGTAGTCGAGCCGCGCGCGGGTGAGGTCCTGTTCCGCCTGGATGTTCTCCAGCACTTCGCCCACGGCGAAGGCCTTTCGCTCTCTCGCGAGCTTCAGTGCCTGCTCGGCGGCGGACAGCGCGGCGCGGGCGTGGGTGAGCTGCTCGGCGAGGCTGTGGACGCGCGTGTGTGCCTCCACGACCTGGCGGGTGATTTCATCGCGGAGTTTGTCGCGCTCGATCGAAAGACCGCGCTGCTTCGAGTTGGCGAGTTGCTCGCGGGAGCGATCGAAAAGTCCGCCCGGGCCGATGCGCCACGTAAGCCCGATGCTGTAGTCGGCGCTGTCGTTGAATTTGCGCGGCCCGTCATCGTGCGTGCCACCGCCGAGTCCGCCCTGGAAAACCTCGGCGCGCAGCGTCGGGACGACCGGCGCCCATTTCGCGCCTTCTCCGGCGGCGATGGCTGCGGCGAGTTGCTCGGCGTTCATCGCCATCTCGGGCCGTCGCTCAATGGCGGTCGCGGCGAGTTGCGAAAGTGCGCGGCTGCTTTCCGAAAAAGTCACCGGCGCGGGCGTGCGGTCGTCGGGGATGAGTTCGACGATTGGCGAGATGCGAAGGACCTGCGCGAGTCGGGCTGCAGCGATGCGCTGTTGCTCGCGAGCCTGCCGCTGCACGAGGCGATTCCGCTCGACCTGCGCCGCCGCGCGGAATGCGTCGCCTTTAAATGCGATGCCCGCGTCCACGGCCTGTTTCACCTGTTTCGCGTAATCATCCGCGACCTTCACCGCCTCGGCCGCAACGCCCACCGCCGCCTGAGCGCGAACGGTCTCAAAATACGCATTCACCGCCTGCCAGATGCTCTCCTGCCGCTGAACTTCGACGGCGTGCTCCGCAACGCGCACAAGCTTTTTGCCGACGAGGTTTTTGTAATACGTTTCGCCCGCTTCGAGCTGCATGGTCACCGCAGCTCCGAGCGTGAGCGACTGCTTGTCGGCGTCGATGATTTGGCCGTCCACAGTCTGGATGTTCCCTTCGTGCCGGCGGAACGAAATGCCCGGCGTGACGTAAGGAAACCACTGCATCCATGCCGCTTCGTGTTGTGCCTGCGCCTCGGCGACGCGCTCGGCGGCGAGCTTCACGTCGAGGTTCTTCGCGCCTGCGAGGCGGAGGACGGCGGGCAGCGAGATGGGCTGCTCGGCGGCGACGAGCGGGGCGCAAAGGACTGAGAGGATGCAAAGGACGGTTCTCATTTCGCGGCCTCCGGTTCCACCGCCTGGCCATCGGCGAATGTCGCTTTCCCGACGACGATGACTTGCTCGCCTTCCGCGAGTCCTTCGAGGACTTCGGCGTTGGTGCCGTCGTTGAAGCCGAGTTTCACCGCGGCTTTCTTCGCCTTTCCGTCGGCGTGTTTGAAAACGAACGCGTTCGTCTTCTCCATCGCGAGCGCTTCGCCCGGCACGACGAGCGCGCCGGTGTGCTTTTCCACCGCGATTCGGATGCTCGAATACATTCCCGGTCGCAGCGTGCCTTCGGCGTTGGGCAGGTCGGCTTCGACGAGCATCGTGCGCGTGGCTTCATCGAGCGCGCCGGAGAAGCGCGTCACCGTCGCGTCGAACGATTTTCCGGGCAGCGCCTCGAGCGCGATCTTCACGGGTAGTCCGCTCTTTATAAAAGGCGTCTCCAGTTCCGGCACGGCGACTTGTGCGCGCACGGTGGTGAAATCCATGAGTGTAAAAAGCGCTGCATTCTGCGCCGCACTGCCGCTCGTGGCCGATGGGACAAACGCGCCGTTGTCCACAAACCGCGCGGTGATCACGCCGGGAAACGGAGCAGTGATCTTTGCAAAATCGAGCAGCGTCCGCGTGCGCTCCATGTTCGCGCGGGCGACGTCGGCCGCACCGCGCGCCTTGTCGAGAGCCTGCGGGAGCACGAGGTCGGGGGCCTTCTTCTGCGCGTCGGTAAGCCGGCCGAGTTCGATTTCCGCGACCTTCACGTCGGCCTCGAACTTCTTCAAATCCGCGAGCAACTCGGGCACTTCGAGCTCTCCGAGCGCTTGTTCGGCCTTCACCGTGTCGCCTTTATCGACCGCGACCTTCGTGAGGTAGCCCGCTACTTTCGCGTAAAGCGTCGCCTGCTGGTTCGCTTTGAGCGTGCCGGGGAGCGTAATCCAGCGGTGGATATCCGCCCGTTTTGGACTGGTGAGTTTTACGGGCGTCTGCGCGAAGGCGAGGGTCGGCAGGGCGCAAAAGCCGATCATTAAATGGAGTGGCTTCATTTTGCGAAATGGCCGCTCTCCGGGTCATCCGGGTCGAGCGACGTGGGTTTGACTTTGCGCGTGGTGAGCAGCGCGAAAAATGCGGGGAGGATAAACAGCGTGGCTGCGGTGGCTGCGAT
>SXWH01000276.1 GCA_005791535.1 Verrucomicrobiaceae bacterium | reverse complement strand
GGGCATCCTGCTGGAGCAGGGAGGGGTCTTCGGGATTGAAGAGGGCATCGTGCTGGAGCAGGAAGGGGTCTTCGGGATTAAAGAGGGCTGCCTGCTGGAGCAGGAAGGGGTCTTCGGGGTTGAAGAGGGCTGCATGCTGAAGCAGGAAGGGGTCTTCGGGATTGCAGAGGGCGTCTTGCGAGCGCGGTTGCGGTGTTTTCAGAGCGAAAATGAACGAACGGGCTGCGGGGCTGTCGTAGAGCGGGTATGTCTCCTCTGGTTCAACTTTTCGCCACGTGTCTGCTGCTTTGTTTCGCTGTCGTTTCTCCGGCGCGCGCGGAAACTCTGGATGAGCACATGGCCGCGCTGCGGAAGCGCATTCCCGCATCGGGATTCACGGTCGTGCAGCAGCCTCCGTTTGTCGTCATCGGCGACGAGCCCGAGGCGGTCGTGCGCCTGCGTTCGACGACGATCGTGAAATGGGCGGTGGACCTGCTGAAGCGCGACTTTTTTGCGAAGGACCCGGAGGAGATCATCGACGTGTGGCTGTTCAAGGACAAGGAGAGCTACGACAAGCACGTCGTCGAAATCTTCGGTGACCGCCCGACTACGCCGTTTGGCTACTATTCGCCCAAACACCGCGCGCTCATCATGAACATCGCCACCGGCGGCGGCACGCTCGTGCATGAAATCGTGCATCCGTACATGCGCGCAAATTTCCCCGACTGCCCGCCGTGGTTCAACGAAGGGATGGGCTCGCTGTTTGAGCAGAGTCGCGAGATGGACGGTCACATCCGCGGCCTCACGAACTGGCGGCTGGCGCGCCTGCAACAGGGCATCAAAGCGGGGCGCGTGCTGCCTTTTGAAAAGCTCACCGCGCTGAACACGGAGGATTTTTACGGCGAGGCGGGCGGATACAGCAGCTACTACGGCCAGTCGCGCTATCTCTGCTACTACCTTCAGGAAAAGGGACTGCTCGTGAAGTATTACCGCGAGTTCGTCGCAAACGCGAAGGACGACCCCGGCGGCTTCAAGACGCTGAAGAAAGTCCTCGGCGAGTCCGACATGGTCGCCTTCCAGAAAAAGTGGGAGGAATACGTGATGAGCCTCGCGTTCCCGTAAACTGGCGGCGCGGCGCTGAATCGGGGAGCGACCGGAAGGCTCCGGTGGGTCGGTAGTTTTGCGGAATCGGCAACGGGCAGTCGGCGCTGGACTTGTCGCGGGGCGGGCGGAACGTTCGCGAGCATGCTCGTCCGACTCACTCTTGTGCTTTGTTCCATTTCGTCGTTTGCGCTCGCCTGGGAACCGCCGGCGAAAGTCCCGCCGACTGCGGACCCTGCGCTGGCCGCGTATGGCATTTATGCGCGTTCTGCTCCGAATCCAACGAAGGTCGACGCAATGGAGACGCGATTGCCACTGCGTTTGGAAAAGGGTGAACGAATTGCGTTCGTCGGGAACTCATTGCTCGATCGCTCCCAGTGGTTCGGAAACTTCGAAGCACTCCTGCATCTTGCCCATCCGGACAAAGAATTGTTTGTCCGCAATTTCGCGTGGTCGGCCGATGAACCGGACCTTCAGCCGCGCCCGGATAACTTTGCGACGGTAAAGCAGCATCTCACCCGCGAGAGGGTCGATGTGGTGATCGCAGCGTTTGGGTTCAACGAGTCGTTTGGTGGAAACGAACGCGTCCCGGAGTTTAAGAGCCGTCTCTCGAAATGGGTGGCTGATATGAAAACCAGCAGTTTCAACGGCAAAACGGGACCGCGCATCGTTCTGCTTTCACCAATTGCCAATGAGAACATTCCCGGAGTCGATGCGGCGGATCGGAATAATGCAAATCTGGCTGCGTACTCCGCTGCGATCGCCTCGGTCGCGGGTGCGGAGAAAGTGGGGTTTGTGGATCTTTACGCGGCGACGCTGCCGTTGCTGGCGGATTCGACGAGTCAACTCACCATCAACGGAGTGCATCTCAATGCGGAAGGCGATGCAGCGATGAGCGGCAAGCTGTTCGCAGCAATGTTTGGAGTCGAGCCTCCGAAGATGAATGCCGAGTTGCGGGCCGCGGTCGTGGACAAGAACCGCCAGTATTTCCGCCGCTACCGCCCGCTGAACACGTTCTACTACACGGGCGGTCGCAACAAGGATTACGGCTACCTCGATTTCCTGCCTGCGATGCGCAATTTCGAGATCATGACGGCAAACCGCGACCGCCGTGTGTGGGATATCGCGCAGGGGCGTTCGTTTGGAGGTGCGAAGGTGGATGATTCCAATGTTCCTCCGCTCGAAGAAGTCACCGAGGCCCGCGGTGCAAACGAATGGCTGAATCCTGCCGACGAGCTGAAGTCCTTTCGCATCGACCCGCGGTTTGATGTGAACCTTTTTGCGAGCGAGGAGCAGTTTCCCGATCTGGCGAAACCCATTCAAATGCGATGGGACGCCCGCGGACGTTTGTGGGTGTCGTGCTCGACGACATATCCGCACGTCTATCCGGGGCAGGAGCCGCGGGACAAAATCATCATCCTCGAAGACACGGACGGTGATGGGCGGGCGGACAAGTCGAAGGTCTGGGCGGACGATGTCCACATCCCGCTTTCGTTCGAACTTACGAAAAACGGGGTGTATGTCTCGGAGGAGCCGCATTTCACACTGCTCACGGATTCGGACGGCGACGACCGTGCAGACCGTCGCGAGCATCTGCTCACGGGTTTTGGATGCGAGGACAGCCATCACGCCTTGCATGATTTTGTCTGGACGCCGGATGGCGATTTGATGTTCCGCGAATCCATCTTTCACAATTCGCAGGTCGAGACTCCGTATGGTCCGGTTCGCGCCAAAAACAGTGCGTGGTTTCTGTTTCATCCGCAGACGCACCGGCTCACGACTTTTGGAAACTATCCGAACACAAATCCGTGGGGTGTGACGTTCGATGACTGGGGCAACCATGTGGCGAGCCACCCGATTTTCGCGACCGCATTTCACGCGACCAATCCGCCGTATCCGCAGCAGCATCCGGCGGCAGGAAAGCTTCCGGCGTACTCCGGAACGTGCGGACATGAGTTCGTGGATTTTCCATTCTGGCCGAAGGAGCTGCAGGGCGGTTTCATCAAGGCCCGCTACAAGCCTACGAACAAAATCGAGATCCATCAGTGGATCGAAAAGGACGATCATTATGAGGAGAAGTTTGTCGCGGACCTGATCTTCTCGGAGAACCTGTCGTTCATCCCGACGGACGTGCAGTTTGGTCCGCGCGGCGACCTCTACATTTGCGACTGGTACAATCCGATCAAAGGCCACGCGCAATACTCGCTTCGCGATCCCCGGCGCGATCGTGCTTCGGGACGCATCTGGCGTATTGTTCCGAAGGGAGCAAAGTTGCAGGAGCCTCCTGTGATCGCCGGTGCACCAATCGCTTCGCTGCTCGAGCTCTTGAAACGCCCGGAATACCGCGTCCGCTACTGGACGCGCAGGGAACTCCGCGAGCGTGATGGTGCACAGGTTGCAGCCGCGCTGGATGCCTGGCTGCCCGGACTTGATAAGGGCGATCCGCGTTACACTCATCACCTTTTGGAGGCGCTTTGGACTTATCGCTCTGTGCGCGCTGCGCGACCGGAGCTTCTCGCGCAGTTGCTCAAATCGCCGGACCATCGCGCGCGGGCTGCGGCGGTGCAACAGTTGCGCCATTCAAGCGCCACGCTGCCCGAGCAAGGCATCCCGCACCTCGCGGCGGCTGCGCAGGATCCATCACAGCTTGTGCGGTTGCAGGCCATCATTGCGGCTTCGTACATCGGAACGCCGGAAGCGATGCATGCCGTGGCTCACATCATCCACCATCCGATGGGAGACCACTTGCGCTACGCTGCCACGACCGCGCTGGGCTCGGAGGCGTTGTCGCGGCATTGGCAAAAAGACCCGGCTCTATCCGCGATGATTTCGCCATTCTTGAAAGGGTCCGCAGCCCGCTCCAAACAACCGAAGGTCGATCACAGTCCGAAGACTCCCGAGGATATTGCGTTTGAGAAGCTGCCCGGTTTGAAGACGATCACGATGGCGACGATTCCGGAGCGGATGATGTTTGCTCCGGTCGAAGTGTCCGCGAGCCCCGGCCAGCCGATTAAACTCATCCTCAACAATCCCGACGCCATGCAGCACAATCTCGTGGTCGTAAAACCGGGTGCGCTGGAGGAAGTCGGGATGGCTGGGAACGAGATGGCGAAGGACCCGGACGGAATCAAAAAACACTTCGTTCCGAAGTCGGACAAAGTGTTGCACGCGACGCCGCTTGTGGATGCAGGCGGCTCGACGGTCCTCCGGTTTCGAGCACCGGCCGAGCCCGGCGTGTATCCCTACGTCTGCACTTTTCCCGGGCATTGGGTTGTCATGAACGGCAAGCTCACGGTGAAATAGTTTCATCATTCGGCGGAGCGCGTTCCGGTGTCGTGCGTCGGAAATCCGATGGGCAGCGCAAATTTCCCCGAGTGCCCGCCGTGGTTCAACGAAGGGATGGGCTCGCTGTTCGAGCAGAGTCGCGAGGTGGACGGCCACATCCGCAGCCTTACGAACTGGCGTCTGGCGCGCCTGCAGCAGGGAATCAAAGCGGGGCGCGTGCTGAACACGGAGAACTTCTACGGCGAGGCGGGCGGCGCTGAATCGGGGGAGCGATCGGAAGGCTCCGGGTAATCTGAAAGATTTTCGCCGGTCTTTGTAATGTCGGCGGGCGGACGGGCTACGTGGTGGTGAATATGAAACACTCACTCCTCATCGCAGCTCTGGTCGCCACGCTTTCGTGCACAACGCGGGCGCAACTTACCGTGGACTACGCAATCGCCGTGCATAGTGAAGTCGCTGGGGGCGGCTCGAATGGCATCCCGGTCACCCCAAACTTCACGAGCCTGAGCACGACGAAGGCGACCTATGTTCAATGGCGCGAGGCGCTCATCACGTTTGCCGGATTGTGCTCGGACCGCGGGCTTGTGTGGAATTGCGAGTGCGACTGGAACTTTCTGGAAGGCGTCCGGCGCTTCGAACTGCCGGGCGGAAGCGGGTACGACGCGACGATCATGTCGGGCGATTACGTCATCGACGCTGCGACGAATCTCCGCAGCACAAACACGGGCACGCGCAATGTGATGAAGTGGCTGCGCGAGGTGAAGGGCGTGAATCTCGACCCGCATTCGCACGAAACGG
Source organism: Verrucomicrobiaceae bacterium (assembly GCA_005791535.1). Classification (GTDB taxonomy): domain Bacteria; phylum Verrucomicrobiota; class Verrucomicrobiia; order Chthoniobacterales; family Chthoniobacteraceae; genus SXWH01. The sequence goes on along the minus strand of SXWH01000276.1, from coordinate 3,478 downwards.
GCGGCTACTATTACGCCGACATCGCCTACCTGCTCGACGTGCCGCTCGACACGGAGCCGACTGCGGTGGTGGGCGGTCATGTTTACGACGACCCGACGGGCGGAACGGCGTATCAGGACTGGCCGAAGTTCCTGCGCGATGACGATGGGAACGGGCAGTTCGACGGCCTGCTGGCGCAACGGTATTCGAGCACGGGGTATCGCTGGCGTCCGCAATTGCTCATGGGCGGAGGCACGCCGAGCCACACGTCCGACCCGCACGTGTCGGGGCTCTGGAAGCCGACGGTGCCGACCACGGACCACGCGGTGTATTTCACCCACGACCCGGCGGGAGGAATCACGGCGGTGGGGAACTGGGAGCAGGATATGTTTGAAACCGACCGTCTCCTCCGGATGCTGGAGAGCGGCGAGCTGCCGCATCAAAACAAGCGCTGGGTTGTGGGGCGCGTGTTCAATCACCGTGATTTCGTGCAGCCGGGATATTTGACGGCGACGGCTCCGGCGCTGCTGGACACGGTGAAGCAGTGGAGGGACGCGGGACGCTTCACCGTGCGGAAGTGGACGGAGATTCTCGCGCTTTGGGATGGCACGCCGTCGCAATACTTCCGCCCGAACGACAACGTGAGCTTCTCGCTGAACTGGCAGGATTTCTCGTATCCGGAGGACAGTATCGCCGAGCTGCGCACGCTGCTGGATCACCACGAGGCGAGCCGCGTGCCGGTGGACGTGTTCTTCACGACGTGGCAGACGGACCTCATCGAGAGCATGGCACCGGACCTTCTCGGGCGGCTCGCGAGCAGCGCGTGGGTGAGCATGGGCTACCACGTCCGCGCACCGAAACCGTACGCGAATAATTACAACTGGTGGGCCGTGCAGGGCCGCACGCTCACGGCGACGGACATCACGAACTACGAGAGCCGGCAGCTCAACATGACGACCGGCGAGAGCACGCCGAACACGTCGGGCGGTTACGCAAAAATCAACAGTCTCTTCGGCTACGCGATCCCCGTGGTCGGCGCATCCAACGGGAACGCGACGATGCGCAGTCTCATCGCCAGCTATTTCTCCGGGGCCGGCGCGCAGATGCTCGTGGAGCATCGCGACGGTGTTGCGGTGAACCTCGGCGAGCGCCAGAACAATGTGTATCTGCGGCCCGAGAGCTACGACTGGATTTTGATCGAGTCGTTCAATGCCGGCCAGCATCTGGGAGCGGTGAGTGCGGCGTTTGATGGCGCGTTGAATCTCGCGCACACGGCGACCAGCTCGAAGGCACCGTACTTTGTCGGGGTGAAGCTTCACGACAACGATCTCTTCGCGACGCAGTCGGCGTGGACGTTCATTTATCAAAACGGGAAGCTGACTCCGAACTGGAACACCGCGCCGAAGGCGACGCGCCTCGATGCCACGGATGCCGCGGAGCCGGGACGCCGGCGGGATTTTTACAAGAACATCGTCACGACCGCCGCGTCGCGCCGCACGACGCTGAACGTGCACAACGTTCGCGATACGCTGAGCCTGCTCGCAAGCGAGGACCCGCGCCCCATCGGCCTCAGCGTCACGAAGGTGAATGAAACCGCGGCCGGCACCGTGCTCGCGGAGCTCTCCGGCGGGGGGATCGAGAGCGGCGTGAAATGCAGCTACGCGCTCGTGTCGGGAACCGGCTCCACAGACAACGCGCGCTTTGCGATTTCCGGCAGCAATCTCGTCGCGGCCACGGCGCTCGATTACGAGACGCGTCCCGTGAACAGCATCCGCGTGCGCTGGACAGATGGCGGCGGGAACACCGGCGAGCGCGCGCTCACCTTGACGCTCGCAAACGTGCTCACCGACGACGACGACGGCGACGGATTTACCGAGGCGCAGGAAAATCTCGCGGGTACGAATCCGCTCAGCGCCGCATCGCGGCTCGGCGTCACGGGAGTCACCCGCGCGGGAACGACGACCACGATCACGTGGTCGAGCGTCGCGGGAAAAACGTACCGGCTGGAGACGAGCACCGACTTGATCCTGTGGGAGACCGTCACCGGTTCCGATACCGTGGCAAGCGGAGGCAGCACGAGCATTACGGTCGATACCACCACGGACCCGAAGCGCTTCTTCCGAATCAAGGTCCTGTGAGCCGTGCGCCCCGCCCGCTTTGCCACGCAACTGTTGCGCGTGGCCGTAGTTTCATCCACGACAGTGATGATGCTAGAAACCGCCAACACCGCCGGCCGGGCAGACGATGCCTCGCGATTCCCGCGCACCGCGTGGAGCATGGTGTTGCGCGCGAAGACCGGGCGGGAGCGGGAGGAATCGCGCATCGCGCTCGATGAATTGTGCCGGAGCTACTGGAAGCCGCTCGCCGGATACGTCGCCGCGCTCGGGTGTAATCCGGGCGATGTCGAGGATGTCGTGCAGGATTTCCTCGGTGCGTTTCTCCGGCGCGATGGATTTCAAAAAGCCGAGCCGGAACGTGGCAGGCTGCGGGCGTATTTGAAATCCGCAATCCGTAATCACCTTCACCATTGGTGGCGCGACCGCGCTGCGCAAAAGCGCGGTGCGGGCGGCATGGCGGTTTCGATTGAGGAGGTCGATATCTCGGAGCCCGATGGCGCGGATGCCGCCGGGCATTTCGATCGCGAGTGGGCGCTCTCGATGCTCGACGCCGCGATCTCCGAACTGCGCGCCGGATACGAAAGCCGCGGACGCCTCGCGCTTTTCGAAACGCTGAAGCCGTGCCTGCTCGGCGATCCCGCGGAGCGCATGGCTGGCCTTGCGGCGCAGGCGGGCATCACGCCGGGTGCGCTCGCCGTGGAGGTGCACCGTGCGCGCAAGCGCCTCGCCGATGCGCTGCGCGAGCGGGTGGCGCAGACGGTGGACGACGAGGCGGAGGTGCACGGGGAGCTGATGCACCTGCTGCGCTGCATCGCCGAGCAGACATGAGCGTCGCATGCGCCAGATGTGGCGGCCGCCTTGCGGAGATCGACGGCATGTGCCCGCGATGCGTCGCGCGTTCACTCACGGACTTTTTCAAATCCGCCGCGCCCGCGAGCCCGGTCCCCGATGTGGAGGTGCCCGGCTACACGCTCGGTCCGGTGCTGGGGCGGGGAGGCATGGGCGTGGTGTTCCGCGCCGTGCGCGAGGCCGATGGCTCCACGTGCGCGGTGAAGGTCATGCCCGTTCGCGGAGGTGTCGAGCTGGCGGAGCGTTTCCGCCGCGAAGCTGCCGCGCTCGCGACGCTGGAGCATCCGCACATCCTCCGCATTTTCGGCAGCGGCGTGTGTTCCGATGGCGCGTGCTTTCTCGCCATGGAGGAGGCCACCGGCGGCGACCTAGCCCGGCGGCTGGAAAAAGGACCGCTTCCCGCCGGCGTCGCGCTCCGGCTGTTCCGCGAGATTGCGGCCGCGATCGGTGAGGCGCACCGGTGCGGACTGCTCCATCGCGACATCAAGCCCGCAAACGTTCTGCTCGCCGCCGAGGGCGACGATGCCGCTGCG
>SXWH01000275.1 GCA_005791535.1 Verrucomicrobiaceae bacterium | reverse complement strand
CTGCTGATTGCCGCCCGACAGATTCCCCACCTGCGTTTCGAGGCCCGGCGCCTTCACTCCGAAGCGGCGGAAGAACGCGATGTTCTTCTCGTGCTCGCGCGTTGCATTCATCACGCCGAGCGTGGAAAGCCGGCGCAGCGATGAAAGCGAAAGGTTGAAGCCGATGGTCTGCTCCAGCACGAGCCCGTAGCGGCGGCGTTCCTCGCTCACGAGCGCCATGCCGGCCTTGAGAACGCCCGCAGGCTTTGCTGCGCGCAGTTCGCGGCCGCCGAGCATCACGCTGCCCGACGTTCGTTCGCCCCATGCGCCGAAAAGATGCATCAGCAGCTCCGTGCGTCCCGCCCCCATCAGGCCTCCGATTCCCACGACCTCGCCCGGCGCCACCGAGAAACTGATCCCGTGCAGCCGCTCGCGGCCCGTCGCCGTGTCGGTGACGCTCAGCGCCTTCACATCCAGCGCCGGCGTCCGCGCCTCCGAGTGCATCCGGATCGCGCGGGGGAAAAGCTCCGTAATCTCGCGCCCCACCATGTGCCGGATCAACTCCGCCTTGTTCGTCGCCGCGGCCCGCGCCGAAAAAACCGTCGCCCCATCCCGCAGCACCGTGATCCGATCCGCCAGCGCGAACACCTCGTCCAGCCGGTGCGAGATATAAATGCACGCAATCCCGCGTCCCCGCAGGTCCCGCAGCGTGTTCATCAAAATCCGCGCCTCATGCTCCGCCAGCGCCGCCGTCGGTTCATCCAGAATCAAAATCCGCGAACGCTTCCCGAGCGCCTTCACGATCTCCACGAGCTGCTTCTGCCCGATCCCCAGCGCCGACACCGGCAGCTCCGGCGCGATGTCTATCTGGAACTTCTTCAAAAGCGCCGCCGCCTCGCGCTGCATCCGCACCCGGTCCACCAGCCCGAACCGCCGCGGCTCGCACCCCAGGAAAATATTCTCCGCCACACTCATCTCCTCCACCAGCGCCAGCTCCTGATAAATCACCGCCACCCCCGCGCGCCCCGAATCCGCGATATCCCGGAACTTCGCCGTCCGCCCGTGCACCTCCAGCGTCCCCTCATAACTCCCGTGCGGATGAATCCCGCTCAGCAGCTTGATCAGCGTGCTCTTCCCCGCGCCATTCTCCCCGCACAACGCGTGAATCTCGCCCTCGTACAAATCAAACGAAACCTCCCTCAGCGCCGTCACGCCCGGGAAACACTTCGTAATCTTTTGCGCCGAAAGAATCATCGCTGTGTCGCCCGGATAACCACCGCCATCACCGCCGCGATGAGAAACAAAATCCCCACAAAAGCCACCAGCCGCTGCGGCGTCACATCCAGCCCCTTCCGCGTCCGCTCGATATCCGCCGCGATCCGCTCCACATCCCGCGTGCGAAACTGCACGCCCTCGCCCGAAGCCACCCGGCCCGCCAGCGCCCCCAGATCCTCCGTCAGCAAATTATGGTCGGAAAGCAACACACTCTGCGCCACATCCGCGCTCTCCTCGGGCTGCCGCCCGCACGCGTTGCAAACCGTCCACGCCCCCGCCTTCGGCTTCCCGCAATGGATGCACACCGCCTTCATCACCGGAATCGCCAGCCCTCCCCATCACCACAAACGACACCACCCCCGGAAAAGCCGGGAATGCGGGATGTCGGAGCCAGAGCGACGACGAGTTTCATGGGTGCCCGCGAAGCGTAACCGCTCCCCCCGCCAAAGGAGAAGCCCTGATTTTCTTCGGTCGCTTCGTCGGACATTGCGAATGATGCGAAATTCAGTTCCGCAGCATGCGGGGTGCGGAATATTTCAGTTTGCCTCGGGCTGACAGAGATGTAAAAAATCAATCACTCTAAACTCTTCCTTTATGAACTTCTTCCCGAAACATACCCAACCCGAACTCCTCGAAAGCCGCATCGCTCCGGCAGTCATCATGAATGTCGCCGACGCATCCGTTGCCGAGAACGGAGGCTTTGCGCGTTTCATTGTTTCACTGTCGGAGGCGGCCACGGCCCCGGTGCAGTTCCAGTGGGTAACCCTGTCCGGCACGGCGGTCGGGGGGATTGCGGCGCCGGCGGATTTTCTCGCAACCGAGGCGACCGGAGCCTTTATGCCCGGCGAGATTTCGAAGGAGATCGCGATCCCGGTATTCAATGACGCGACTGTGGAGGCGAATGAGACGTTTGTTTTGCGGTTGCGGAATATTTCGGGAGCGGCGGCGGGTGACATCGAGGCTTTGGGCACGATTATGAATGATGACGCCGCAATTCCCGCGGGCGTATCGGTCGGTGTGTTGGCAGCAGTCGCCGCGGGCGAACTGGAGGGGAATGCGGGAACCAAGGAGATGCTATTCAACGTGCGTCTTTCGGCGGCTTCGACTGCGCCAGTGACGGTTCGGTATGCCACGGAAAGCGCGACCACTATTAACGCGGCGGCGACAGCCGGGCAGGATTATGAGGCGACCGCCGGTGAACTGACTTTCGCGCCGGGCGAGGTGGAGAAGACAGTGACCGTGCGAATTATTGGCGATACGGTGGTGGAGCCCAACGAGCAGTTCTCGCTACGCCTGACGAATCCGGTTGGTGCCGCTCTCGCGACCAACAGCGTCGCGCCGGGGAAGATTCTGAATGACGATGTGAATGCTCCCGCTCCTTCGGTCTCGGTGCTCGCGGCTGCCGCGGCCGGAATTGCTGAAGGTAACAGCGGCACAAAGGAGATGCTCTTCACATTGCGCCTTTCGTCGCCCGCAACTTCGCCTGTGAGCGTACGGTACGCGACCGAATCCGCCTCCGGGACGGTAAACTCCGCCACGGTTGGTCTGGATTATGAGGCTGCGACCGGCGAGGTGTTGTTTGCGGTCGGGGAAATTGAAAAGTCCGTGCCGGTGCGGATCATAGGTGACACCGCCGTGGAGCCAAATGAAACATTCATCGTGCGTCTCAGTAATCCAGTCGGCGCCATGCTCTCGACCACGAACAGCGTCGCGCCCGGTAACATCCTGAATGACGACGCGCCGCCGCCGCCGGTATCTCTAGGTGTGGTCGCAGCCGTGGCGGCAGGTGTGCCTGAGGGAAATGACGGCACCCGGGAAATGCTCTTCACAATCCGGCTTTCGGCTGTAGCGACCGCGCCCGTGACGGTGCAATACGCCACTGAGGCTGCGCAACCGACCGCAGGTGCGGTGATTTCAAACGGAGCAACGGCGGGCGAGGACTATGAGGCTGCGTCGGGAGGCATGACTTTCGCAGCAGGAGAGCTCGAGAAGACTGTGGCGGTCCGAATCTTCGGCGACACGAAGGTGGAGCCCAACGAGTTGTTTGCGCTGCGCCTTAGTAACCCGGTCGGCGCCGTGCTCTCGACGACAAACAGCGTCGCGCCCGGAATTATCCTGAACGACGACGCGCCGGTGCCGGTATTGGTGGGTGTCGTAGCGGCCTTTGCGGGAGGCGTGCCAGAGGGAAATGACGGCACCCGGGAAATGCTCTTCACAATCCGGCTTTCGGCTGCAGCGACCGCGCCGGTGACGGTGCATTTTACCACCGAGGACGTCGTGGCGATCGGGGGCAACGTCGCTACTGCGGGCGAAGACTACGAGACAACTGCCGGCGATTTGACGTTCGCGTCGGGTGAGACGGAGAAAACGGTGTCGGTCCGAATATTTGGCGACACAAAGGTGGAACCGAACGAGCTATTCGCGCTGCGACTCAGCAATCCAGTCGGTGCAGCGCTCTCCAATGCAAACAGTTCCGCTCCGGGAAACATTCTGAACGACGATGCGCCGCCGCTGCCGCAGCCGACGGTGGCCGTGCAGGGCGGCTCCGTGGCGGAAGGTAATGACGGCACCCGCAACCTTGTGTTCCGAATCGTCCTCTCGGCGGCGGCGGATGCGCCTGTGACGGTCAACTTCGCAACGGGTGGCGGCTCGAACGCGGCCGGTGCCGTCCTCGCGATGGCGACTCCGGGCGAGGACTACGAAGCAGTGGATGGCTCGGTGACGTTTGCTCCCGGTGAACTCGTTAAAGAAGTCCCGGTGATCGTGAAGGGCGATACCAACGTTGAACCCAATGAGGTCCTTGATTTGCGGCTCCTTGCGGCCACCGGTGCCGCGCTGGGAACCGCTGCGCGGGCATCGGGCACGATCGTCAATGATGATTTTGCGCCGCCGCCGATCCCCGTCGGCGTGGCTGGCGGTCAAGTGCTGGAAGGCAACGATGGCACCCGTGTGCTGAATTTTCGCGTGCTGCTTTCGCGGCCGTCGACGGAGCCCGTGACGGTCAATTATTCCACTTCCGACACCACTGCTTCGGGTGCGAATCGCGCAGTCGCGGGCGAAGACTACGAGTCAGTTTCCGGTGAACTCACGTTTGCTCCGGGTGAGACCGAGAAAGTCGTGCCGGTCCTCATCAAAGGCGATACCAACGTCGAGCCCGATGAAGTTTTCTCGCTCGCGATTTCCAATTCGGCCGGCGCATTGCCTGGCACTGCGGCCGTGGCTTTCGGAATCATTGTCAACGATGATACCGTAGCGCCGCCGCCGCCGCCGCCATCCGGAGTTATTATCAACCCGAACCGCCGGGTTGCCACGTGGACCGATGTCGATGGTGATCTCGTGATGCTCGTCATCTCCAAGCCGGTCCTCGATGCGGAGGATTTCGCTCTTACCGCGGAAGGAGTCGGGCTGAAACTCGACGCGCTGCTGCTTGCGGACGACCCCGAAGCGCGGGGCGCGAGCATTTCCGTAAGCGTGCGCCCGAATGCTGCAGCCACTGGCAACGGCAGCGTCAGCCTTGGGTGCATCGATGCCGCCGGGCTGGACCTTGGCTCGGTGACTATTCGCGGTGATCTCGGCTCCATCACGGCTGGTGACGATGTTTTGGCGACTCACGGCATTGTCCAACTGAATGTCCGTTCGCTCATTGATGGCGCCGACATCACCGGCCGCGCCGGCAACATCAATCTTCGCGGCGATCTGTCCGCTGCGGTGAACATCTCCGGCGGGGTAAACTCGATTTCCGTGCTCGGTAAAGTGACCGGCGACATCGTGCTCGACGGTGCACTAAGGGTCGCCATGTTTGGCTCGATTGAGGGCGGCAGCATCGTGGCCGGAGGTAACGTCGATCAGGTGCGCGTGAATGGCAGTGCGACGGACGCGTTGATCGCTTCGGGTGGAAACATCGGCGCGGTGCGAATCGCTGGAATCGCAGAAGATCTGTCGGTATCGGCGATTCTTGGCATCCGTCACTTTTCCTCAGCAGGAATCAGTGGCAGTAACATCCTCGCTGGCTACTCGGCTGATGGCAGTCATGTCCGGGCCGATGCATCGATCGGCGAAGTCATTGTTCGCGGTGATTGGTCCGCGACCAATCTCGTTGCAGGTGCACAGGCCGGGCTGGATGGCAGTTTCGGAACGAGCGATGATGCCTATCCGACCGGAACCACGATGGCAGGGCGCATCGGCGGAGTATTCATCAGCGGAGCAGTTGCAGCCTCCGACAGCACCCAACATGGCATCGTCGCTTCGGCCATCCGGGCCATGCGAATCGGCACGACTGCGGTTCCGCTGACTGCGGGTATCGACATGATCCAAGTTGCCGCTGGAACGACCGTGCGCGAGGTCGCCGTGGTCTAGCGCATCTTCAAGAAAGGAGTCTTTGATTCTTCTGAGACGATGAATGCGAGAACGTGCGCGCCTGAAGGATGATATTCTCCGGTAGCCGAAGTTTCGCGGATTTGCCCGTGCCGCTGCGCTCCCGCAAAGGCACGGCTCAAGCAGAAAGGACCTTTCCGAATCGTTCAAACTACGACGAATCCGGTATCGCATCGCGAGCCAAATGCCCTGACTCCGAAGACTCCCGCCGCTTCGGATCAGGAGAACTGGAGGCGACGGGAGTGGAGTCAATGGCATCATCGATCGCATCTTTGCCGACATCGATGCCACCGTGAAGCAAGTCCGTTTCGACTGCTGGCAAGCCAACGCCCAAGGCGGACGGGAGGCGATGCAGGGACTGCGTCGTGCCTTTCTCAAATACCAACTGCATACCGCCAGGATATCTTTGCCAAAGTATACGGCTACATCCGGTAGTAATATTGGGGCCCGTCGCTCGGCCTGTCGAATCCAGCGCGAATTGCCTCGGACGGCGGCTCGCGTTTGACAACATCGTCGCCCACCTGTTTTACACCGCGGAGTGTCTGATTCAATCATGGGAACTCCCGAGGCGGTCGCGATTCTTGCGCGCGCTGATGCTGTGGTCGGACTGCTTTGCCGCGCGGAGAAGTGTCCGGAGGAGGTAGCACAGGCTGCGCAGCGCGCGTTTGAAGAGGCGCGTGCGGAGGCGGTGACGGCCCAGCTTGCGGAACTTGAACTGGAACACATCAAGACAATCACCGGCGGTCGTGTGCGGCTTGGTCCGGTCGAGGCAGCGGGCTACCGGACGGTGCTCGATGTGTGCAGAACCCACGCAGGTGTTCTGGAGGGGATTCACGGAGTAGGGGCGACTTCTGCGGGGCAAATCATGGCCGCGGCGGAGCAGCTCCGCCGCGCAGTCACCCAAAATGCGGAGGTGCGAATCGACTCCAGAAAGCGTCCGCCTTCACACGAGGCCCTTCTGCTGGTTGTGCAGCGGCAGGAGCACATCCAGCGTGCGCTCGCCGATCAACTGGATGGTTTCTCCGTGCTGCCGCGACTGCACAAGCTGCGCGCGCAGGCGGACCTTGCGAAAGCGGGCACTGTGCGGCGGTTCTTCACGAGGCTCTTCTCGGGCCGCGAGCGGCTGAATGAGGCGGAATCCGCGTTGCGACAACTTCAGGCGATGCTCGGCTCTTCCGCGCTTGCGGCGCAGGTGGAGCTTGCGGAGCGGATCAACCGGCCCGCGCCTCCCGGATCCGTCTGGACGGATTTTCTTTCGCGTCCGGCGGACTACTACGGCTTTCTGCGCACGCTTGGAGTCAAGGAGGCGGATGCTTCCGCGGCGGCGGGGCGCCTACCGCCGAACATCATCGAAGCGGTCCGCGGACAATCGCTCAACGATTCGTTGCTTCGCGATGTGAGCCTTCGCGGATACCAGAATTTTGGCGCGCGTTACGCGCTCGTGCAGCGGCGGGTGTTGCTCGGAGACGAGATGGGACTCGGCAAAACGATTCAAGCGCTCGCCGTCATCGCGCACCTCGCCGCGAAAGGGGAGAGGGGTTTCCTCGTCGTATGCCCCGCAGCCGTCGTTGCGAACTGGGCTTCGGAAACACGCCGCAAGACGATGCTGAGCGCCGCAGTGATTCACGGCTCACCGTCGGCCCGCGTTGGTGCGTTCCGCGCATGGACGGGTTCGAGGGATGTCGGAATCATGTCGTTTGAGACCGCAAGGTCACTCCACGAGGAGGGTAGATTTGATTCGCTGGAACCCTCGCTGCTCGTCGTGGATGAGGCGCACTACGTGAAGAACCCCGCCGCCGGGCGTTCCCGGGCAGTCGGCTCGATCGCGGAGAAGGCCGCGCGCGTGCTCTTCATGTCGGGCACGCCGCTGGAGAACCGCCTGGAGGAATTGTTCTCGCTCATCGGCTATCTGCAACCCGGCATCGTGCGCAAAGCATCGCTCTCCACCCGCGCGTCCGCGGTCGTCGCGCCGGCGTCGTTCCGGATGGAAATCGCGCCGGTCTATCTGCGCCGGAATCAAGAGGACGTATTGATGGAGCTCCCGGATCGGATTCATGCGGACGAATGGCTTTCCATGCGCAGCCACGAACGGTCCGTCTATGCGCAGGAGGTCCTCGCCGGAAACTTCATGGGAATGCGCCGCGCGGTGATTGTAGGCGACGGCAAGTCCGACACCGCAAAACTGGAGCGACTTGAATCCATCATCGAGGAGGCGGGAGCAGACGGCTGCAAAGTGTTCGTCTTCTCGTTCTTCAGAACCGTGATCGACGCCGTGATGAGCCGCACGCCCGGCGCATTCGGTCCGATTCACGGCGGCGTGCAGCCATTGCTGCGGCAGAAGATCATCGACGATTTCACCGCCGCGCCCGCGCCCGCGGTGCTTGTCGCGCAGATTCAGGCGGGCGGCACGGGATTGAATATCCAGGCGGCATCCGTCGTGATCCTCATGGAGCCGCAGATCAAACCGTCGCTCGAAGAGCAGGCCGTCGCCCGCGCACACCGCATGGGGCAGACGCGGCGGGTCGAGGTCTTCCGCCTGCTCGCATCCGAGAGCGTGGACGAAAGGATGGTGGAACTGCTCGCTGTGAAGGGCAGGGAGTTCAACGAATACGCGCGCGAGAGTTCCGTGAAAGACGCCGCCCCCGAAGCGACCGACATCTCCGACACCGCGCTCGCCCGCGAAATCGTCCGCCTCGAACAGGACCGGCTGTCACGAGGAACCTCGGAATCCGATAAACCCCTATAGTGGGCGCGAATCCCAAGAACCGTGTGACGAAGGAAGACGCCAGCGGAGGAACCATCGAACTCGCAGACTTCCTCAGCGCCGCGGCGGAAACCGAAATACCTCGCGAGCCAGCCCGCGGCCTCGCCGGGTAGTGAAACTGGGCTCAACAACCTTGCGCGCGCAGGTGCAGACGCGCTCAAAGACTTGGCGGTGCAAAGTTGTCCCGTTTGAGGATTCGGCAGACCCACGACGCCCGCCTTGAACGGCAGGGCGAACGGTGGGTAAACGCGATCTTCAAAAAGGCTGAGCATTAGATCGATGCGGGGCTTGTGGCTCTCCGCGTCATAACCTGACAGAATCGGTTCCGGTGCGACGGGCGGAGGCGTGAAGTGATGGCCCCTTTTCACCGATGGTTTAGAAACCGCCCGCTTACGACTGTCCTTGTCTTCTGCACTCCGATTCTGCGGAAATCAACTTGTTGGTGCGGGTATATTCCGGTCACCGTTGGCAAATGCGCACCTTCACTCTCAGCCGTCCCGTCAAAACATTCGCCACGATCGCCGCACTTGCTGTCAGCGCCGTTTCCGCAAATGCCGACTGGCCGAACTGGCGCGGACCGAACGGCAGCGGGAGCATTTCCACCGGCAGCTATCCGGAGAAGTGGGACGCCTCGCGCGTGCTGTGGAAAGTCGCATTGCCCGACAAGGGCACGTCCACTCCGATGGTCCACGACGGGCGCATCTACCTCACGACGCCCGATGGCGGGGAGGATGCGGTGATGGCGCTGGATTTATCCGGAAAAGAGCTGTGGCGCACCAAGCTCGGGATGGCTACGCCGCCGCGCCATCGCTCGCTGGCATCGAGCTGCAACGCCTCGCCTGTCACCGATGGCAGCGGCTTGTTCGTGTATTTCAAAAGCGGTGTGTTTGCGGCGCTGGAACTCGACGGAAAGGTCCGCTGGAAGACCAACATCGTCGAGCGTTTTGGGGAGGAGAAATTGTATTGGGACCAGGGCTCCTCGCCGGTCGTCACCGAGCAGCACGTCGTCCTGGCGCGAATGCACGGCGGTCCGTCGTGGATCGCTGGATTCGATAAAAAGACCGGCGAAATGAGCTGGCAGCAGGCGCGTGATTACAAGGTGCCCGCCGAGAATGACAACGGCTACGCGACTCCGGTTTCGTTCAAGCATGAAGGAAAGCCGGCGTTGCTCGTTTGGGGCGCGGATCATCTCACCGCGCACGATGCCGCGAACGGCAAAGTCCTGTGGTCCGCCGGTGGGTTCAATCCCGAGTCGCGCGCCCAATGGCCGGGCATCGCGACGCCCGTCATCGCTGGAGACATCGCCGTCGTTCCCGTGGGACGCGATGACCGCGACCAGGCCCGCGTACACGGAATCCGCCTCGGCGGGAGCGGTGATGTGACGGCGTCGCATCGCGTGTGGAATCGCGATGACACCGGCGTGTTTGTCGCCACGCCTGTTGAATACAAGGGCCGCGTCTATTTGCTCCGGCACCGCGGCGGGATCGAATGCATCGAACCGGCGACTGGAAAGACCGTATGGACCGCGGAGCTTCCGAAGCACCGCGCGCCTTACTATTCATCGCCGGTCATCGCGAACGGATTGCTCTACGCGGCCCGAGAGGACGGCACGGTTTTCGTCGCACGAGTCGGCGAAAAATTCGAATTGCTCAGCGAAAACGCGATGGGTGAACGCGTCATCGCCGCACCCGTTCCCGTCGGTGGACGGCTCCTCATTCGCGGCGACAATCATCTCTTCTGCATCGCGGGACAATAGGGGAGCGTTCGCGGTGTCGGCAGCGTCAACACAGTCTTCACGGGCAGCGCCGCATAATCCGCGGTCGCGTTCCAGCGGTAAACCGGAGAAATTTTCCCGGCTGAAACTTGCCAACACCGGGCGTTTCGCGCCGTGCAAAGGTCGCGAAACCTTGGCCGCCCTCATCTCCCGACGCCTGTCCTGGTTCTGAGCGGCATCGTGGCGGGCTGTGGCTACTGCGGGATTCCGTTCACGGTGAAGGTGAGTTTTTCGGCGACGGAGGTGATGGGGTTTTTGTCGAGCACCTTGCCGCGGCTGACGATGGAGACGCTGCGGGGCCGGCTGGCGGCGGGGATGTTGACGTGGAATTTGTTCATATACACGCCGCCGAGTCGCTGGCTGGCCAGGCGGTAGCGGAGCACGCCGGTGCGGGTCTCGACGACGAGCTGGCAGTCGGCTTCGTTCACGGATGCGCTGTCGTCGGCGTAGCAAAAGCCGTATGCGCCGTGCAGCGCGGGGTAGATGTAGGTCTGCTTTTGCCCGGCGGGATCGTAGTAGCCGATGAGCGTGACGACGGGCACGCCGAAGTGCTGCGGCTTGCGGTCGATTGCACGCTCTGGAGCTGCGCCTTCGTTCCAGCGCGAGCCGTCGGAGACGTAGGTTTTTTTGAATCCGCGCGGGACGCTCAATTTCTCGCCGTTTATGAGGAGCGTGCTGGTGTAGGCTGCGGCGTGGTCGATCGAGAGTGCGCGTGTGCGGTTCGCGGGTGATGCGGCGGGGAAGGGGATGTCGCGGGTCCAGTTGCCATCGCTCATGGCGACGGTCACGCGATCGTGCTCGGCGAGCAGCGCGGCGAGGCTGGCTTCGCTAAGGTCTTTGATGGGTGCGTTTGTTTCGCGGCCCACTTCGATGCGATGTCGGTAAGGCTCCATGCGCGAGGTGGTCTCGTTCCATTTGCTGAACCCGGTCGGCGATGCGGCGTCGAAGACTGCTTTGCTTTCGAGGAAGCGCTGGATTATTGCGGCGCTGTTTGGCGTGTAGAGGGTGAAGCGATTGAAGCCGGAGAAGGGCGCGCCGCCGGCCATGGCGTCGAGGCCGAAGGAGCGTCCGTCGAACGGCGGCTGCGATTGTTTGTCGAGGATCGTTTCTTTTCCGCTGCGGGTCGGCGCGAAGTTCGGGATGAAGCGGCTTTTATCGGCGTCCCATCCCCACGTGGAGTTGATCTCGCCGGCGCTGCGATGGACGGAACCTTTGAATCCATCGACGTAGTGGCCGAGGCCGTAGTTGTGTCCGACTTCGTGGCTGAGCTCGTTGCCGATGGAGCTATCGAGGGTGACAACGCCGCCGCCGCCGGAGCCGCCGTGGACCTGGATGCCGTTTGAGTATTTGCCGCGATTGTTGTGCGCGGCCAGCTGTGCGGCGACGTACGGGTGGCTGCTCTCGCCGCGACCGGAGGTGCTGTGGAGGCCGTAGTTTGCGTTGTCGATGCCGTGGGAGATGAGCTCTTTGCCGATGCTCTGGCGCATGTTGCCGGTGTGCCAGCCGCCTTCGCTTTCATCGAGGTCTTTGAGCAATGTGCCGGTGGGCATCATGACTTCGGTGAGGTGGAGCGGGGCGTATTGAGCGACGGTGAGTCGGCTGGTCGGGACGGTCTGGAAATACTCGCGGTGCGCCTCGGGGTCTTTAGCAAAAGCGAACGCGTCGCGCGGCGTGGTGAGCATCCCGACATCGATAGTGTGGATGAGGAGCTGCGTGGGCGCGCCGACTTTTACTCCGGTGAGCTCGCCGGTGAGTGCGCCCTGGCGAATCTGGAGCGAGAAGCCGGGGACGATGGCTTCCGCCGGGAGCACGCCGCTCCACGCATCGGCGGCGTACGTGAGCGCGTTGTTTTCGAGGTCGCCGTCGCGGAACCATTGCCCGCCGACGCATTTGAACTGCAACGTCTGCCCGCGCGACATGCCGGCGGTGCGTCCGCTGTAGTAAATCGTCGAGCCGTAGCCCGCGCTGGATTTGGTGCGGACCATTTTGCCGTCGAGCGCCTTGTCCTGCGGGAGGTAAATGTCGCGCACCCAACTGCCGTCCGCTGTTTCGATCTCGACGACTGCGTGTTGCTTTAGTTCGGCGAGGAGGAAGGCTGCGGTCTTGTCGCTGAGCTTTTGCAGATCGCGTCCACGCACCGCGCCCGTGGACCCGGCGGGCGGTATGAAATCGACGCCGCCCTCCGGCGCGTTGTCCACATGGTAGGCGGTCTTTGGCAGGAGCTTTGGCGGGTTAAGATTGAGCGTGCCGAGCGGCTTGCCCTTCGCATCGCGAACGACGACCGAGATGGGAGTCTTGTCGTCGGCCTTCAGCGGGCGGACGAGCAGCAAGCTTTTGCGCAGGCTGGTGAGGTGCGGCTGGCGATCGCCCTCACGCGGACGTGCCGGGAGGATCTGGCTCTGCGCAAAAAGCACCTGCGCGGAGAGCGAGCCTTGCAGGTCGTTCGTCGGCGGTGTGGCGTTAAAAACAAGCGGAGTGGCCGCCTGCAAAGGCGCGGCGAGAAGCATCGCGGCCATGAGGCCGACGGGCAGAATGCGTTTGGTTGTCATGTAGAGTTGCGGGAAGACCATGGCGTGGGCAGGGCGTTTGCGTCAGGTCTTTTCTGGCCGACTGTACTGCCTGCAAACATCGGATATTGAACCCGCGCTCTTGATGCTTTCGGTCATATCGACCACGCACCACCGGCTATTTTGCCGTCGGAGCAAACCTCGCTGCAGTCGCGCGTGAGTATTTCGCCGGGCGCCCGGCACGATGATTTCGTCTAAACGGAAAGGGTTCGGAGGATTGCACAGAGAATAAACCGCTCTGCATTCATACTCTTCGCCGCTGTGGGCACAGCCGCGTCCGCCGATTTCGAAAAGGAAATCCGGCCGCTGCTGCAAAAGCACTGCGTGGAATGTCACGACGAGAAAAAGCAGAAGGGCGAACTGCGGCTGGATGCGAAGGCGTTCGCCTTCAAAGGCGGACACGACGGGGCGGCTATTGTGCCGGGCAAAGCGGACGCTTCGCCGCTGTTTCAGCGCATCACCAGCAGCGAAAACGACGATCGGATGCCGCCAAAAGGCGAGCCGCTTTCTGCGGCGCAAATCGCGGCGGTGAAGGCGTGGATCGAAGGTGGTGCAGTGTGGCCGGAGAGCGATTCAGATCGTACTGCGACCGCGGACAAGCGCGCGCAGCATTGGTCGGTGCAGCCGCTGAAAGTGGGTTCGGCTTTAGCGGAACCCTTCGGGCTGAAGCCCGAGCAGCTTTCGATCGACGCATTTATCAACGCATCGCTTTCCGCAAAAGGATTGGCGATGTCGCCCGAAGCAGATCGTCGCACGCTTATTCGGCGTCTTTCGTTTGATCTCATCGGTCTGCCGCCGGCGCCGGAGCGCGTGGAGCAATTTGTCCGCGACGATGATCCGCAGGCTTACGGGAAGCTGGTGGACGAACTTCTCGCCTCGCCGCACTATGGCGAGCGCTGGGCGCGGCACTGGCTCGACATCGCGCACTATGCCGACACGCACGGATTCGAGCGCGATCAACTTCGCCCGAACGCATGGCGCTATCGCGACTACGTCATCGATTCGCTCAATGCAGATAAGCCGTACGACCGGTTTATTCGGGAGCAAATCGCTGGCGATGTCTTCGCGCCGGATGACGCGCAGTCGGTCATCGCCACGGGTTTTCTCGCGGCGGGGCCGTGGGATTTTGTGGGCAATGTGGAGACGCAGAGTGACATGCTGAAACGCGCCGCGCGCGCGGGCGATCTCGACGACATGGTCACTCAAGTCATCACGTCCACGATGGGCATCACCATCAACTGTGCGCGCTGCCACGACCACAAACTCGATCCCATCACGCAGCAGGAATACTACAGCCTTTGGTCGGTATTTGCCGGCGTGAAACGCGGCGAGCGCGAAGTGAGCGCGACCGAATCACGGCGACTCGCGAATGAAAAGGAGCGGCTCGGTAAGGAACTCGCACAAACGCGTGCACAAATCGCGAGACTGGCTGGCGAAGGCCTCGAAGTCGCCACGCTCATTCCAGAGGACTCCGGCATCGACATGCGCACCGGTGCAATCACCAGGGCGAAGCAGGACTATCATCGCGACATTCCCGCCAACAAAATGGTTCCGGTGCCAGCGGTCGAAGCGGTTCTGTCAGTCTTCGTCCCAAATGGCCCGGCACCCATTCCCGCGACGAGCGGTCATTTTTGGGACACCATCGCGAACCGCCCGCTGAATGCGCAGCGCAGCACCAAGCTGGGTGACACAGATTTCGCCACCAAAGGCCACACGATGCTCGCCATGCACGCAAACAGCGGCATCACTTTTGACCTCGCGAAGCTGCGCGAACAAAGCGGCATCACCGCCATGCGCCTCACTGGGCTCGTCGGGTTCGGAGCCGCGAAAGAGGCCGCTGATACCCGAGCCGACTTTACGGTTTTTGTGGATGCCGAGTTGAGGTTCCAAAAGCTCAAGCTACTTAAACACGAGACAGCCGCGCTCGACGTCGAACTTCCCGCGACGGCGAAAACGCTCACGCTCATCGCGACCGACGGTGGCGACGGCATCAGCCACGATCTCCTTTTCATCGGCGACCCCAAACTCGTTCCCTCAGTTGCCGAAACTCGTCTCACCAACGCCGATGCGGCGGAGTTGAAAAGACTTCGCGTCGAAGCGCAAAAACTCGAAGGCGAAATCATTGCAGTTCCGTTGCCTTCGAAGGTCTATGCGATTGTTTCCGAAGCGAAGCCGTCCGTCATCAGAGTGCAGCGTCGCGGCAATCCCGAGGACGAAGGCGGGGAAGTCTTGCCCGCCGCATTCACATGGGCAAAACACGCGCCCGTCGCACTCGGCGACAACGCAGCGCCGGAAGGCCAGCGCCGTCGTGCGCTCGCCGAGTGGATTACGCATCCCTACAATCCGCTCACGCGTCGCGTGCTGGTGAACAGGCTCTGGCACTATCACTTCGGTCAGGGACTCGTCACCACGCCGAGTGACTTCGGTCTCGGCGGTGACAAGCCTTCGCATCCCGAGTTGCTAGACTGGCTTGCGGGCGAGTTCTTGAAGAGCGGCTGGTCGCTCAAGCACATGCACAAGCTCATCGTCACAAGCGCGGCGTATCGGCAACAAAGTGGCTATGGCTCTGTCCGAAATGATACAGCTAAAGCCGCCGCCACTGTGGACTCCGCCAACCGTTTCCTCTGGCGGCAGAACCGACGCCGTCTCGACGCCGAATCGCTCCGTGACGCCGTCCTCGCGGTGAGCGGAAAACTAAATCTCGAGCGTGGCGGCCCGGGCTATCGCGACTTCAAATACACCGAGGCCTACGCACCCATCTACGAATACATCACGCCCGACAAACCCGAGCTCTGGCGGCGCAGCATCTACCGCTTCATCGTGCGCACCACGCCCCACCGATTCATGACCACGCTCGATTGCCCCGACCCGGCAAATCTCACGCCCGCCCGAGTGAACACGACCACCGCTCTGCAAGCGCTCACGCTCAGCAACAACGACTTCATGCTCCTGCAAGCGCGGCATCTCGTCACGCGGATCGAAACCGAAACCAACTCCCGCGAAGCCGCCATCCGCCGAGCATTCGCTCTCACCTTCCAGCGCGACGCCACCGCCGCCGAAGTGCAATCCGCAACGCCGCTCGTCGCCGAGCAGGGACTGTTCGCGCTTTGCCGGATGCTCATCAACGCGAACGAGTTTATCTACCTCGATTAGCCCGTGAACTCCGCCTTTCCCTGCGATCAGCAAAAACGCTCCGTCTCCCGCCGCGACTTCCTTTGGGAACTCGGCGGCGGACTCGGCGGTGTCGCGCTCACGGCCATGATGAATGAAGCGCAAGCCGCGACGAATCCACTTGCAGCCAAAGCCGCGCATCATCCCGCGAAGGCGAAGGCTGTCATCCAGATTTTCTGTCCCGGCGGTCTCAGCCACGTGGACTCCTGGGATTACAAGCCGGAGCTGGCGAAGCGGCAGGGCAAGCTGTTCGATGCCGATGGAAAAGTGCAGTTCTTCGCGTCGAAGCCGGGCAACTGCCAGGGCAGCTACTGGCCCTTCCGCCAGCACGGACAGTGCAGACGCTGGATGAGCGACCTCTTTCCAAATCTCGCGCAACGCGTGGACGAAATCGCCTTCATCCACTCGATGCAAAGCAAATCCGCGCTGCACGGCCCCGCGATGTTCATGGCGAACAGCGGCTTCATCCTGCCCGGCTTTCCGAGCATGGGCGCGTGGGTCACGTATGGACTTGGAAGCGTGAGCGAAGACCTGCCGGCGTTCGTCGTGCTGCCCGATTCGCGCGGACTCCCGCCCGGCGGTGTCATCAATTGGGGCGCGGGTTTTCTCCCTGCTATCCATCAAGGGACGACGCTGAACACCGACCCCGCGCTTCCGCCCATCGCCGATCTATTTCCGCAGAAAGACTTCGCCCACCTCACCGGCGCGGCGGAGCAATCGAGCCGTGATTTTTTGCAAACGCTGAACCGCGCGCACGCTGCCGAGCGCACGGGGAACACGGAACTCGAAGCCCGGATTGCCGCCTACGAACTCGCCGCCCGCCTGCAACTCAGCGCTCCCGAGGCCACCGACCTGCGCGGCGAATCGGGCGCCACCAAACAGCTCTACAGCCTCGACCACGAGGACATCGGACCATTTGGCCGGCAATGCCTGCTCGCACGTCGGCTCGTCGAACGCGGCGTGCGCTTTGTGCAAATCTACTGTGGCGCTGAAAACACCACGGCGAAAAAAATCCGCCCGAACTGGGATAGTCACGAAGACATCGTGCGCGACCACGGCTACTGGGGGCCGATCCTCGACACCGGTGCCGCCGCGCTGCTCGCCGACCTGAAATCACGCGGTTTGCTCGACAGCACCCTCGTCATTTGCACCAGCGAGTTTGGCCGCCAGCCCGCCGCGCAAGGCAAAGGCCGCGACCACAATCCCGGCGCGTTCACGGCGTGGATGGCCGGCGGCGGGATCAAAGGCGGCGCGTCATTCGGCGAGACGGATGAGCTTGGATTCAAAGCTGCCGTGGACCCCGTCTACTGCTACGACCTCCACGCCACCGCGCTGCATTTGCTCGGGCTCAATCACGAAAAATTGAACTTCTACAACAACGGCGTGCAGCGCCGCCTCACTGACGTGCATGGAAATGTTATCAAGGGAATCCTTGCGTGAGCAATTTCGTATTCACCATGAACCGCGCGTCCACATCGGCGCACCCATGACTGCTTGGTCTTCCTGGAATTGGAAGCCGTGCAGCAGGAGGGCGAAGTTGGCGGTGGACTTGGGTGCGAGACCGTAAGTTGAGCCGCGCTGAGTAATCGGCGGCAGGCCGAGCTCCTTCAGAAACTCGCTTTGCTTGTTTGTCGCCGCTTTGAGCGCCTTGGGAATTTTTGCTTCTGTCGCATTACCCAGTTACCCGACCCGATAATCGTCACTTCATCGCCGTGAGCAACTCCTGCAGGCTCATTACCCGAGTCAGCACCGAGTCATGTCCTAGAATGATCGGTTCGCTTCCGCCGTTATCGTCTCGAGGATGGTTGGGCCGAGTAAAGACACAAGCCATGGCTCTTATCTTAAAAAGTTCGGCTAGAGTCCGAGGAAACGAGATTGGACCCAGATGGAGGAGCGCGGATAGGGGCTTAGTAAGGGTCCTAATTTGCCGTAGTTTTCTCTGTAAATATCGGAAAATCAGAGAAGTGGAGGCGAGGGGAGTTGAACCCCTGT
>SXWH01000274.1 GCA_005791535.1 Verrucomicrobiaceae bacterium | reverse complement strand
GTCGCAGGCATTCCGCTCCGTTCAAACTCATCCAGCACCGCATCGCGCAACTCGCGCGGCGTCCACACGCGCCCGGCTTCATCGACTTTGAGAACCTGTTCCGTTTTCAAATTCATAGACTGCGTAATGTATGGATTACGCCATTTACGTCGCCCGAACTCAGAAGGAGCTACGCGTGACGCTTACGCAAGACGTCTGGGAACCGACTTTCTATGTAGTTTTTCGCGCCAGTTCCCGCCTTGCGGGCTGTCGCAATCGATGCCACTTTCTCAACGTCCACTTCGGACAAATCCAACCAAAACAAACAAGACCTATGGCCGATAATACGATCCAAGAAGCCATCTTGCATGGCGACCTCATTGTGAACGTGAATTCCACGCTCGCACCTTATAACACGCGAAAACTTCCGACTTGGCTGGAAGGTCCAATCATCGCGGCAATCGGCGGAGCACGTGCCGCACATAGCGCGCTGCAACTCGCGGCGGGCGATGTGGCCGGTGCCTCGGGCCGCGTGAAGACGGCGGACGAACGGCTGGCGAACCTCGTGCGCACGGTGAATGCACACTTTTTCGGTATCCCGCTGGCAGACCCCGGTGTGGCCCCGGATGCCGATACGACGGACGTGGATGAGCGCATGGATGCGCTGGTGAGCATGGGCTTTGAGCAAGGTGAACTCGGCGACCTCACCTCGCGGACCAACGTGCTGCGAATCGTGGATGCCATCATCGCAAACAACGCAGCGATGCGCCCGCTGCTCCGCG
This sequence comes from Verrucomicrobiaceae bacterium, assembly GCA_005791535.1. Lineage (GTDB taxonomy): Bacteria > Verrucomicrobiota > Verrucomicrobiia > Chthoniobacterales > Chthoniobacteraceae > SXWH01. The sequence continues at coordinate 2,571 of SXWH01000274.1, read as the reverse complement.
TGCCTACGGCGACCATCTCCCGGCTGACGAATTGGCGCGGCGTGCTGGTGGCCAACCTAAACATCGCCAACGGCGGGAGTCGCGAAACGCTGACCACGGCAAAAGATAACGCGCTGGACGTTCTGGAAAAACTCATCGCCCGTGTACGGCTCTACATCGCAGCAGCCAGCACACTGGGCGAATACGACCCGGCGCTCGCGCTCTACGACTTCCAAGTCAAACGCCAATGGGGCGAAGCCCAACCGCAACCAAAGCCAGGGGCAATCGGGACGATGACCTTCGACGCCGCTACCCGCACCGGCACCGTGGAAGCGCTCCCGGAACACGCGACTACGGTGGTAGGCTGGCGGCAAATCCTCGGCGGCGAGCCGGAACTGGCCGGCCAGAGCGACACGGGAAGCGTGAACTTTGCCGAAGTCGGCCCATTCATCCCCAACGGCGATTACACGCTGTGGATGACAGGGAAAAACGGCGCAGGCTACGGCCCGGCAAGCAACAAAGTGAGCTGGAAAGCCCCACAGTAACGATGAAAACAGGAGCCCGCGAAAGGCGCGAAAGGGTGGGAAGTTTTTCGAAATCCTTCGTGACTTTCGCGGGCCGTTTTTTATGTAAGGCAACGTCGCGCTGCGGAAGGCTGGGGATGACTGGGCCGGATTCTGGGGGAACAACTGGCTCGGCTCCCCAGCCTTCCGCAGCGCACAAGGTAGCCCGCGAGTCCCTTCGCGGCACTGCGGCTCCCGCGAAGCGGCATTCCAAATCCATAGTCGCTTCGCGAGTGTCGGGCGTCCGCGAAGGGACTCGCGGGCTACTGTGTTGTTCGACGCACGGAGGGAGCCGGAGGGGTGATGCATTCGTTTGATACCACGGTGAAGACCTACGGGGAGATGTATCGCATTTTCCCGATCGAGGAACTGGCAGGGCGGGTGCGCGATTTGGAAAAGGCAGACCTCGCGGGGATGTTTGAGGTGGAGAGAAAGGTGAATGAGCTGCCGCAGTTTCGGAGGGCGATTACGGTGAGTCTTTACTGCCAGAAAGCGGACAACCAGTTTGCGAATCAATACGGGAGCATCGAGCACCGCGATGCGTCGTCGGCATGGTATGCGCGGTACGTGGGAGGGTTGCTGGCGTTGATTCGGGATTTTTCGCGGGACGGCGATCTGCGCGAGTGGAAGTTGCGCATCCATTTGGAAAGGCAGTTGGAATATCTCGTGCCGGAACTTGTGGCGGCGGGTGAGCGGGTGGAGGTGTATGTGATGCGGGGAAACTCGGTGGGCGCGGGTCCGGGGATGTCGTGGCGGTATCTGGCGTTTGATGACCGCTCGCTGGAAGTGGCCTTTGTGATGGATATCGACGATGCGCTGGCTTCGCGGAGGCGGCATATTCTGGCGTTTGCAGCCGGGAGAAAGGCGTTTGGCCGCTACATGGCAAACTATGGCGACCATTTTCTAATTCGGAAATCGGACCCCGTGGGAAGCCCGATGAATTATGCCCCGGCGCTGGGCGGAATCGTGGGATTCCGTCCGGGGATGAGCGCCTTTTGCATGCGGGATGTGATGGTGAATTTCATGGCACACCGGCGGCAGCGAATCACGGCGGGAAAATTTCCGCATCGGGAAACGGACGAGGACCGCGACACGCGATACAATGCGCCCATCGGTTCGCACACGTTCGGCTGGGGCGGGCATTTTTTCATGTACGGGTTTGATGAGAAGATGCTGAAGCACACGCTCTTTCCGTATTTCGCGATGCGCGGGGAATTGCAGACGTGGGTGCATTATGATGTGGGCGCGGTGCGGTCGCTGTCTGCGCATCATCCGTGCAGGCTGGACTACGAGTTTTGCACGCAGTTCGAGGGAAACGAGTTTTGCAGGATATGATCTTCATAGTCTCCACTGCGCAACGCTGCGGCTCCACGTGGCTGACGCGGCTGCTCTCGGAGATGACCGGTTCGCGCGCGGTGTATGTGGACGGGCTGGTGCTGGGCTTCGGGCTGCGTGGGCAATGCGACCCGATGGCACCGGGGCGGCTGCGCGAGACGCTGCGGGCACAGCCGGGGGTGAAGGTGTTCAAGACGCACGATATTCCTTCGTGTGAGTTTGACGCGGTGTGCGAGGCGATTCCCGAGGCGCGCATCCTGACGATGCACCGGGATTTTCGCGATACGGTGGTGAGCCGCTACTTTTATCTGCGATACTATTGGCCGACGGAGCCCGCGCTCGGGCCGATGCCGGCGGATTTTGTGGAGTTTCTCCGCTCGGTCGAAGGGGCGGCGGATCAGCCGTCGATGGAGCGCCTCGCCGCCACGCAAATCGTCTGCGAGTGGGCGCGGGAGTGGGCGGCGTTTGAAGGGCCGTTTGCGACGCGGAATGCGCTGCGGGTCTCGTATGCCGGGATGCTGGAGGGAACGGAGCGCGGCAGAATCTCGGATTTCACGGGGCTGCCCGCGCCGGAGGACGCAGGACTGGAGGCGGAGCAGAAACGGGAGACCAGTGCGACCGGACGGGAAGGGGCCGCACGATTTAACCGGAGCGGAAGGAGTGGCGAGTGGAAGGACTGGTTTTCGGAGGAGGC
>SXWH01000273.1 GCA_005791535.1 Verrucomicrobiaceae bacterium | reverse complement strand
TGGACGAGCTCTCGCCCGAGGACAAGCTCCTCGTGTTCCGCGCCCGCAAAATCCAGCGTTTCCTTTCGCAGCCGTTCGCGGTTGCCGAAGTGTTCACAGGCACTCCGGGCCAATACGTCTCCATCAAGGACACCGTCCGCGGATTCAAAGAAATTCTCGAAGGCAAGCACGACAGCGTGCCTGAGGCGAACTTCTACATGAAGGGCGGAATCGACATGGTCACGGCCTAACGGCAGACCGCTACGAAAATGGCAGGAACACTCCGACTCGAAATCGTCACTCCCGAAACGCGCGCTTACAGCGACGACGTTGAACTCGTCGTTCTGCCAGCCGTCGAAGGTGAGATGGGCGTTTATCCGAACCACATCCCGCTCATAACGCAGCTCAAGCCCGGCGAACTCGTTGTAACCCAAAACGGGAAGCAAACGGCCCTCGCCGTCGGTGAAGGTTTCGTGGAAGTCACTGGCACGAAAGTCAGCGTGCTCGTGGATATGGCGCTCAAGGAATCGGAAATCGACGAGACCGCCGCCGAAGAAGCCATCAAGCGCGCCGAGGCTCGCCTGAGGGAAGATCACGTCGGAAGCGAAGAGGCAGCCCTTGTGCAGGCCGCGATTGCGAAATCGCTCGCCCAGTTGCACGTCAAACGCCGCCGTCGCGGAGTCTAAACTCGGAGCTGACAGCCCGCTAACAATCATACACGCCCGCCGCGCAGTAATGCCGGCGGGCGTTTTTCTATTTATCTCCGTGACATTAATCCCGCGTTGGAACTTTGCCCTAGTCACGAAACGTGGTCCGTGTAGCCTCGCGCCTCTTCATGAAACACAACTCCGTCCCGGCGCTCGCATTGGCGATTGCCTGCGCAATTCCGAACCTCTCCAAAGCCCAAGATAAACCGACGCCCGCCAAGTCTGACGCACCGGCAGTCGAACTGGCCGAGAAGCTCCCGGCGGACGTAGCCGCTGCGATCAACGGCGAGAAGATTTCCATGAAGGAGCTTGAGGCCGAGATGGCGAAAATGATGGCGAGTCGCGGAATGCCGCCGGATGCCATTCCACCGGAGCAGCGGTCGATGGTTGCTCGGATGATCCTCGATAACATGGTGTCGGAACGCCTTCTTACCGCCGCAACCAAGGACACCGAGGTGGGCGAAAAGGATTTTGAAGCGGAGCTGAAAAAGCTCACGGATGCCCGCGGGGATCTCGAGAAATTCGCTCAAACGCAGGGAATGACGGCCGAGCAATTGAAGGGCGAATTGCGCAAGATGATGAAGCAGCGGAAATGGATCGACGCGCAACTCGCCGGGAAGACGGCCGAAGTGACCGATGCCGAGGCAAAGGACTTCTACGATAAAAACCCGCAGTACTTCATGGTTCCGGAACAGGTCCGCGCGAGTCACGTGCTCTTCATGGTGGACCAGACTGCCCCCCCCGAGAAGGTGACTGAAGCACTCAAAAAGGCGGAAGCTGCGACGAAGCGTGCGGCGACCGAGGATTTCGCAAAGCTCGCTGCCGAGCTTAGCGAGGAACCGGGAGCGAAGGAGCGCGGTGGCGATCTCGACTTTTTCCCGCGACAGGGAGCCATGGTTGAGCCGTTCGCGGCAGCCGCATTCGCTTTGAAAAAAGGAGAGGTGACGAAGGAACCAGTGCGCACGCAGTTCGGCTACCACGTGATCAAAGTCACCGACCGCAAGGAGGGCAAAAAGAACACTTTTGACGAATCGAAGGAGCTCATCAAAAGCCGGCAGGGATGGGATCGGAAGCGCGGTTTGATTGACGGCGTCCTGGCGGATTTGCGTGCGAAGGCGAAAGTGATCATCAACCTGCCGGAGCCCGCTCCGCGGCCTGCGGCACCAGCGCCGGCGTCCGTCGCTACACCGCCGGTGGCTGCGCCGCAGCCAAAGCGCCAGCCGGTCGAAGCCGTCACGCCGCCCGTCAGCGCGCCGCCGATTCCCGAGAAGAAGTAGCGCATCATTGCCGTTGCTTTATGCGCGAGGCGGAGACCGCTCGGACGCATGAAGAACCTGTCTCACTTTCTCGCTCGCCATTTTTCGGCGTGAGGGCATCTTCGCCGGCTTCCATGCAAGAAACGAATCCATACTCGTTTCCCCTTGAACTGCCGGAGGGCGATTTCGCCGCGTTCATTTTTGATTGCGACGGAACCCTTGCCGACACGATGCCTACTCATTTCAAGGCGTGGCAAATCGCGCTTGGAAAAGCAGCCTCGGATTTTCCCGAAGCGATGTTTTACGAACTCGGCGGCGTTCCGACGTCGAGGGTCGTGGAGATTCTGAATGAGCGGCACGGATACAGCCTGCCAGTTCACGAAACGGTCGAACACAAGGAGGGGCTTTTCCTCCAAATGAGCGAGGAGATTGCGGCGATCGAACCGGTCGTCACGCTCGCGCGGGAGTATCACGGACGCAAGCCGCTTGCCGTCGCGAGCGGTGGTCACCGGCGCATCGTGATGAACACGCTCCGCGCTCTGGGCATAGCGAATCTTTTCGATGCGATAGTTTGCAGTGAGGACTATTCGCGCGGAAAACCGCATCCCGACCCTTTTCTTGAAGCTGCACGAAGGCTCGGAGTGGCTTCTGAAAAGTGCCTCGTTTTCGAGGATACGGCAACCGGCGCGCAGGCTGCTGCTGCTGCTGGAATGGCTTGCGTTCTTGTTCCCCAGCCGAAGCGCGCCTAGCGATGATCCCGCTCACGCAACGCCACGCCGGCGTGCTCGTGCCTTTATTTGCGCTCCGAGGACCGGCTGATTTGGGATGCGGCGATGTTTCCGCGCTGCGTGCGTTTATCGATTGGGCAGCGTCGCATAGCTTTCGATTGGTGCAACTGCTGCCGGTCAACGAAACGGGCGGCGACAACAGTCCGTATAATGCGATCAGCTCGGTGGCGATTGAGCCGTCCACGATCGATCCGCACCTGATTGCAGATTTATCCGCTGCGGATATCGAATCTATTGCGGCGAAGCATGATATCGCATCGCTGCGTCAAGGCGCGGTGAAATGGGCCGCGGTAAAGCGCCTCCGCAACGAGCTTCTCAGGCGTGCATTTGAGAGCTTCATGGCCAGGTCGTGGGCGGCGAATGATGATCGGGCAAAAGCGTTTGATGCTTTCATAAAGACCGAATCGCGATGGATCGAGGGATACGCGCTGTTCCGTGTGTTGATGGCGCGCCACGGCACCGAGGCGTGGGATACTTGGCCGGAAGAGTTGCGGGCGTATGATTCCGCGACCCGTTGGCTGAACGCTCTTCGCGACGGGCATCGCGCGGCGTTCGAGCACGAATTGCGATTCGTGTGCTACGTGCAGTGGCAGGCGTTTGAGCAGTGGCGTGCCGTGAAGCGCTACGCGGAAGAGCGTGGCGTTGCGCTGATGGGGGATATCCCGTTTGGCGTGAACTACAGTTCCGCGGATGTGTGGGCTGCACCGCATTTGTTTGATTTGAAATGGAGCGGCGGCGCGCCGCCTGAGCCTGCGTTTGCGGATGATGAGTTTGTGCGTCGATGGGGCCAGAATTGGGGCGTGCCGCTTTACTCGTGGGCTGCACATCGGGCGGATGGATTCGCATGGTGGCGGCAGCGTGTGCGGAAGGTGGAGGAGGCATTTCACTTGTTCCGAATCGATCATGTGCTCGGCTTTTACCGCATCTACGGATTCCCGTGGCGTCCGCAGCGAAATGCCGAGTTCGCGCCATTGTCGCCCGATGAGGCGCGTGCGCTCACCGCTGGAGAACTCCCGCGCTTTCACGAGCATGCGGATGATACACCCGAACACCGCGCGATGAATCGTGCGCAGGGACAGGAGTTTCTCCGCGTGCTCCAGGATGAAGTGGGGCCCGGCGCGCTCGTAGGCGAGGATCTCGGGACGGTTCCGGAGTACGTGAGGCCGAGTCTGCTGAGTCTGGAGATTCCCGGATTCAAAGTTCCGCAATGGGAGAACGAGCAGGACGGTCGTCTCACGCCGGGGGCGGATTATCCGCGCTGCACCATCGCGACGTATGCAACCCACGACCATGATCCGCTTCGTGTGATGTGGGAGCGGTGGATGTCCGTAATTCGCGCCGCGTTGGCCGACCCGCAGCAGTTGTATGCGGAGAATGAACGCGCGTGGGGCGAATTGCGTGCGCTCGCCGGATGGGCGGGGTTCGACGTCCCGTGCATGATGGATTTTAGCGAAGTCCATGGACGTTTTCTCGAGGGGCTCTTTCGCTGCAATTCATCCGTCGCAATCGCGATGATCACGGACGTTCTCGGCACAGCGGATCGATTCAATGTGCCTGGAAGCGTGAGCGCCGACAACTGGAGTGCGCGTCTGCCGGTGCGCTGGGAGTCTGAATTCGCCGGGACTGCAAAGAGTGTGGCCGCGCTCATTCGCGCGAGCGGTCGCTAGGACCGGAAGACGAAATACACCGCGCCACACATGCAAAGCGCGGCCCACAGGAAATCCAGTTTGAGTTTCTCGCCGCCCCACAAACGGACGAAGATGACGAATACCGCCAGCGTGATCACTTCCTGCACAATTTTCAGTTTCTGCATCGAGATGCCTGAATTGTAGCCGATTCGGTTTGCGGGAACCTGAAAGCAATACTCCGCGAGAGCGATTGCCCAACTCACCAGGATTGCGCTCCAAAGCGGTTTCGAGCCGAGGGTCTTCAGGTGTCCGTACCACGCGAAGGTCATAAACAAGTTTGAAAGGACCAGCAGGCTGATTGTTTGAAGCAATGGCGACATGCACCGCTTATCGCCGCCGGTAGGTAAAATACAACGAATCATCAATCGCTCGGGCATTCGAATCAGATCGAATTCGGTGCTTTATATACCACTGTAGATGGTTCAAAAGGCGTGCCTTATGAGCATCATTCAAGAATTCAAAGCATTCGCACTCAAAGGGAACGTTCTCGATTTGGCCGTCGGCGTTATTATTGGTGGCGCATTCGGAAAGATCGTCGATTCCGTTGTAAAAGATCTGATCATGCCGCTCATTGGAATGATCGGTGGTGCGCCGGATTTTTCGAGAATCGCAATCGGTGCACATGGGGCCGTGAAAGATGGAAAGCCGGTACTCGACGCAGCTGGAAATCAAGTGCTGGAGGGCGGAATAATGATCGGAAGTTTTCTCAATAACGTTGTATCGTTTCTCATCCTCGCAGCAGTGGTCTTCTTTGTCATCGTTAAGCCAGCCAGTAAACTTCTTGCTCGAAAGCCGGCTGCTCCGGCACCTGCCGGTCCTCCGCCGGCGACGCTCGACGACGTGGTCGCTGCGCTCAAGGAGCTCAAGAAGTAAGCTCTCAGTAGAATCATCATCTTCAAAACGGGCGGGAATTTTAGCTCCCGCCCGTTTTTGATGTCCGGTGCGTCCGTCGCGCTTGCACTTGTACGATGGCCACCCTAATAACGGCGGGACTCATCAATGACGCGGGCCTGTAGCTCAATGGTCA
>SXWH01000272.1 GCA_005791535.1 Verrucomicrobiaceae bacterium | reverse complement strand
GTATTTCTTTTGTACCCGGTCGGACCGAATGTGCTGCCGGTCGTGAGCTCGGTCTACCCGACCGTATCCTTGAGCTTGCCCTCACCGGAATCGAAGCCCTCCACCTTCCTCTCGGCCTCGCTGCCCATCTCCAGTCTCTCGACCTTCCAGTGCGCCCTGCGCTCATAGTTCAGGCCGATGTTACCAACGTCACGGGCGGCACGCTGCCACCGACTCCCTTCTGCCGCACCATCGACAACCTGACCGAGCACGCCGTCCGCGCCGACGCCGCCGGAATTAGCGCCCGCCTTTTTGAAATCCCGGAAGCTCCCGCGCTCGCCGCACAATGCCTGAGAAACATCCAGCGCCTAAAAACCGCGTGTGACCGTTTCTGCATCCCGATGCTCATCGACTGCAGGACTTCCGGCACGGCTCAAATCCAACGCGCACTCGACGCCGGCGCAGACCTCATCGCCGTCGACAACCCGTCCGACTTCGCGGCGCTGACCTCATCGGGGAAAAGGATCCCATTTCTCGTCCGCATCGACGCCGCTACGCCCGATGCCCGGCAGAACGCCGAGCGCGCTTACAGTGCCGGAGCATCCGGAGTGCTGCTCAAAACAGCGGATTCGCCCACCGATTCCCTCACCGAAACCGCCCGCGCCATTCACGCCCTGTCCCGCGGAAACGCCTTTCTCACGCCCTGAAACAGCCCATCCGGGTCCATTCACAAAAAAACATCATCGAAACCCTTGCGCCAGACTGAGGCCGTACGTATAAGGCCCGCCCACGTTTTCAAAAACGGGTAGATACCGAAGTGGCCAAACGGGGCGGACTGTAAATCCGCTGGCTTACGCCTTCACTGGTTCGAATCCAGTTCTGCCCACTCCCCCTCTCTCTTTGGCGACACCTTTTGAGTGATCCGTGGATGGGGTAAAGGAGACAGCCGCAACTCACACATGGAAGACACGCCGTTAACCGCAGCTATTCGGGCCGAGATTTCAGAGGCGGGCCGTTTACCGTTCCGGCGGTTTATGGAACTGGCGCTGTATCATCCGGCGCACGGATATTACACGTCGGGACGCGCGCACGTCGGGCGGAAGGGCGATTTTTTTACAAACGTGAGCGTGGGGCCGCTCTATGGGCGGCTGATGGCGCGGCAGTTTGTGGAAGTATGGCAGCGTCTCGGCGAGCCGGCGGAGTTTTCCGTAATCGAGCAGGGTGCGAATACAGGCGATTTCGCGGCGGATGCGCTCGGCGGGCTGCGCACGCTGAGCCCGGAGTGTTTCGAGGCGGTGCGATACCGTATCGTAGAGCCCGCGCCCGCTCTGGCGGCGAGGCAGCGGGAAAAGCTCGCGCCATTTTTCGGGCGCGTGGAGTGGTATGAATCCGAGGCAGCGCTGCCTTTGTGGAGCGGCGTGCATTTTTCAAACGAGTTGGTCGATGCGTTCCCCGTGCATGTAGTGAAATGGAACGGCGCGGAGTGGCTGGAGCGGTATGTGGAGAACGCGCCGGAGGGATTCCGCTTTGTGGACCTCGCGCTTTCATCGCCTCGGCTCGCCGCAGCGTGCGCAAAGCTGCCGCCGCGGCTGGAGGGCACGGTCACGGAGATCAATCTCGCCGCGGAGGACTGGATTTCTGCGATTGCCGCAAAGATGGAGCGTGGGTGCATTCTCGCCGTCGATTACGGCTGGGAACGCGAGGAGTATCACGCGCCGACGCGAACGACCGGAACGCTGAGCGCCTACGCAGCCCACCAACGCGTGGAGAATCCCCTCGCCCGCCCCGGCGAAATCGACCTCACCGCGCACGTCAATTTCTCCGACCTTGCCGACGCCGCGCACGCGTGCGGCTTGGAGAAGGCAGGCTTCACGGACCAGCATCACTTCATGGTGGGCCTCGGCGAGCATCACTTCGCCGACGGTGCCAACGTCGCCGACGTCCGTGCTTTCAAAACGCTGATGCACCCGCAGTTTCTGGGCCTTGCGTTCAAAGTCATCGCATTCACCAAAGCGCTGCCCGGCCCGCTGATGGGGTTTCGATACGCGAGGAAATCGGCGAGCGAATGAAAAGCGAGAAGCAACCCGTTCCGCCCGTCCCAAATTCAACGGCGGCATTCCTCGGTGCCATCACGCTCGTGCTCGCAGCGACATACGGATACGCGGCCTACAGGCTTCTTCCGCGTTCGCAGATGAGCTTCGGCGTTTTGCTCATGGGCGCATTTGTGTTCGGCTCGGGCACGCTCTTCGCGAAATTTCGCGACCGGCGATGGTGGAAAGAGCCGTGGCGTTTCTGGACGTTTCAATTCAACTTCATGACCATGTTCCTCGCGATGGTCGCGATGACAGCGCTCCATTCATTCTGGCCATTGTGAAGGATCAAGGATTCAATCCTGTTACCGTCTCGCGCTGACAATAACGTCACGGAGCCGTAACCCGGATACGCAGGAACCGTCGCGCGCTGTCGTTAGTGCCGAGCGGATCGACCAGGCGGATGGTCTGCGGATCTCCATCGACGATGACCTCGATCGGCACACTGGTCGGCCACGAACCCAGTTCGCTTGTGGCCTCGCCGAAATACGAGATGCCCGGCAGCGATTTGGGCCGCGGGAGTGTGAGAGTGAGGCGACCGCTACCGTCGAGCACGGCCGCGGGCAGGACATTCGCGGTGCGAGGGTTCGTTCCCAGCGCGTATTCCATGAGGTTGCTTAGATTATCGCCATCGGCATCGTTCAGATCACCGGCGAGACCCCCCGCGATTTCGGCACCGGTGAAATTGACCGTGCGCCAATGTGCGGGTGTTTCGCCGGTGACGGTGACCGACGCGCCCGCGCTGAAAGTACCGCTGGCAGCTGTGACCGCGAATGGGCCACCAACCGTCGTTGCAGTGAAAGTGCCGTCGACCGCGATCGTTCCGCCACCCGTGGCGCTCCAAGTTGCCGCGGGCTGCACGGTCAACGGAGCGCCAAACTGATCATTCACGGTCGCGGTGAAAAGCTGCGTATCGCCCTTGCCGATCGTCACGCTCGATGGCGCAATGCTCATCCCGCCGGGAGTTTGCTCGACCACGACGTCCACGCTGCTTTGCACGCTCAATCCGTCCACATCGCGGACAGTCACGGTGAACGTGTATGCGCCCGCACCACTGAATATGGCAGTCGTCGCCTTTGCCGCATTTGTTCCGTTCTCGGTAAACTCCACCGGCGTGAGGAATGAGCCGCCCGTGTAGGACCACGTGTAGGTGAGCGATGGCTCGCCGGCGTCGTCTGATGCCGCGACGCTGAGCGCCGTGGTTGTGCCGGTCACCGGGGTTGGGAGCGCTGCGGCATCCGTCACGATGCTCGGCGGGAGATTCACCGCTGCGCCGCCGCCGTTGAGCGTGATGTCGTCGATATACCAGCCGTTGCTCGCGGTGGAACTGTTCGTGGCAAGCCGCCAGCGGATTCGCAGCGAATGTCCCGCGTATTTCGCGTTGTCGGTCAAATTGACCACCACCTGCGAAAACACCGTGGTTGTGCCTGTCCAGCACGCCCGTGGTGCGAGCGGGTTCCGGGTGTTCGGATTTCCCGTAGTGGAAAACGACGAATTGTATCCGCCGCTTCCGAACGCAGCGCCGGAGCCGCTTGCCGTCCCATCGAACCATGCGCCTCCATCGACGGAAAACTCAAGCAACCCGCCGTCGCGTCCGCTTTGAAGATCGTAGCGATGCCAGAAACTGAGTGTGAGGTTTGACGCACTGCCGGGAATCGCGAGAGCAGGCGAAGTGAGGTCATTAATGTTCGTCGAGGCCGGCCCCGAGGCAAACCAACTGCGCGTTGGCGAACGACTCTGCGCGGTCGAGAGCACCCAGTTGTCGATGCTACCGCTGCTGTTTCCGCGCGTCCATCCGGGAGCGCCGCTCTCAAGCTCGTCCTGCCAGAGCGGACCGATGATTGAGAATGCATTCGCCAGTGTGGAGGTCTGCCCGCCGGGATTCGTAACGACCACATTCCAAAGCCCGGCTGCGCGACCCGAGATATCCACGCGGCACTTTACGAGGTCACCCGCCGCTTCGATGCCGGTGGCCGTGATGTCCGGCTGCCCGATTCTTGTGAGTTTCACAGTTGCACCGAGAAAAATGTTCGCGCCGCTCACAGTCATCACGACCGTGCCCGTATTTCCGGCTGCGGGCGCAACGGTGGCGAGCGTCGGCGCTACTGCGACACCGCTGGTGCTGCCGCTGATGATGAGTGAGTAATTCTGGACGCCATTCGTCAGCGTGCCGTCGATGCTAACAACAGCTTGGTAAGTGCCGGCCGTTCCGGGCGACGCGATCAAGACCTGTTCGACATTATCCGTATTGTTTTTCCCCGTCGTCGCGGGTGTGGAAAAAGCGGCGTTCGTCCAGTTCCCCACGTAGGGCATGATGAACGGCAAAACGTTCGCACCACCGGGCGTCGTGACTTTCAGATCGAGATTATTCACCAGTCGCGCGGTGCGCAGGTCGTGGGTCGTCGTGGATGCTCCGGCGGGGTCTGTCCACACAAGCGTAGCGCGAATCGGCGAGACTCCGTCCCAAGTGAATGAATGCGTGCGCGTGAGCGCAGCGCTAGTGAGCCGGCTTTCGACGATGCGCGAATTTCCCGGCGCACTTTGGTAGGCCGTGATCGCATCCGCCGCCGCCTTTACGTTCATCAAGCCCCATCCGTACTGGTAATCCGGCCCGGCGTTTCCGCGATCATCCGCGGTGTGAATGATGAGCGCTTTAAGCGTGCTGGCGCGCATTGCCTGTCCGGGGAAAAGATTTCCAAAATGCTTCACGAGCAGCGCAGCCGCACCGGTCGCGCTCGGCGTGCTCATACTCGTTCCGCTGATCGTTCCGTACGCGGAATCCCCACTGGAGAACGACGACGTCAAATATTCGCCGTTCGCCACCACGTCCGGCTTGATGCGCCCGTCATCCGTCGGCCCGCATGCCGAGAAACTGCTTAGGAATGCGGCGCCGATACTGCGGGTCGTCCCGCTCACCGCGTCGCTCACCGAGCCGACCGAAATCACATTCTTCGCCACGGCATCGAATCCCATGGTATCGTAGCCGTTCCTATAAATAGCATCGCCCGGCGGATGCAGAGCGGGGTCATAGTTCGCCGACGCCGACCCGTTCGCAGTGAGCGAGATACTCTGCCCGGTTCCTGGATTGTCACCGCGGTCATTTCCAGCGCTACGGAAGATGAGATAATACGGCGCATTGAACGCCAGCGAATCGGTGTCACGCGCATTGGTGTCGTATTTACCAAAGTCCTGCTCGACACCTGCGGTCGTGGTGCCGTTTCCCCACCAGTCCCAAATCGGCGACGCTTTGCCTGTGTAATTCCAGCCCGAGATGAAACCGTAGCTGTGATTGGAAAGGTAAATCTTCCCGGACTCACCCGGATAGGTTGCACCGCGCGAAGTCATCTCGCTTTTATCACTCGTCCATTCGTAGGAATCGACGCTCGCCCCGGTGGCCATACCCTTTGCGGAAGCAAGCACGCCCGAGGCCGCGATGGTCCCGCCGACGTGTGTGGAATGATCGATCGGAGATGCACCGTCTTTCACCGTGACTCGTCCGCCGAACTCCACATGAGTGGCCCGAACGGATCCGCCATCCCACACACCCACCGTCACGCCCGAGCCCGTGAGCGAAAGCGGCGCGGCCTGTAGAAGACTCGCACCGTTGGAAATCGCAGCGTTCACGTTATGCGTCGTGAAATAGAGTGGTACTTCTCCGGAAAAATCCGCGAGCTCCCACACCGTTCCATTTGGCTTCACCAATCGCAGCGGAAGCCCGCGCTGCGCCGCCTTAGCACGTGCCGCATCGCGCTCCGTACGTTCAAGCGCCTGCATCTTGGCTACGACATTCGCACGCTGTGCAGGATCGCCGAGGTCAGTCCCCGAAGGAAGCAAGTCAGAGAGGCTCTGCGCAGCGGCTGTCGATACCGCAAGGATGCTGAAGGCTAACGTTCTGGCGACTGATTTAGGGTGCAATGGAAAATCGCGGTTTAGGATGGTAATCGGTTGACCCGAAAATGGCACACATGGAAAAAAACGCACGGAGTTATTGTTCACCCGAACGTTACAAAATCGCTGCCTTGGAAGAATGGAATGGCCCCGGCTTGATGCGTCGCGCTCAACTCGCGTCGAATACGGCTCGCTGAGTGAGCGGCGTCCAGCCAAGCGCAGCTTTCGGGATCCAAGCAAGCCGACCTATCGTGCCGCCTCGCCTTTGAGAAACCCGAGCAAGTCGGCGATGTCCTGCGGCGACATTCCCTGCTCCAGTCCCGTCGGCATGAGCGAAGTCGG
>SXWH01000271.1 GCA_005791535.1 Verrucomicrobiaceae bacterium | reverse complement strand
TTGGTAGTGGCTTGAGGTCAGCCACCTTAAATCCAAGCAGGTCAGAAAATACCCCGATTTTCCCTTGTCCGCGGAATATTGGCGGCCTCTCGTTTCGACGAGTAAAGCCTAATGCGATGAGGTCTTCTTCCATAATTGATTTAGTGGTTTTTTGGTTGCATGAAGCAACTGCAAGCATTGACGCGAATAATACCCAGTACTTCATTTTCGATTAGGGAATAGGGGTCAGTGTGCGAAAACTGACGGCAAAATAATGAGACGACGGACTCGACGTGTCGAGGGCGGTGGCGGTGGGCAATATAAGAGCAAAGCAGGCGGGAATTTTCATGCCGCCCGCAGCATGGCGCGCCGGGACCGATTTGCAACCCGCCATCGCCGCGCCCGCAGACGGGTGATGAAAACCGTGCGCCGGGTCTTCCCGCCCTTGCCAAGCGCGGTCGGTTGCCGTTTTCATGCGGGACATGAAAGTCCTTGTCATTGGCAGTGGTGGGCGCGAGCACGCGCTGGTCTGGAAACTCAAGCAGTCGCCGCGGGTTTCCGCAGTCTTCTGTGCGCCCGGAAACGGAGGAATCGCCGTGGACGCGACCTGCGTGCCGATCAAGATCTCCGAGCATGATGCCTTGATCGCATTTGCGAAGCGCGAGGGAATCGGGCTCACGGTCGTCGGCCCGGATGATGCGCTCGCGGCCGGAATTGTGGATCGATTCGAGGCTGAAGGGCTGCGGATTTTTGGAGTGAATCAATCGGCGGCGCGGCTGGAGTCTTCGAAGGTCTTCGCAAAGGAGTTCATGCTCCGCCACGGTATTCCCACGGCGGCGAGCGGGCAGTTTTCCGACCCGGAGAAGGCGCGCGCATTTGCGGCGGCGATGAAGACGCCGATCGTCGTGAAGGCGAGCGGACTCGCGCTCGGAAAGGGCGTCATCATCGCAGAGACCCACGCGGCTGCGGATGTGGCGATCCGCGAGATCATGGAGGAACGGAAGTTCGGGGATGCCGGAGCGGAGGTGGTGATTGAGGAGTTTCTGGATGGCGAGGAATGCAGCATTCATGCGCTGGTGGACGGCGGCAGCTATCTGCTTTTCCCCAGCGCGCAGGACCACAAGCGGGCGCTCGATGGCGACCGCGGTCTGAACACCGGCGGCATGGGAACTTTCAGCCCCGCCGACAAAGTGCTGCCTCCTGCGCTGGAGCAGCGGGTTCGCACGGAGGTGCTCGATCGGTTTGTCGCCGGCTTGAAAGCGGACGGACTGGATTTTCGCGGAATGCTTTTCCCGGGGCTGATGGTGACTGCGGACGGGCCGAAGGTGCTGGAGTTTAACTGCCGATTCGGCGACCCGGAGACGCAGGTGCTGTTGACGAGATTGGAGAGCGATTTGCTCGATTTGCTGGATGCCACCATCGACCGTCGTCTGGCGGGTGTTGCTCCGAAATGGAGCAGCGAAGCGGCGGTGTGTGTGATCATGGCGAGCGGCGGCTATCCCGGCGCTTACTCCGGCGGCAAGGAAATCACCGGTCTCGCCGATGCGAAGGCGACGGTCTTCCACGCCGGAACGAAGCGCGACGGCGGGAAGTTTTTCTCCGCCGGCGGACGCGTGCTCGGCGTGACTGCGCTGGCGCCGACCCTCGCCGAAGCGCGTGCGCGTGCCTACTCGGCCGTGGACGGCATCGCATTCGAAGGCGCGCAATTCCGGCGCGATATCGGCGCGAAGGGGCTGTAGCCGGCCCGTGCTACTGCGTGAGTTCCACGCCGAGTTTCTTCGCGAGAGCGATGAGCTCGGCTTCGAGGGACTCGCGCGATTTTCCGCGAAGGAGATGGGTTTTCTCGGCTGAGGCTTCGTCCTCGCCGCGACGCAGCGCATCAATGAAGGCCGCGAATGGCGCGCCGCCCTGCTGCTGGATGAAGTAGTAGGTGAGGAGGCCGGAGGAGTTGTAGAGGTCGTAGGCTTCGCCGCGTCCGACTGCATCCTTCCAGTCTGCGCCGGTCATCGCCATGAGCTTCGCGGGCGGGACAAATCGGATGCTGCGGGAATCGCGGGTCTTCCGCCATTTCAGAAGGTAGTCACGCATCGCCGGCCCGGTGTTTTGAAACGAATACGTGCCCTGCGCGTACGGCAGCGCGGCGACGAACTCCGCGATGCCCTCGTAGGCCCACATGGGGACGCGTCCGTGCCAGCGTGAGATGAGCTGGTGCGTGACCTCGTGTTTGAGAATGAAGATGTTCTTTGCGTAATCGAGGCGCACGATGCCGTTTGCCTCGGTGATGCCGAGATTTGGCAGGAGGACGAGCATGCGGCGGGTGCGGCCGTCGTAGTAACCGCCGCTTCCGCCGATGCCGCCCGCGGCTCCGTAGGCCGTGCCCTCGCGGAACATCGAAACGCGGTAGCGTTCCGTCTCGCCGCCTGCGTGAAGACCGAGCGGCATGGCGATGAGCGCGGAGCGAGTGGCCTCAAAGACGCGTGCGATGTCCGTCGCCGCGCCATCCGGAATTCGGAGGTCCGAGGTGATCCGGAAGTTTGCGCTCTCGTACGCAAACACGCCGCCGTCCTCCGTGGTGGATTTCAAGTCGCCCGCGGGTGCGATGGCCTGCGCCGGCCACGGTGCGAGGGAGCCCGGGACGATGAGCGGGTGACGCCAGTTCGTGCGCCACTCGCGAACAAATGCCGCATCTTCGGCCGAGAGCGAGGCGAGCGACGCGACAACCGGCGGCTTGCCGGGCTGTTCAAAAGTCGCGCGCAGGCCATCCGCGGCGGCGAGCGTTGCCTCGAATGCTCGCCCGTCGCGGGTGGTCCACTTTCGGAGCGGCTCGGCTGCGAATGCGGCGGACGCGGCGAGGATGAGCGCGAGCCACTTCATGGGAGTCGCGGGTGGCAGGCCATGTAGCCGGTGCCCTCCAATTCCTCGAAGCGCATCCGCCGATCGCGTGCCTGTTCGCTCCAGCTTTCCGTGAAAATCACCTCGCCACGCGCGGCATTGAATCCGTTTACGATGCTCGCGTGCGCGAAGCCACCGCGCTGCGGCCAGAGTTTGCGTTCCTCCATTCCGGCACGCGGCAGCACAGCCGCCGGATCCTGCGCAAAGCGGCGGGCGAACTGTGTGTGCACAAAGTCGCGCTCCTGGCTCCATCGACGGAAGACAACGACCGGCATTCCCGCGGAGATCGATGCCCGAATGCGCGCCCATTCGGGCTTCTGCATGCGGTCCATGCGCATCGCACCCACGGTCGCCGCGTCGTCGTATGTCTCGCGTGTTTTCGCCTCCTGCGTGCTGCCGAAGCGGATGCCGGCGGCAGCGGCGAGTTCCTCCGTTTCGATCCGCAGACCGAGGTGCTGCATCGTCATCGCGAGCGCAGACATCCCGCAGTATGCGCGGTCGCCTTGCTGGAGCATCGGGATGCCGCGGAGAATCTGGTCGCCGTTTGGCGACTTCTCCACAAGCGCGGCGAAGGCGCGCACTTGATCATCGCGTTTCTGCGTGCGGCGGTAGGGCGCGAGCAGTTGCGTGGCGGCATCCTCGTCGCGAAAGAGCGAGAGCTTTACAAAATACTCCGGCCACACGACGAGCCGCGCCCACACATCGCCGACGCGTGCGACGCGGCCTGTGTGCTTGAGCAACTGGCGTCCGCCGAGCGGGACATCGCGCAGTTTTCCACCGGCTGCGGTGAGTGCGGACTCCACGTTCGCGGACGTCTGCCGGTGCAGCGAGAGGAACTCCGGAACGCGCGCCGAGGCGCCGGCCTGCGCGAATCCGAACCACGCGCCGGCATCGAGAAATAGAATGCTTATGGACCGGAGTCGACCTTCCTCGAAGAACGCCGATGCACCCTGCGCCTTCGTGCCGAGCGCTTCACACCGGCCCTGCCAGTTGCGGCAGACGATCCGCTGCTTTGCGTCGAATGCGCCCCATCGTTCGATGAACTTCGGGTCGTCCCACAGCGCGATGCTGGTGAGCGCCTCGGCGGGAAATGGAACGGTCTCCGCCGCGCGAAGCGGGAACGCCAGCGCGGCGAGTGTGGCGAGAAAATCGCGCCGTCGCACGGACATCACGGAGCCTTTGTGATCTCCACGCTCACGTCGCCCTTCGTCTCGGCCACCGTGAACCGCGCGCCCTTGTAATCGACGGGCTTTCCGGGTGCCGCTTCCGCTCCGGTGTATGCGCGCAATGCTCCGAGAATGCGCGTTTTCAGTGGTGCGGCGGCTTTGCCGCGCTTGCGATCGTCGCCAGCCTTGTAGGTGACCGTAAATTTTGTCGCGCCGCCGGCTGTCTTTTCCGCTGTGATCTCGGACGCGGGGATTCCGAGCACCACGGCGTCGAGGGCAAGGCGCAGCTTTCCGTCCTCCTTGGCAACAGCGACCCACTTGCCTTTCAGTTCAGCGCCTGGAGCAACCGCGGCGATTGCGAAGTCCTCGAACTGCTGCCCGACCGCTCCGAAGAAACCGCCGTTGAATGTTTGCGGGATTGCGATGGCTGCGGTGGAGAGAATGCACGCGCAGAGGATGGATTTAAGCGTCATTTTCATGGCGAGGTTGTTTGCAAAGACGCTACGTCGTTCGAGCGACTGGTCAAGGCCGCCGCGGAATCATGGCGCACGCTGGATTTGCAGACGCATGTAGCGTTGCGACGTTCCGTTTACCGGCGTGTCGTCTCGAAAAGTCACCGTTTCGGTGCCATCGCCATTGGAGACAGGCGCGCCGACTATCGTCGTGGAGGAAGTCCAGCTCGTGCCGAGCAGGTCGTTGTTCTGCACAGTGTAGGTGAGATCGAGCGCGGGCACGCGGCGGCGGAATGTGAGCGTGAGGTAATTTGTGCCGGAAACATTCGCGATGCCTGCGGAGGGGCTGCCGCCGACATCAGGAATTCGTGGCGCGAGGCCGAGCGCGAACTCCGTAAGGTTGTCGCGGCCGTCGCCATCGGGATCCGCGGAGTCGCCGCTGATCGATGCGTTGGCTAGTTCCACCGACGTGAAGTTTGCGGCCTGCCATGCGCCGAACGCGGTGTAAATCGTCACGGTGCTTTGCTGTGCGCTGCCGAGGAGTGCGGTGCCGACGAGACCCTCGCCGAGATTCACGGTGAATGTTTCGCCGTTGTCGGCCAGCGCATCTGCGGTGATGGGGATGCTGATCGTTTTCGCCGCGCTGTCGCCATTGCTCCACGAAAGGCTTCCGGTCGTTGCGGTGAAATCCGCGCCGGTGGCTGTTCCTGCGACGGTGGAGTAGCCAACGTTGATTGCGCCGAGCGTGCCTCCGGTGCGGGTTGCGGTGATAGTCAGAGTCGTTCCCTCGACGCCCGAGTTCGCCTCGGCAGAGAGCTGCACGGTGCCGGGAAGCGAGGCGAGCCCGGCGTAGAAGCGCCAGAGCGGGCCGTTGTCCGCGCTGCCTTGGAAAGTCGCGAAGTTTCCGCCGAATACGACCCGGCCATCAGGCGCAAATGCGAAGTCTTCCACCGAGTCTCCATGCCCGCCCGCGGCGAGAAATACCGTGTCGTTTGCGCCTGCGCTGGTGAGTCGCCCGAAGCGGCTGGCCGCAGCTCCGTTCAGCGTGGTGAATTCTCCGCCAACCAGAATTTTTCCGTCGGGCTGCACGCGCAGCGCGGCGATTCTTCCGTTACTCGTTGGAGCGAAGGTGTTGTCGAGCGTGCCGCTCGAAGTGAGCTTTGCGATTCCTCCGCGGGCGGTGTTGTTGAAGGCGGTGAAATTGCCGCTGATAAGCAAGCTGCCGTCACCGAGGATCGCGATTTTTTCCACCGACCTGATTTGGCCGGTGTTTCCGGCGAGGTGTGCGCCGTTGGTCACGCCGTTGAACGCGGCATCCAGCGCGCCCGCGGTGGTGACCCGGCAGATGCTGGCTTTCGAGGGCGATCCGGAAAAGTAGAACGACCCGCCCACAATGATTTTTCCATCGGTTTGCGCTGCGAGCGATTCGACGCGCCAGCCTGTGCCTGTGCCAAATGCGGGCGGTGTGAATGTGGCATCTACGCTCCCGTTTGCATTCAACCGGGCAAGCATGCGCTTCGCCTGCCCGTCGAACGTCGTGAAGTAGCCGCCGACGATGATTTTCCCATCGGGCAGGGCAAGCACCGCGTTCACGATGTCGTTTGCGCCAGCGCCAGGATTGAAGCCGGTGTCGAGCGAGCCGTCGGCATTCAGGCGCGCGATGTTTGCGCGGGCGACACCATTCACGGTGGTGAACGAGCCGCCGATGATGATCTTTCCGTCTGGCTGTCGCGCGAAATCAAGCACGCGCGGGCTGCCTCCGCCGGTTACCGCACCGTCCACGGCGAAATCGGGGTCGAAAGAGCCGTCCTCATTGAAGCGCGCGATGCCGCCGCGATTGAAACTCACGAAACCGGAGTCCTGAATGACCGAGAACCAGCCGGCTGCGAGGATTTTTCCATCGGGCAGGACGAGCACCTTCTCGATCGTGTTGTTGATGAAGTCGGCTGCAAACTGCGGGTCGCGTGCGCCGGGGTCCGCGATCGTCACGGTGGCGCTCGTGGAGCCGGCGATCACACCGCCGGTGATGCCGCTGAGGGTGATGGTGAAGTTTTCCGTTCCCTCGGCGAGTGCGTCTGCAGCGAGTGGGACGGTGATCGTCTTGTTCGCGAGGTCACCATTTGCCCACGAAACGGAACCGCTTGTGTTTGTGAAATCCGCCGGTGTCGTAGCTGTGCCGGCGGTTGTCGCGTAATTCACCGATACAATGCCCGTGCCGTTGTTGGTTCGCGTGAGCGTGACGACCGCGGTGCCGCCCTGCTCATTTGCCACGAATTGAGCCGCGGAAAACTGGATGCGCGGCTGGAATGCCACCTGGACATCGATCCATTCATCGTTCCCCGTTCCACCGCGGGCGAGCGTGGTGAGCGTGATGCCCGCGGCGGTGTCATTGAATGACTGCCCGATCTGGAGCGGGGCATCAGCGGTGTTCGTCCCGGGTGTGTTGAAATCGAGGAGATTGCTCTCGCTGTTGTCATTGTAGCCCCAGAGCACGTAGGCGCCGTTGTCCAGCGCGGCATTGGCGGTCGCCCGCCGGTGGCCGATCCAATAGTCCTGCGTGCCGTTCCGGACGATCTTCAACGCGAGGGGATTCGCCGTATTTGCGCCCTGCGCGTCAAATTTGAACACGCGATACGTGCCGCCGGTGGAGATGGTCGTAACAGCGGAATCGGGAATCCACTGGAGGATGCTTTTGTTCCAGTGGCTGAAGTGATTCTCGAAGAAATCGCCCTCGCCCATGAGGCAGAAATCGTCGCCGTATTCCACGGACACACCCGCGCTGGAGACCGGATTCCCGTCGGAGACATCCCACAAGTTTGAGTGGTAGAGGCCGTAGTTGTGGCCGATCTCGTGAGCGACCACGCGGAAATCATAGTAGCCGTTCACCCAGAAATTCTTCCCGGTTATATTGCCGAGTCCGCCGTAGGTGATTTGCGATCCCGCGATGCCGCCGAGGTTGGAAAACACGACGCCGATGCGATCGTAGTTCGCCAGTGTGAAGCCGGCGGCTGCGGCGAGATTGCGGGCATCGGTGTGGAGTTGGGAGTTGTTCCCGGTAGTCGCGTAGCTCGCCGCGGTGGCCGGCATTCGCAGGACGCCGGTGACGTCCGGCGAGTCGCCCGCGACGGTGGCACCGATGGAGAGCGTCGTTTTTCCGAAGCTGTTGGCGACGTAGAAATCGCGGATGCCGTTCACGTCGTTGAACAGATTCACTGCGTAGTCCTCGGTAATCGGCACGCTTCCGTTCGGGTAAAGCGGCGTGCCGGTGAGGTCGGAGAAATCGACTCGGATGATGAGCATTTTTTTGGTGCCGTGCGTCCATGCCTGCGTCGGGCGTCCGCTTACTCCGCTGCTTCCCAGTCCGCTGTCGGCGGCGATGGCTTCGCCTGCACGCAGTGCGGCTTCGATTTGGGCGATGTGGCCGGGCGTGCAGCAAATCTGGATGCGGTCGCCCGTATCGAATGCGACGGGACGCGTAGCATTGAGCGGCGCGTCGGGTGCGGGAATCGGGGTCGCGGCGGCGTTGGCGCAGATCTTTTCCAGGGGCTTTCCCGCCGCGGTCTCGCCGCGTTCGAGTACGCGGATTGGCGATTCGGAAACCGCGAGTTCGCCGTCGATCGCGATTCCATGAATGCCGACGCCGGTCAGGTTGCGCACGCGATTGCGGGCACCGTATGTGAATGCGCGGAACTCGCGCCCGTTCACGTGCGCCGCCAGAAACACCGGTTTTGCGATGCGCTGTCCACGCACCGGTGTCGCCGCTAGCGTGGCAAAGTCGCCTTTTCCACTCACGCGCTCCTCGAGGAACGGCATGATTTCCGGCGGGAGCTTGCCGCGCGTCGCAACCGGCAGAGCGGCTGCGAGCGCCTGCTCCGGCGCCGTGCGAATCAACTCCGCGAGTGCGGTCCTGCGTGTTTTTGCAAGGTGCACGCCGCTCGGGACGAGCGCGGCTTTTTCCGTCGCGGATGCCTTCTCGTAGGCGCGCAGCCATTCTTCGAATGCGGTGACTTTTGCATCAGTGACGACGGGCGGTTGCTTCGCGAAAGAATGGAACTGCTGCGTGGAGACCGGCGCCAGCGGCGTCGGACCGGGAGCCGAGCCGGATTGCGGCTGCGAGGAAGACAGCGGCCGGCTTTCCTCATTCCAGAAAAGCCGGCACGCCACAGCTGCGAGCAATGCTGCAAAGAGGACGAAACGGAGAAGATGCGGGGTTTTGCGCATGCGTCTTCCTACAGCAAAAAGCGGCGCATGTCACGGGTGAGGCCGGGGATTGCCAATCGCCGCGCATGCGTTAAGGGATGCCGCATGAGCCTTTTTGAATTATTGTTTGAGACCGGTGCAGAGTACGGTGACTCGATCGCTGCCGACCGGGGTGATGTGCGGAAAGTGGAATCGCGCCTTGCAAAGCTCCGCGTGGATGCCGCGACCGCGATCCGGTTGCTCGCGCAGGAAAATGATCGGCTGAAGCTTTACTGCGCAGCGCTTGGGAGGCTGTTGCTGAAAAAGGGAATCGTCACGCTTGAGGAGCTTGGCGCGATGCTGGATAGCGTGGACCTCGAAGATGGTGTTGCGGATGGAAAACTGCGCGGTCGTCCGCTGCCGGGTGAGCGCGTGCGCGTTCCCTCCAAACCGCGGCCGTCCGCCAAAGATCCTGTCGTGCCGAAGCAAGTCGGGAAGCGCCCCGTGCCGCCGAAGCAACCGCTCGCAAAACCACCAAAAGGCTGGAAGCCGAAAGGCGCACCGATCAAGTGACGCACGTGATCAGTCGCACACGAGACTGGCGTCCGATGGAGTTTTTCGGTACGGAATGATGGCTATGTCTTCTGCTCTCTACGTTTTGATCCTCGCCGGCGGTAGCGGTGAACGGTTCTGGCCTCTCAGCCGCAAGTCGCGGCCGAAGCAGTTGCTATCGCTTTTCGGCGAGGAGACGCTGCTGGAGGCCACGCTCCGGAGGCTCGATGGCCTGGTGCCCTCAAAGAATATCCTCATTCTCACCAATGCCGATCAGGAGGCGGGAGTCCGCAAACTCGCGAAATCTCTGCCCGCCGAGAACATCGTGGCCGAGCCTGCGAAACGCGACACGGCTGCGGCAATCGCACTTGGCGTGGGCTGGGTGGCGGCGCGGGATGCGCAGGCGACAATGATCGTTCTGCCGGCGGACCACTTGATCAAAGACGTTGCCGGCTTTCAGAAGACGCTCCGCACGGCGGCGGCGGCGGCCCGTCAATCCGGCGAACTCGTTACGATCGGCATTCCGCCGACGTGGGCTTGTCCGGGCTTCGGGTATATCGAGATGGGCTCGCTGTTCGCTGTCGGTGAGGCAAAAGACGGTCCGCCCGTGCATGAAGTGACGCGGTTTCGCGAGAAGCCGAACGCGGAACTCGCGGAGCAGTTTTTGCGGCAGGGGAATTTCCGGTGGAACGCAGGCATGTTCATCTGGACAATTCCGGCGATCCTCACGTCGTTGCGCCGTTATGCGACGGAGCTCGCGGCCTTTGTTTCGCGCATTCACGCCGGCGAGGATTTCGGGAAGTTGCTGGCCAACGTCTTCCCGACACTGCCGAAGATTTCGATTGATTACGCGATCATGGAAAAAGCCGGGCGCGTGCTGGTGGTGGAGAGTGCGTTTGACTGGGATGACGTGGGCAGCTGGACAGCGCTGGCGAAGTATCTGCCCGACCACGGTCAGGGCAACGTGGGCAACACCGAACTCACGGCGCTTGAAGCGGACAACAATCTCGTTTTCTCCACACCGAAACGCCGCATTGCGCTGCTCGGAGTGAGCGATCTGATCATCGTCGAAACGGAGGATTCGCTGCTCGTGTGCAACCGGCACGAGGCGGAGAAAATCAAGCACCTTGTGGCGAAGGTGCCGCCGAGCTTGCAGTAAACGCCGTCTAGCCGCGGCGGCGCTCCAGCATTGTGACCATGATGAACGAGAGGAGCAGGTTCATGGTCTCGCGCGGCGTGCTGTCGGCCAGCCTTTCGATGCTGAATTTTCCCTGCAGAAACGCAGGTAGTTTGTGCATCCGCAGGACGCCCTCGCCATTTGCGCGCGAGGCAAGGTAGCGCGGGTGGAATAGATACAATGTGAGCAGGCCGATGAGCGGAATCTGGCCGACGAGGCCGTCGATAAACTTGGCGAACGGATTCTCTTCGCGGATATTGAAATCAACGCTCTGGTCGCCGGGATTGAAGACTTCGTAGTTAGCCCGCCACAGCGAGCGCCAGCCTTTGCGGCCGAGCGAGCCGATCAGCGCGTTTGCAAAGTCGGTAAAGCTGTAGCGTGCCGACCAGTCGATGATGCGGTCCGCGCGAATGTCGGCGAGCTTCGTCTTTCGCGTGGCGTCGCTGAATATTTCGATGTGTTCCTTGAACTTGAAGAGTCGTTGCCGGACGTGAAGAACGGAGCGCCCGGTGGCGTCCACGACATCCATGCGTGGCGCAAGTGTGAGGACGCGGAAAGTGAACTTGAGAGGATAGACGAGGTTTTCAAGATACGGCGCCAGCTGATCGCCCGTGGATTGTTCTGATTGAAGCGTGGCTTTCGGTGGCGCGTATGGATTCTCTTCCGGCGAGTGCATTGTGGATGGTGCCGAGTTTAGATTTCGAAAAGCGAGCGGATTTTCCGGAGTAGACCGCTGGCGTATTCGGTGGTCTTTTCCTGGATAACATGTGCCGGTGCCTGGGCCGCAAGAACATCGTCGTTGTGCATTTTCCGTCGGGCCAGAAGTTCGCTCATCCGCGCTGCGAGTTCGGGGCTTTGCTGGACGAGGGGCTGAATGCTGTCGCGGCGGATTTCCCAGACGAATGAATCGGTGAGTGCCCTTACTGTGGCCGTGCGCGCCTCGCCGGTGAGCAGGCACATTTCGCCAAATGCGTCGCCCGTCGAGAGCGTGCCGACGCAGGTTTCGATTCCATCCCGGCTCACACTCGCTTCAAGCTCGCCACTCACCACGATGAACATCGAGCATCCGAGCGAGCCCTGTTTGATGATGGATTCGCCGCGCCCGAAGTGAAGCACACTGGCATCTTCGAGAAGCCGTGCCCGTTGTTCATTGCTTAGCGGGGAGAAGAGATCGAGCGACTCGATCAGATCGCGAAGTTTGCTGCGATCGCGGGAATCGTCTGCTTTGTCGCGTTTGATGTGAATGACACGTTGCGGAAACGGAATCGTGATTCCGGCGCGTTTGGCTTCGTACCAGATGTTGGTGCGAATCGCATCCTCGATGTCGTTGAAGCGTGATTCGTCCTCCAGGCTGTATTTGATCTCGTACGTGATCGCCGAGTCCGCGAAGTCCCGCAGGAAAACTTTGACGGGCGGATTTTTGAGAATGAGCGGGACGGCTTCAGCGGCGCGTTTAAGCAAATCGCGCACGGTGTTCGGCGGAGTGCTGTAGTCAAAGCCGATGCGCAGCCGGTTGGCATGGGTTTTCGTAGGGAAACTCAGATTGATGATCGTGCTGGTCACTATCGTCTTGTTCGGGATGTCGAGATAGACGTCGTCGTTTGTGCGGAGCCGGGTGGAGCGCCAGTTGACCTCGACCACTTCGGCGCGATGGTCCGTGACGATGAGCCAGTCGCCGGTTTTGAACGGCTTGCCGATTTGTAATGCGATGCCGCTGACAATGTTTGCGAGCGTCTCCTGCATCGCAAAACCGAGCACGACTGCGGCAATTCCCGAGCCTGCGAGGAATGCGTCCACCTGCACACCGTGTCGCATGCTCATCACCATCAGGGTTCCGGTTCCAAACACCGCGAAGCCGAAAACTTGCTGCAGGAGCTTCGGAGCGGTTGTCCCGTACGCGCGCCGGAACCAGAGCTCCCAGAAATAACGGCGGATAAGTGCGAGCGCCGTGAGGATTCCGAGAATTATGAGCGCCGAGCCGAAGTGGCGGATTCCAGTGTCGTGCCACTCCTCCGGCGCGCCGACTGCATGGTCGGCCCCGTGTTCGATGACGTGAATCGTTTTCAGCGGCGCGTAAACCGTGAGGGCCAGGATGAACCACCGGTACGCGATTCCGAACGGGACTTGATGGCGCCGGTTCAGCCAGCTTCCGAGCGCCAGACCCGTCAGGCAGACTACGGGAGCAGCCGCGAGCGCCGCGATCACAGCGGGGTTTTGAAAGATTGCACCGGAGGCCAAGGGCATCATTCCGGACACCTTAAAAACTCGCGATGTGAAACGGAAGCGGCTTTTTCAGCCGGTAGCGGAATCGCTTCTCCACCGTTGCACTCCGGAACGGGGACGCTACACTCCAAACCACATTTTTCATGAAATCTCTCGTTTCTGTGTTGCTGGCTCTGTGTCTCGGCGCGTTTTCACTGTTCGCACAGGCTCCGGCGGGCAGTCCGTCGAAACCCGCACCCGCACCCGCACCCGCGCCTGCTTCGGCTCCTGCTGCATCGGAGAAAGACAAAGCCGTGACCCGCCTCGGCGGTCCGGGAACGGCCGGGCAGCGTCCGTCCTCAGCGACCTCGGCTGCGAACAAGCCGGGATACATCCCGCCCGAGAACGCGGAGCCGACCAATGTCTGGAAAATCGTCCGCCAGGCTGGCTGGATAATGATCCCGTTGGGCTTCATGAGTTTCCTCACCGTGATGCTCGTAATCGTCTTCCTGCTCACCTTGCGGCGGTCGGCGATCATGACATCCCACTACATGAACACAGCGGATGTGCTGCTCAAGAAGCGCGACTATCTCGGGCTTCTCGCGATTTCCAGCCGGCACAGTGAAGCGGTCGCCGGCGTCGTGCAACGGACTCTCGATTTCGCCACGAAGAACCCTGGAGCCAACTTTGAGACGGTGAAGGAGGTCGCGCAAAGCGAAGGCAACGCGCAGGCTTCGGCGCTGCAGCACAAGGTGACGTATCTTGCGGATATCGGCGCCGTGTCGCCGATGGTGGGATTGCTCGGCACGGTCTTCGGAATGATCGAAAGCTTTGGCGCGCTCGGAAGTGGCGCGGTTTCGCAGAACCGTGACTGGGCGATGGCCGACGGCGTGGCAAAAGCGCTCATCGCCACGGCTGCGGGTCTCGCAATCGGCATCGTGGCGTTCGGTTTCTATGCGTATTTCCGCAACAAAGTTCAGCGGTTGATTTCCGATCTCGAAGTGGCCAGCTCCCACGTGATCGGGCTGATTCAGATGAACTTTAATAAAAAGCGCGAAACCAGCCGCGCGGCCATGGACGATGAATTCTAGCCGTTTATGAAATTTCGCAGCCGTTCAGAGCCGCACATAGTCGGCTTCCAGATTGCTCCGATGGTGGACGTTCTCCTTGTCCTCCTGTGCTTCTTCATTCTCACGTGGAGCTTTGCACGGAAGGAAATGGAACTCGACGTGAAGGTGCCCGCTGCCGAGAACGGTCGCGAGCCATCATTGGAGGTCAATCAAAGCGTCGTGAACATCCGTGCCGATGGAACCATCGTGATGAGCGCCAAGGAAATATCCTACGAGGACTTCCAAAGCCGCATGAACGACGCGGCGCGCGTGAATCCCGACTACTCGATTATCATCCGCGGAGACAAGGCGACGCCGTACGAATACGTCGCCAAAGTCCTCGATATCTGTAACGGGGCGGGAATCTGGAACATCGCATTGCCCGTCGCAAAATCCGAATGAAACCCAGATTCGCGCTTACTTGGCTCGCTGTATTTGCAGCGACGCATGCCGCCGCCCCTGCGCAGGACGATGTGCTGAAGCCCTTCCGTCCTGCCGCGCCTCCGCAGCCTGCCGCTCCCGCTCAGCCGGCGCTCAAACCCGTACCGGCGAAACCTGCACGGCCCGCCGGCGAGGACGGAGAGGAAGTCATCCCGCGCGGAGTTCCGATTCGCAGGCCGACTCCCATGCCCGCGGTGCCCGCTGCGCCCGACGCGGACGCGGTTCCGCCGAAGCCAGTCGTGCGGGCGACGCCGCGACCCGCGCCGGCACCGGATATCGAGGGCGACATCGTCATCAAACCCGGCGGCACGCCGACGTCTCCTGATCAGGTGCAGCTTCAGTACGCAGACGGATTCTTCGCCAAGAAGATGTTCCGCGACGCCGCGCCGGAGTACGAGCGTTATCTGGAGCAGTTCCCCCGGACGCCGGCGGCAGATCGTCAGGCCGCCTATTACCGCCTCGCCGAATGCTATCGCGCCACAGGCGCCGTGAACAACGCGAAGGCAAACTACGACACGCTTCTCGCCTCCTACCCGGATGGCGAATACGTCGGTTACGCCGCCTACCGGCTCGGCACGATTCTTTACGAGGAAAAGGACTACCGTGGTGCGCTTCCCGCATACCGCCGGGCCTCGGTCCGCCTCCGGCAGCCGACGCTCGTTGTTGCGTCGAAATTTTTTGTGGGGCGATGCCTTGAGGCTACAGGTCAGAAAACCGAGGCGCGTGCGACGTATGAGGATGTCTCCTCAATCACCACCGGCAATCCTTATCAAGACGCCAGCCGGCTCTCCGTCGCTCGGCTGCTCACGGATGCCGGTCGCAAGGACGATGCGCTGAAATGGCTCACTCCGCTTGCCGCCGAAACGACCAATCCGCAAATCAAAGTCGAAGCCACGGCCCGCACCGGACTGTTGCTTCTGGATACAGGCAAAGTCGAAGAAGCGGAAAAGGCAATCAACGCTGTGCTCGGCATGCCGGAGGCCGACCTTTGGAAGGACGATCTCAGCGTCGCGCTCTACCAGCTTCTTTATGAAAAGAAGGATTTCAAAGGGCTGGTTGCAAAGTTCGACGCTTCCGAATCGGGCAAGTCGCTGAAGCTCGAGAGCCGGCTGCGGGTGCTCGTCATCGTAGGCCGCGCTCATAGCGAGCTTGGGCAGAAGGCGGAGGCGATGAAGATTTACGAGCAAATCATGTCTGACTTCCCCGCGACCAATCAAAGTCGCGAGGCTGCATATGCGCGGCTCGGAATACTTTACGATACGGACGACCAACGGCTTCTCGCGGAGGTCAATCGATTCCTCAACGAAAACCCCACGGCACCACAGGTAGAAAACGTCTCACTCATGAAAGCCGAGGTGCTCTTCGTGAAGGGCGACTTCGCGAACGCCGCGCCGATCTATCAGGTCCTTACGGAAAAGGGCAGGAAGCTCGCGCCGGCGTTGCTCGGCGAATGCATATTCCGACTTGGAGTCTGCCGTTCGAGGCTTCAGGAATATGACAAGGCCGATGAGGTGTTCTCCCGTTTTCTCAAGGAATTTTCGAGCCACCCCAAACATGCCACAGCTCTTGCGGAACGCGGTGAGGCGCGCAAGCAACTGAAGCAGTTCAGCGCGGCATTGAAGGATTTCGAAGAGCTCACCACGAAGTATCCGAAGGCGAAGGAGCGCGAGTTCGGTCTCGAAAACCTCGCGCTGCTGCACAGCCAGCTCGGCGACAACACGAAGATGGCCGCAACGTTCGAGATTTTGCTCCGCGACTTCCCGGAAACCCGCGCAAAAGCCAAGGCGAGCCACTGGATCGGATGGTCTGCGATGGAGACGAAGGACTTCAAAAAAGCGATCACCTACTTCCGGATGGCGCGCGATGCCGACCGGAAGCTCTATTTTGATCGTGATACGCTCGCGACCATTATTTGCGCGTACAACCTCGACGACTGGAAGACGGTGGAAAGCGAGATCGAGTTCTACCGCAAAGAAGGCGGAAAACAGGAAGTGCCGACCGACATAGTCCGCGGACTTGCGCAACAAGGCTACAAGGCGGGCAGCTTCGATAAAGTCGAGCAGATCATCCCGGGCATCATTTTGAAGAAGGAGGCGACGCCGGACGACTTCATCCTGCTGGCGCGCTCCCGCGTGAAACTCGGGAAATTCAACGACGCGGTGGACAGCTACAACAGCTACCTCGCGCTGGTGAAAGATCCGGTGCCGCGGGCCGGTGGGTTGCTTGAGAAATGCGATGCTCAAATTCTGGGTGGCATGCTAGATGAAGCGCGCAAAACGGCCGAAGAGGGTCTTTCGTTCGCGCCGGAGGGCAAAGCGAACGGCGAGTTCCGCGTCCGCGCGGGCGAGGTCGAATTTGCGAGGAAAAACTATCTGGCTGCGATGAAGATTTTCGAGGGGCTGCTCGCAACGCTCCCCGACGATGAAGACGTGACGCCGCGTGCCATCGAGCGAGCCATTGAATGCCACAAGTTCCTCCGCAACGAGGCCGAGGTGAAGCGCCTCGAGAACATCATCCGCAGCAGGTTTCCGGAGTATCTTCGGAAAAAGGCCGCCGCGCGCTAACACGGAAAATCGGCGGCGATGGAAGCTCGTGGCCGGTCCCCGTTTGTTGCATTGGTCGCGGCCGCAATCGCGGGAATCCTTGCTGCCGACGCCGCACAAGTTCCCTCGCTGAACATTCTGCCGGTGGTAATCATATCGGGGCTTTGCGCCTGCGTGTTTCCGAGGAAATGGGTCGCATTGCTATTTGTCGCCGCTGCGTTCTCGTTCATGCACACGCGGCTGCACGTCGAGAGTCCGGCGCTCCGGATCGCGAAAACGTTCGATGGGCCGAAGACGATTGAGATCGACGGCATTGTCCGCGACGAGCCGCGGGTTTCAGCCGAGGGAGAATCATCATTTCTTCTCCGCGCAACGATCGTCGGCCAGCCGGCGCTTGATGCCGGATTCGTCCGCGTGCGGACAGTTGGGGAGACTCCTTCAACAGGCGATCGCATGCGAATTCGCGGCCTGGCCCGGGTGCCCGGTCCGCCGCGGAATCCGGGTGGCTTCGATGAGGCAGCGTGGAGCGCCCGGCAGGGTGTGAGTTTTGAATTGCGTTGCGAAACCGAAAGCGACTCGCGGATCATCGAACACGGAAAGGGAAGCCGCGTGGCGCGGATGGCCGCGGACGCGCGCAGATGGATTCGCTCGCAGCTCGCCCGCGGAATCGACGCATCGCCGGAAGAACTGGCGCTAATCGAAAGCATGGTGCTCGGGGTGAACGCCGAAACGCCGCCGGAGATGCGCGACCTTTTTCAGCGGACGGGCACGCTACACCTCCTCGCGGTGAGCGGACTGAATGTGGCGATGCTTGCCGCAATCGTGCTCATGCTCTTGAAGCCGCTCCGCGTAAAGCGCACCGCAGCCGTGCTGATCGCCATCGCAGTGCTCGCCACTTACGCAGTAATCACGGGGCTGAGCCCGAGTTGCACGCGTGCGGCGATCATGGCCGCGTTCATCTTGGTTGCGCCCTGCTTCGATCGGAGCGCGAACGCCTTCAACAGCCTCGCGGCTGCTGCGTTCACTCTTCTCGCGTGGGATTCAAACCAGCTTTTCTCCGTGGGCTTTCAGCTCTCCTTCGTAATCGTGCTGATCATTCTCGTCTTCGCGGGCCGGATTCAGAAATCGATGTCAGGATGGGCTGATCCCGATCGGTTCATTCCCGTCGAATTGTGGAGCCGTCCGCAGCGATTGCGCGTTGCTCTTTGGCACGGGATTGCTGCCGCAACCGGTGTGAACATAGCCTCATGGCTCGGCTCGCTGGTGTTCATGGCTGGCTACTTTCATCTCATCTCGCCGGCGGCTATTCTGGCAAACTTCGTAGCGGTCGGAATCGCGTTCTGCATTCTCGCGCTCGGACTGGCGTCGGTCCTGAGCGCCGCGGGAGGTTTGGTTTCGGTATTGTTCAACCACGCAAACACACTCTGCGCTTCGGCATTACTATCCGTCGTGGGCTGGTTCGCACAGTTTCCATACGGCTACTTTTACGTGGAGGTTCCGCGAGCGGGAGAGGCGCCGGTATGCGACTTGACAGTCCTCGACATGGGAGAAGGCTCGGCTGCGCACCTGCGGGCGGGCGGAGCCGACTGGCTTTTCGATACGGGCCACGTGCGCGACTACGCATTTTCGCTGCTCCCGTATTTGCGGTCGCGGGGCATTAACGAACTTGATGCCGTCGTCCACTCCCATGGCGATGCTGCGCATCTCGGCGCGGCGGCGGACGTGCTCCGGGAGTTCACGCCCGGAAATTTGATCGAAGGTAAACCTGCGGATCGATCTCCGACGCGCCGTGCCTTCCATGAACTGCTGGCTTCGCGGGGAATCGGTCGGGTCCTTTGCAGCGCCGGCGACCTGTGGAATGTCGGTCGCGATACTACAGTCCGCGTATTGTTCCCGCCTGCGGATTTGCAGCGCTCGGTGGCCGACGACCAGGCCCTCGTCCTTCTGCTCAGCGTGGCGGGACGGAAGATTGTTTTGATGTCCGATGCCGGCTTTTTTACGTCGCAGTGGCTCATCGAAAACGAGCCTTCACTCCGCGCGGACATCGTCGTCAAAGGCTGGCACGACAAAGATCCGGCAGATGTGGAATTCATCCGGCACGTTGGTCCGCAACTCGTCATCGCCGGAGAGCCTCATTTTGGGACGCCGCCGGAACGGATGGAAAAGTGGGCGGACGAACTGCGTGCGCACGGGATCGCTGTGTTCCCGCAAACGCGCACCGGCGCGGTCCGAATCCGCGTTTTCAAAGACGGCCGCGTTTCGGCGCAACCGCACCTTCCCGGAGTTACAGGCGTGGAAATCCCTGCGCGGAACAATTAGAGTCTGCGCAGTTTCGCGCGGTAAATCGGAAGACCTTGCGCGAGAAAATGGGACTCGAAGTCGGTCTTCGGATAATCGGGTTCTTCGACCCACTCAATGCGCTCAAAGCCTTTTGCGCGGTCGAGGACCTTTTCGATCCACAGGAAATATGGCTGGTCGTCTGTTTTGATCCGAACTTCGCCGCCCGGAGCCACGACCTGGTGAAGTGCGACCATGAATTCATCCTGAAAAAGCCGCCTCGGGTGATGGTGGCGTTTCGGCCATGGGTCGGGGAATCCGATGTGGACAATGGACGCCGACTCCACGGGCAGGAGCCACTGCGCCGAGTAGAGGCTTTCCATGCGCAGCACACGGACATTTGAAAGACCTCGTCTCGCCGCGCCACGGCACGTTTTTTCCACACGCCCGAGCATTCGCTCGGTTCCGAGGAAGTTCCGTTCAGGAAACCGCGCGGCCATCGCGAGAATGAACGAGCCATCGCCGCTGCCGAAGTCCACTTCAAGCGGAGCCTGGCGGCCGAAAATTTCGGCCACGGTGGCGCGTTGCGTGATGTCTTTTGGCTTCCACTCCGCGCGCTCGGCAGCAGCGAGGAACTCGGCATGTTTCTTCTCTTGTTCTTCCCGGGTCATGTTCGCTCCATCAAAGCGCGTCGGAGCGTTTGGCGGCAATCTTCGTTTCCTTCTGTTTTGTTACGAGCCCGCGGGAATTTTCCGGGCCTGTCCGGAAACTTCGCTTCGGGAATCCGGAAGTAAGACCATGCATGAAAACAATCCAACAACTCATCCTTACATTCGTGGCGCTGCTTGCATCCGTCGCGACCCATTACGGCCAAATCAACACCCGTCTAATTTCCCAGCAAACGCTTGGCGCCGAAACCGCCGATCTCTGGGTGCAGGGCAATTACGCCTACGTCGCTCGTGGCGACGAGGGACTGACGGTCATAGACGTCTCGAATCCAGCCGCGCCCCAAGTGCTCGGGACATTCGCGCCGCTCGGCTGCCACATTCACGATGTCGAAGTGGTCGGGAACTTCGCCTACTGCGCGAACTATGTTCCGAATAACTCGGGGACACCGATTGTCGGCCTTTATATCGCCGACGTCACCGACCCGAACAATCCAGTGGAAGCCGGACGTATCGAGTGGGGCCAAGGCGGTGGATATCATTTCGCAGGGAGTTCGCACAGCGTTCACATCGAGTCCCGCGGCGCGCAGCGGATCGCCTATGTCTGCTCGCTGATTACCAGCCAGCTTGAAGTCTTCGACGTCACCGTCCCGAACGCCGCAGTATACCTCTCCACAATCAATGACCCGATTCAGTATTCGTATTACAGCCAGCCGCACGAAGCGAAGGTGTTTGGAAACTACCTCGTCACGACATGGATGGCAGGCGGCTTTACCATCGACGATGTGAGCAACCCGGCGGCACCCGTCCGCCTCGTGCATCAATACACGTCCGGCGACTGGATCTACGACTGTGCGATGAACGCTGCAGGCACGCACCTGCTCGTGAGCCACGCTCCGACGGGCACTTCGACCATCCGCATTTACGATATCGCAGGCCTCACGAATCCTGTTCCTTCGATTGCTCTCACCGGCACTTTTGTGAGCCCCAGCACCGCGCTGCTTCACAACCTCGCAGTCAGCGGGAAATACGCGTATGTGTCGGCGTTTACCGATGGTCTCCGCGTGCTCGATATCGGAAACCCCGCCGCTCCCGTGCAGGTCGGCTGGTACGATACAAACCCGACAAGTGCTGCAAAGTCTGCGACCGGTGGTTACGGAGTCGCGGTTCAGGGGAACGGTGTGTTCCTCAGCCACAGCACGGGCGGGCTTTATGTAATCGATTTCGTGGACACGATCGCGATCACGAAGGCTGAATGGCGGAATAGCTCGAAGACGCTGACCGTGGAAGCCACGAGCAGCGGCGCTCCCAGCACGACACTCACGGTCGCTGGTTTCGGAACGATGACTTACAATGTGAGCCTCGGGAGATACACGCTCGTGCGCTCCGGTGTATCGAGCAGCCCCAGTTCGGTGACTGTGACCTCGAATATCGGCGGAACAGCCACGAGCACGGTGCGCCGCCGCTAATTGCGCGCAGCAGCAAGTCCAAACATCACGCCGGGCAGGTGGGTGCGCATAATGCGCGCCGCCTGCCCGGTTTTCGTTTAGCGCATGGCAGCTTCGATTTCTGCGGCTTCGAGCGGGATTTTCCCCATCAGGTTGACTGGGCCATTCTCGGTGACGAGCACGGTGTCTTCGAGTCGAACGGCCAGTTCTTCCGCAGGGATATAAATGCCGGGCTCCACGGTCATCACCCAGCCGGACTGCATCGGCTTCGTGGTGTCGCCTACATCGTGCACGTCGAGGCCGATCGGATGACCGAGACCGTGCATGAAATACTTTTTCACCGCCGGCCAGTCGGGGTCCTGCTTCTTCACGTCGCGCGGTTTGAGAAGACCGAGTTTCAGAAGCTCCTCGGTCATCTGTTCCTCAGCGGCTTTCTGCCAGTCTTTTGGCAGGACGCCGGGCATGAGCCGTTGCGTGCTCGAACGCAGCACGCGCAGGACGGCGTCATATACGGCGCGCTGGCGCTTTGAGAACTTCCCGTTCACCGGGATGGTGCGCGTCATATCGCTCGCGTAGTTTGCGTATGCGGAGCCGACGTCGAGCAGGAGAAGTTGGCCGTCTTTGAGCGGCGCGACGTTCTCCTGATAATGCAGGCAGCATGCGTTCTTGCCTGCGGCCACGATGGGTTCGTATGCGAACCGCGCGCGATTGCGGATGAACTCGTGCGCGAACTCCGCCTCGACTTCCGTCTCGGTGCGGCCGGGTTTTGTGAACTTCAGCACGCGCTTGAAGGCCTTGCCGGTGAGGTCGCATGCCCGCTGGATGACTGCAATCTCGGCTGCGCTTTTCACCACGCGGCATTCGTGCAGCAGCGGCGCGAGGCGGCGGTAGGTGTGAAGCGGGTAACGCCGCTGGATGTCGCGGATGAATCGCTCGTCGCGCGTCTCGACTTCGTTGGACGAGCGCTTGTGTTCGTTCAAATTGATGAAAATGTTTTCCGCCTCGCATACCATCCGGCGCAATATGCCCGCGAAATCCTGCGACCACTTGATTTGCTTTATGCCGCTGATTTTCTGCGCCTCATCCTTGCGCAGCTTGTGGCCTTCCCACAGCTCGTTGTGCTCGTTGGGCTCGCGAAGGAAAAGCA
Organism: Verrucomicrobiaceae bacterium; assembly: GCA_005791535.1. Lineage (GTDB taxonomy): Bacteria > Verrucomicrobiota > Verrucomicrobiia > Chthoniobacterales > Chthoniobacteraceae > SXWH01. The sequence goes on along the minus strand of SXWH01000271.1, from coordinate 22,651 downwards.
CTTCGCGGAGCTTCTCGTCATCGGCATCCGGGAAGAGGACGAGGATGGTTTCCTCCTGCTCGACGCCGGTAAGGTAGAAGAGGTCGCTGTTGGCGCGCATCAGCAGCGAGCCGTCTGCATTCGTGGGCAGGATGTCGTTCGCATTGACAATAGCGACGCTCCGCGGCGGCAGAAGTTTTGCGAGTCGGGCGCGGTTTTCGTTGAACAGGGACGTTGGAAGCGGGTCGTGACGCATCCGAGCATCCATGCCCGCTCAATCCGGCGATGTCCAGCCCGCCCCTTTTTAAATCAAATGATTCCGCTTTCCTTGAAGCTGAAATACGGCTGCCGCCCCGGGGCCGGCGCACCAAGAATGACGTGGTCGCAAAAATTGATCTGCAAAAGGCGGGCGCATTCCGCGAGTCGGATCGTGAGCCGGCGGTCCGCGTCGCTTGGGGATGGGTCGCCGCTCGGATGATTGTGGACCAGAATGAATCCGTAGGCGTTGAACTTGATGACCTCCTTGAAAATCTCACGAGGGTGCGCTATGCACTCGGACAAGCTCCCAAGCGAAACCTCCTCGACGCGGATAAGGTGCAGACGGGTATCGAGCAGGACAAGGCGGAGGCTTTCCTTTTCAAGCTGCCGGAGTTCTGCGCCGAGCAATTCGTGAATCAGCTCGGGGCGGTTCATCGGCGTCCGGGCGACTGTCTCGCGCGCGAGGCGTCCTGCCAGACCGAATGCGGCAGCGAGCTGGACAGCCTTTGCCAGGCCGAGGCCTTTCACCTTTTTCAAATCCTGCACGCTTGCACGGGCGAGTTCTGCGAGGCTGCCAAATCGTTTGATCAAGTCGCGACCGAGGTCGATGGCGCTCATGCCGCGCACGCCAACGCGGAGGATGATGGCAATCAGTTCGCTGTCGGAGAGCGCGGCCGCGCCAAGATTCTCCAGCTTTTCACGAGGGCGCTCGTCCTCGGGAAGCTCCTGGATGCGCGGCGAGAAGCGCTCTTCCAGAGCCACGTTTAGAGATCCTCCTTCTTCACCGGCGCGGTCGCCTTTCCTCCACCTTCGCCTGCCTTTGGCATGAGCGACTCGTTTTGATAGCGGATGGTTACGGTGAGGGCTTCCTCGGAATTCGTGGGGTTGCCCTTCCCGTCGGAAAGTTCGGCGATTACCACAAGTGACTCTTTCTCCTTCATGTTTGGCGCGAATTTCCACGTGGCCATGCTGCCGTAGCTGGTCTGGCGTGCCTCGCCCGCGCGACGCACGGCCTTGCCGGCTCCACTGAGCTTTTTCTCGGAAGTCGGTGAGCCGTATTTGGTGCCGAGCTCCTTGCGGAAGTCCTTGTAAACGCTGCTTGCGCCCCCTTCGAGCTTCAGCGTGACGGAAGCCGAGGCAAACTTCCGGTCGGGAAAATCCAGAACCCACTTTGCGACGGGCTGGCCGGCAAACGTTCCGCCGGTGACCTCCATGTGATAGTCGTCCGTGTTTTCGGGAAATGTAACGCCCGGTCGCGCGGTGAGCGCGCGCTTTGCCTCCTCGGGCGAAGCGCCCCACGGAAGACCGATGAAACCTTTCGGCCGCTCAATGCCAAAGGCGGTTGAAGCGAGAGCGAGAAAAGAGAGGAGTGCGCGTTTCATGAGATCGATTGTGTTGGTGAAGGAGTCCGGTGGACGCCATGTTTGTTAGCATTTTCGATGCGTAAGTCACTGTCTCTTTCCATCGGGTTGAAGGGTGATATTTCGGGCTTTCCGGCGGCACCCCGCGTCGCATAGGCAATTGCCATGGCAACCATCGCAATCCTCGGGACTATGGACACAAAAGGCGACGAGCACGGCTACGTCGCAAAACTGATTCGCGCGCGCGGCCACCGGACGCTCGTGATCGATGTGGGCACGGATCAGCCGCCGCGGCTGGAGCCGCAGGTTTCCCGCGAAGAGGTCGCACGGGCCGGCGGCCTGGATTTTGCGGGATTGCTCGCCCGGCGCGATCGCGGCGAATGCGTCGCCGCAATGGGGCAGGCGGCGGCTGTCGTGCTCGCGGCGTTGCAGGCAAAGGGCGAAATCGACGGCGTCATTTCCCTCGGCGGCGGCGGCGGAACGTCGATTTGCACGACCGCGATGCGCGCGCTTCCACTGGGTTTTCCCAAGTTGATGGTTTCCACGCTCGCGAGTGGAAACACGGCGCAATACGTCGGCGTGAAAGATATCGTGATGATGCCGGCGATTGTGGACGTCGCAGGCATCAATCGTATTTCGCGCACCATTCTGGGACGCGCGGCCGGCGCGATTTGTGGCATGGTCGAGACTCAGATTCCCGCTGGCGATGATCGACCCATCATCGTCGCGAGCATGTTTGGGAACACGACGCAGTGCGTGCAGGCGGCAAAATCGATCATGGAAGGAGCCGGGTTTGAGGTCCTCGTCTTTCACGCGACCGGCACCGGCGGGCGCGCCATGGAATCGCTCGTCGAAGCCGGAATGGCTGCGGGTGTACTCGATATCACCACGACCGAGTGGGCTGATGAACTCGTCGGCGGGATTCTCGGCGCCGGACCTACGCGGCTCGACGCAGCAGGAAAGACTGGGACGCCAGCCATTGTTACGCCCGGCTGCCTCGACATGGTGAACTTCGGTGCGCGGGATACCGTGCCGGCAAAGTTCGATGGCCGCACTTTCTACCAGCACAATCCGCAAGTGACGCTGATGCGCACCAACGCGGCCGAGTGCGCGGAACTCGGGCGGATTCTCGCGGAGAAAGTGAACGCATACACTGCGCCTGTCACCGTTCTGCTGCCGCTGCGCGCAATCAGCGTCATCAGCGCGCCTGGCCAGCCGTTCCATCTGCCGGAGGCGGATGCGGCTCTCTTCGATGCGATTCGCAAGCACTTGAAACCGGGCATTCCGCTCGTTGAAGTCGACTGCGAAATCAACGCGCCCGAGTTCGCCGAGGCCTGTGCCCGGGCGTTGATTGGTCATCTCGCGAAGTAATCGGCGGATTACGGAATCGTGGTCCGCAGGACGGCCGTTCCGCTCTCGAGCGGCGTGAGCGTGCGGTCCGCGGATGCCGCAGGGAGCAGGAAAAAATCGCCCTTCCGGAATGTGCGTCCGCCACACGCGAGGGAGCCGGCGATGACCGTGAAAATGACGCCGCGCGCAGCCGGATCGAATTGCGCGGCGCTCAAATCCCAACGCTCCACTTTGAAAAGCGGACACGCTGCGACGACACCCGCCTGCTCCCAGGCGAGCGAAGGTTCGTGATCTGCAAAATCGATGGAAGCCAGCGATTCCGCGATGTGCAGTTCGCGCGGTTTGCCATCGAGCCCCGTGCGATTCCAGTCAAACACCCGGAAGGTCGTGTCGCTGTTCTGCTGGATCTCGATGATGAAGCAACCGCTGCCGATTGCGTGGCAACGACCACTCGGGATGAACATGGCGTCGCCTCGCTGCACGGGCACTTTATGCAGCAGCGATTCAACCGAGCCCTCCACGATCGCCTGTTCGAAATCGGCGCGCGTGGTGCCTTTTCGAAAGCCCGCGTAAAGAGCCGCGCCAGCGTCGGCATCAAGAAGGTACCACATTTCCGTCTTCGGCTCGCCGCCAAGTGCGGGTGCAATCCCGGCGGGAGGATGCACCTGCACGGAAAGCGTGTCACGGGCGTCGAGAATCTTCGCCAGCAGCGGAAAGCGTTCCGTTTCGGGCAGTCCGTCGCCAAATACCGGCGCGCGCATCGTCGTCCACAAATCATGGAGCGACGCGCCTGTAAGTGGACCGGAATTAACGATGCTTTGCACATCCGCGCGATCCACGAGTTCCCAGCTCTCGCCGATGGGTCGGCCGGGCGGAAGCGCTCTGGCGATGCAACTCTCCAGCCGGCGCCCGCCCCAAACGCGATCCATGTAGTGGGGCTCGAAAGTGAGTGGACGCTGGAGATGCTCGGACATGGGTGAATGGATCGAAACGGCAGCTTCATCTCAACGGCGTGCATTGAGGCGGGCAAGCAGAAAGGGCGGTTCAAGTGCGGGTGGTGCGCTTGCAATTGGGTCGGTTCCGAGCGGCTATTTTGCTTGTTTCGCGACCCAAGCTGGAAGCTCCTCGATCCCGCAGGGTTCGCCCCGCGGGAAGTCTGCGACTTGAGAAACGCATCCGTCCTTCCACACGTGCGCACCCGGCGCAAACGGCCCGACTTTGCGCGGGTCGCTCCATGTATGAATGGAGAGCAGACGCGGATTGACCGCGGCCGCGATGTGCATCGGCCCGCTGTCCACGCTCACAACAAATCGTGCGCGGCGCAGGACGGTGCAGAGTTCCGGCAGTGCGGTGCGGTTGAGCAAATCGATCACGTTCGCCGCTTTTGGCGCCGCCTCCGCGGACCGCCCCGCGATGACGACCGGCATGGGCGCGAGCGCATCGCAAAAGGCGGCGGTCTGCGCCGTGGTGAGTGATTTTCCTTCGCCGCGCGAGAACGGGTGGATGACGATGAAGTCGGCGGGGAGTCCCGCTGGCAAATCACCCTCCGGCAATCGCCATGCGAGCTCCTGGGGGATTTCGCATCCGAGCGCCGCGACGAGCGCGAGGTAGCGGCGGACGGCGTGAAACGGCTCCGAACGAGCCGGCACGGGCACGACATGGTCGTGAAAAAAGCGCGCGCCTTCGCGGGAGTCCGAAGTTCCCCAGCTCTCGCCGCCGGCTTTGCGTGCGATGTAGCCGCTTCGGAAGAGGCCCTGAAAATCGAGCACGAGGTCCGGTTTCACCCGCTCGCGCAAAGCCGAGGCCCATCGGGGAAATCGGAGGATGCCGGCGATTCCACGGAAGTCCTTGCGCGGGAACTCGAGCACTTCGTCGATATCGGGATTGCCGTGAAGAAGCGGAGCCCACTCCGGGTTTACCAGCCACGTGAGCCGCGCGTCCGGCCAGCGCTTTTTCACACACGCCACGGCGGGCAGCGTGTGGACGACATCGCCGAGCGAACTCGGCTTGATCACGAGGATGGAGCGCGGATTTTCCAAGGCCCACCCGCATAGCGGAGCGGCCTGCGATTTGCCATCGGGGAATTGCAAACGTCTGCGGAATCGGGCATTTTTCGCGGAACCATGGCGACCTACATTTACGAGACCACCGACCCGAAGAAGCCTGTCCGGCAGTTTGAAATCCAGCAGAGCATGAAGGACGAGCCGCTCACAAAGCACCCGGAAACCGGCGAGCCAATCCGCCGGGTAATCACGGGCGGCTTTGGCTACGCGGCCACGGGGAATGCGCCGCGCCATGCCGACATGCAGAAAGCGATGGGCGGCGGCAAGGGTTCATGCGGCTCGGGCTGCGGCTGCCATTGAGCAGCGGGCGTTACGGCTCGCCGATGGTGGGATTGTTCACGACTTCCGCAGAGGTGAGTGCAGAGCGGGAGAGGATTTGTTTTCCGTCGGTGCGCGATTCGGCGGCCATGCCGTTGTAGCGGAGCGGCACGTAGCCGAGGGCCAGCAGCGCTTCGAGCGGAGCCTGCTTCAGGCCCGGGCGCCAGTGATCGGGAGCGCCGCCGGTTTCGTAAAAATAGATCCACTGCCGGTCAGGACTCGCCCATCCGGCGCAGAGCAGGACATGGCGGCGCGGGATGTTCAGCAAATCGCCCGGGCGCAGGTCGGTCGCATTTTGAAGCGGCGTGCAGACCGACGGAAGTTTCGCGGTGTCGTGGACGGACGGCAGCTTGAGACAACGCGAGACGAAGCCGGAGCAATCAACGCCCGCAGCCTGGGTGCTGACCGCGGCGTTGTCCGCGCTGCGCTTTGCCGGTGACGAAACATCGCCCGCTGCACGGCCGATGGCGATTGCGGCGTCGAACGAAGCGGGGTCATCGAATCCTCCCCACTTGTAGGGAATGCCCGTGTTCACTTCCCCCGGAATCCACCAGCCGGGCCGGCCGGGCTGATCGCGAAAGCCTGTGTCCGGTGTATGTACGATCACGCCGCCGGCGTCCTTCCCGTGGAGGATGTTCTTTGAAAACGGTCGCCATGGGTGAGTGGAAAGGCGTTGCGCAATAACGATGGCCTCGGCCGGAGTAACCTGCGACGGCGCGGATGGGTCGCCGGGTGTGAGGACCGGCTTTTCGAGTCGCGGTGGGGGAGTGGTGCATCCGGCAAGGACTGCAACTGCAGTTGCGGCGAGGCTTGTGTGAAGGGTGATCATGTTTCCGTTTTCCGCGCGGCGGCTTGCAAATCGCGGCGCGTTGCGGCGTTGTAGCGGTGAACCGCTGCCGTGCAAATCTCCATCCGTTTTCTACTGCTCCTCGTTTGTTTTCTCGCCCCGCGCGGCATTTGTCCGGCTGCGGAGGCTCCGGCGAAATCGCGAATTGCGCTCGTGATTGGCAACAGCCGCTACGAGGCCGCGGTCGGTCCGCTGCGAAACACCGTGAACGATGCGAAAGCAATGGCGAAGGCGCTGCGCTCGCTTGGATTCACGGTTATCGAGGAGCATGACGTGACGCGCGATGAGCTGCTCAAAGCGGTCGGCGTGTTCCGGGCGAAACTCAAAGGCGCGGAGGTCGCGTTGTTTTATTTCGCGGGGCACGGGATTTCTGTTTCGGGTTCCAACTATCTGCTGCCGGTGAAATCCGGTTACAGCCCCGGCGGCGCGGCGGAGGGAGGACTCCGGCTGCTCGCGGAAACAAAGCTCTATAATGCCGAGCAGGTCGTGGCCGAGATGGGCGCCTTCGGCGGCGTCTGCAACATCGTGATTCTCGATGCATGCCGCACGACGCCCGTTGCCCGCAATCCGGTCGAGCGCGATGCGACGCGATCCGGCGGCCTCGTGGAGATGAATCCGCCCGCCGGCTCTCTCATCGCGTTTGCGACCGACGCGGGCAGGGCGGCCTCGGATGGCGACGGCAAAAACGGACTGTACACCGAGGAGTTGATCAAACACCTGCTCACGCCGGGCATCACGATTGAGCAGATTTTTAAACGGACGCGCGCCGGGGTCATTGAGCGCTCCGAAGGTCGCCAGGTTCCCGCCGAGTATTCGCGATTGATTGGCGACGACATTTTTCTCGCCGGGCGTGAGGCTGCCGAGGCGCCTATTCCAAAAGGCGAACCCATTCCACTGCCGACCGCTGCGCAGCTTGCAAAGCTCGCTGCCACGGGCGACACGGCGCGCTCTGTGGAGGCAATCCGCCGGCTCGTTCGCAGTCGCGGTCCGGGTGCCGAAGCCGCGGGTCCGCTCGGGACGCTGCTCGATCATGTGAAGGAAACACTGCGTGATCCGAAGACTGCCAAAGCGCGGGCGGAGAATGCGCTTCAGTCGTGCGAATTGATCCTCGGCGCGATCGCCGACTGTGTCCCGACTGAAGATCCGCAGCGGGTATCGCTCACGGCGAAAGCGCACAACCGCCGCGGAGATGCGCTCCTTTTGCTGGGCCGGAATGAAGAGGCGCTCGGAGCTTTCAATGCCGCGCTCGCGCTCACGCCCGACGACGCGTACGTGCTCTACAATCGCGGCCGCGTATTTCTGGCCATGGAGCGCAAGGATGAGGCGCGTGCGGATTTTTCGAAAGCGGCCGATCCAAAGGTGAAACAGCCCGGTGCGCGAAAGCTCGCCCGTGAGGCGCTGTCGGCGATGAAGTGAGCGCTCACATCCGGGCGCGCCCGGAGAAGTAGTCGAGCGCAGTGGGAAGGTCGTAGCTCTCGCGGTCAAACAGCCCGCATTTCAGCAAGGCGAGTCCGGTGACGAATCCTGCCACAGTGCCACCGACGTGCGCCCAGTGCGCGACCGAGTCGGCGGACCCAAGCACCCCAAAGAGGTCGAGCGCGAAGTATGCGACGATCAGCAGCCAGCCGGAAATTTCAAAGGTCCCGGCGCGAATCATCCACAGCCAGAAAACGTTTACGTGATTCGTCGGATAAACGGCGAGATACACGCCCATGATTCCCGACAGGGCTCCGCTCGCCCCGATGGCCGGACTGCCGTCGAAAACGATCTGCGCAGATGCTGCGATGAGGCCGGTGAAAAGATAGAGAAGCACGTATGCGAACTGGTTCATGATGCCGGCAATCGCGTTCCCGAAGATCCAAAGCATCATCATGTTGCCGATGAGGTGCATCCAGCCGCCGTGAAGAAGCATGTGGCCGAAGAGGCCGGAGACGTCCCATCCGCTGAGCACCATGGCTTCGATTGTCGAGGGGCTGATGTTGCCGAAGAAGGCCATGAGCGAGACAATCGTGGTGATCGCGACGATGGCGAAGTTGGCGATGGGCCGGCGGGTGAACAGGGTATCGACCTCGTAAGGAACAATGAGCATGGCGAGGGCTGGAGGTTTCCTTTCGGCGCGGCGGTGTCAATTTTCAATCGCGCGTGTCGTGGTTTGACCACCGCGGGTGCGCGGGTTAGTTTGTGCGCTGCTTTCCATGAACGACACAGACGCGAATCCGGGTGTTGAGACTTCGTACGAGCGGGCGCGTCTCCTCATCGCGCTGTCGTGGATGTCAAAGGTCGCCGGGCTTGCGCTCGTCGCGCTCTACTTTTGGGCGGGTGTCCTTTTCTTCGCGGTTTCGTGGGGGCTTGATGCGTCGGTGTATCCGCCGCGGCCTGCGCCCGATCCGCGCGACCGCCGGCTGAAATGGGCAATGATCGGTTTCGGTGCGCTGTTTGCGGCCGGGTGGATCGCACATGTTGTAAAGCCCGGCGCCGACTCGATGAATCCCGCACTCGTTGCCGGATTGATCGGTCTGATTGTGTGTGAATTCTCCCGCTATTTGCGTGCGGATGTGGAGTATCTCCGCACACGGAGGGACGAGACGATGGAGCCGGAAGATATTGAGCAGCCCGAACCGCAGTCCCATTCCGAACCCGAGCCGACGGGTACGCCCGTCCCCTCGGCTCCGCAGCAGTCCTCCGCACCCGCGCCGGTGCAGGGCGAACTGCCGCTGTAGGATTGCCACGGACGGTGCGGAGGTTTAACCGATGCGCATGAGACCGCCCATGAACATTCTCGCCGCCGTATTTGCCTGCGTCACAGCGTCCGCCTTCGCCGAGGCGGTGAAAGACCGCGAGGGCGCGGTACGCAAGGACCGTGAGACGATGGAGAACGACGGGCGCTGGATCTACAATGACGTGGAGCGGGGCTTTGCCGAGGCTGCAAATTCGAAGAAGCCGCTGCTTGTGGTATTGCGCTGCGTTCCGTGCATCGCGTGCGCGGGGATGGATGCGGCGGTGCTCTCGGACGCATCGCTCGCTCCGGTGCTCGACCGCTTCGTGTGCGTGCGTCTCATCAACGCAAACGCGCTCGATTTGCAGCGGTTTCAATTCGATTACGATCTGTCGTTTTCGGCCATGATTTTTGCGGCCGACGGCGCGGTTCTCGGGCGGTTTGGATCGTGGACGCATCAAAAGGACGCGCAGAACACCACGACCGCAGGGCTTCGTGCTACGCTGGATGCGGCGGTGGCGCTTCATCGCGGATATCCGGCGAACAAGGCGGCCCTTTCCGGCAAACAGGGTGGCGCGATGCCGTTCAAGACCCCGGTGGAATTCCCCGCTCTTTCGGGCAAGTATCGCAGCGGTCTGGATTGGGAAGGCAAGGTGGTGCAGAGCTGTGTGCACTGTCATCAAATCGGTGATGCCCTGCGCACCTTTTACCGCGATGCCGGGCGGCCGGTGCCCGCGGAACTCATATATCCGATGCCTGCATCCGAAACGCTGGGCTTCTCCCTCTCGCCAGACCACGCGGCGCGTGTGGCTTCGGTCAGCGACGGCTCGGCGGCGGCGGTGGCTGGAATTCGCGAAGGCGACGAGATCGCCGGCATCGCAGGACAGCCTGTGGTTTCCATCGCCGATGTGAGCTGGGCGCTGCATCGCGCGCCTGCTGCGGGCGTGATCCCTGTCGTTCTCCAGCGCGGCGGAAAGCCGGTGAACCTGGCCCTGAAACTGGCGGATGGCTGGCGGCGGAACAGCGACATCTCGCGACGCGTCGGGACATGGCCGATGCGTGCGATGGCAACCGGCGGGATGGTGCTCGAGGAAGTCGCGGACGATGCGCGAAAGGCGCAGGGCATTGCTCTGGCGAAACTCGCGTTGCGGGTGAAAGGACTCGGGCAATTTGGAAAGCACGCCGCTGCGAAAAACGCCGGTGTGCAGAAAGAGGACATCATTGTTTCGGTTGACGGCGACGATGCCCGCCGCACGGAGGGCGAACTAATTGGGTGGCTGCTTGAGCGGCGGAAAGCCGGCGAGAAGGTGCCGGTCGCGGTTCTCCGTGGCACGTCGCGTTTCGAGCTCACTTTACCGATGCAGTGAAGGCCATCCCTCTGCGCCGTGAATCCCGCCCTCGACAGGCGGGGTTGCCGGGGAGAAAGTCGGATGCGTGCGCCGGTTTATCCAGATATTCCTGATTCTTCTGCTGCTCGGTGGCGGCGGCGGCGGATGGTATTTGTATAGGAAGGGACTCACCAAGCCGTGGCGCGAACTAGTCGTGGAGGAGTTGCGGCGTCGCGGCGTGGAGGTGTCGTTCGGAGCGCTTGCTGTGGATCCGTTTCGGGGACTCGTCGCGCGCGACGTGCGCGTTTTTGAATCCGCGGAACGTCAAAGGACCGTGGCTCGTGTGAACGAGATGGTGGTGGAGGCGAACTACGCGAATGCCGCGCGAGGCCGGCCATTTTTGGATTCGCTGACTTTAATGGATGCGGCGTTGGAAATACCGCTCGACCCGCGGAATCCGTCGGGGCCTTCGGTGACGGTGAACAAGCTCAGCACCCGCATTGTGCTGCCGTCGGACCGGCTCGTGATCAGCCGGCTGGATGCGGAGATTCTCGGGGTGAGCGTGACTGCCAGCGGCCAGCTTGTGCACCCCGAAGTGTTGGCGGCGGATTCCGAAAAGCCCGAATCCGGTCCGAAGGACATTGCTGTGCTGACGCGTGCGCTGAACGAGATTACGGCGCTGAAATTCCTCGACCATCCGCGCCTCGATATCCGGTTTGGTGGTGACGCTGCGAAGCCCGACTCTCTCGTCGTGGAGGCGTCGCTATCGACGGGCAGGATTGAGAAGGCATCCTACCGCCTTGATGCGCTCGATGTGGCGCTGAGCTGGCGCAACGAGGCGCTATTGCTGCATCGATTTGAAGCGCGCGATTCCGTCGGGCGGCTGCACCTTGGCGGCTCGTACCGGCCGGCGACGCGCGAACTCGACGCGAAGATCCGCTCGGGCATCGACATCGCCTCGTTGCTTAAAATCACCGGGCAATGGGACCCCGGCGAACTGCGCTTCGATTCCGCACCGCAGATCGATGCGGTGGTGAAGGCGAAGTTTGAGAAGCCCGATGCGCTGCCTGTGAGTACGGAAGGCGATGCCATGATGGACCTGTCCGGCCGCATGAGAGTCGGGCGGTTCGCGTTTGGAAAAATCGCATTTGATCAGTTGGCAGCGGATTTTGCATGGGACGGCCGACGGTGGGCGGTGCGGGACTTTCTGCTCAAGCACCGGGCGGGCGGCGAAATCCGCGGCGACGTAATGCAGAACTACGATGAAAGAGGTCGGGGAGATTTCCGCGTCGCGCTTTCGAGCACGCTCAATCCGGAATCGCTTGCGCCGTTTTTCCAAGGGACAAAGCAGTGGCAGCGCGATGCCGCGGCGCGGCTTGCGTTGTTCCGGTTTCCCGATGCGCCACGGCTGACGCTGAGCGGCCGCGGTACGGAGCCGGGCCTCGATACGATGGCGCTGAGCGGTGATTTGCATCTCGGCCGGTGCAGTTATCGCGGCGTGGATGCGCGGAGTGTGGATGCAAATCTGCGCTTCAACAACAACGTGCTGCACGTGGACAATATCGATATCAACCGCGCCGAAGGGCCTGCGTCCGGCGCGCTCACGTTCGATTTCACGAAGGACCTCGTGTACGTGCAGCAGGTGCGGCTGGGCGTGTTTCCGAACGATGTGGCAACGTGGATCGACCCTGCTCTGGTCGAGGACATCCGGCCTTACCGTTTTGGAAAGCACCCGCCTTTTTTGACTATCGATGGCGTCGTGGATCGGCGACGCGGCGGCAAAAATACGAGGCTCGACGTGAAGCTCAACGCGGAACGCGGCATGCAATACACGTTCGTCGGGAAGGAGCTCCAGTTCACGAAAGCGCAGGCCAATATGCTGTTCGACGATGACCGGCTGAAGCTTTCCGATGTGCGGGCCGAGATTTTTGACGGCGTGATCAAAGGCAGTGCCGATATTTCGATCGTGAAGGCGAAACCCGGGCATGTGGCAGAGCTGCGCTTCATCGCTGTGAACTTCGAGAAGCTCACGAAGTTGTATTTCGACTACAACGACTCGAAAGGAAAGATGAACGGTGTTTACAGCTTTAACGGAAAGGGCGACGACGGCCGCACAATGAAGGGCGAGGGCAAGCTGGAGATCACGGATGGAAACGTGTTCGCGATTCCGTTCCTCGGGCCGTTCAGCGATGTGCTGAACAAGATCGTGCCCGGACTCGGCTACAATCGCGCACGGAAGGCGTCGCTGACATTCGCGGTCGCCGACGGCATCATGAGCACCGGGAATCTGGAGATTGAAGGGAAGGGTTTTTCGATGTTTGGAAACGGCCGGATTTGGTTTCTCGAGGATCGCATGGATTTCGACATGAGATTGAATGCGCAGGGGCTTCCGGGCGTGTTTCTGCTGCCGGTCAGCGAATTGCTCGAGTACCGCTCCGTCTCAAAATTTTCCGAGCCGGACTGGAAGGCCAAGGTCATTCCGAGGCTCAATTTGCCGAAGCTGGAACGCTCGACGAAACCTCCTGCGCCCATGAAGCCGGCCGGTTCCGCCCGCTGACTAAATACTCGCGCCGAGGAATGTGTGGATGCCGCACTCGGTCTTGTCGAAGCCGGTCCAGCGGCCGGCGCGTTCGTTTTCGCCGCTCTTCGCCAGACTGGTGCAGGGCTGGCAGCCGATGCTGCGGTATCCTCGATCGTGCAGCGGATTGTAGGGAATTCCGCGTGATTTGATCTCGGCCCAGACGGCGTCGCGATCCCAGTTGGCCATCGGGTTCATTTTCGCGATGTAAAGTTCGCGAAGGTCGTCGAAGCGGTAGAGTTCAAGGATCCGTGTCTTTTCCCGTGTGTCGCTCTGCTGTCTGCGCAAACCGGTGATCCACACGGAGAGTGACGAGAGCTTCCGTTGAAGCGGTTCCACCTTGCGGATGGTGCAGCAGGCATCCGGCGCTTTCTTCCAAAGTTCCGGTCCGTTTTCGCGCGCCTGGTCGGCGAGGGAGACGGATGGTTGCACTCCTTCGATGGATATTCCCCAGTGGGCTTCAAGGCGCGACTTCAGTTCGTAGGTCTCGGGAAAAAGGAGGTTCGTATCGAGCGTGAAGATGGGGAATTTGAAGCCGGCTTTCAGCGCGTGGTCGATCATCACGAGCCCGGCACCCTGAAAGCTTGTGCCGATTCCGGCGTTGGTTCCAAAGCGCCCCCAAGCCCAACGAAGTATCTCCTCCAGCGGAGCGGTTTCGAACGAGTCGGCAAGTTGCCGGACCTCGGTTGGGCTGAGTTCATCGATGCGCAGTGACATTTTCTAAAAAACGGACGGGAACGGTGCTCGCGGTCCCGCTCCAATGCAAGAGAGTTATTGGGCGCTCAGCGCCCGGCGGGATTCGGGGCCGCATCGCGGAATGCGGGCGGGAGCAACCGGCTCTCCTCCGGAAGCATCGCGCGCGTCTTTGCGAGTGCAAACGCCGCTGCCGCATCGCTCTCACGACCGGTGGCGAAGAGCGCGAGGCCATGGAAAAGTGCGGTTTGCGGTTCGGTCAGAGCCGTCGCCGGCACGTTGGCAAAGGCCGCGAGTGCCTCTGCGGAGTGGCCGGATTTCAGTTCGGCCAGAGCGAGTGTGGCGGCGATTTCCGCGTTGCCTGGATTTCGCCGCGCGAGCATGCGCGCTTGTGCTGCGGCGTTTTCCGGGTCGCGTTCGATGAGTAGTGAAAGGCGCACCATTTGATTGCGCGCGGCATCGTTCGCTGGGTTGAGTTCCGTCTCGCGTGTGTAAACGCGCAGGAGTCCCTCGGCGGAGCGTTCGGCGGTGTAAATTTCCGTGAGCTTCGCGAGTGCCCACCTCGCATCAATGCGGTTTGCGGAGTCCCACAGGATGTCCCGCTGCTCGTCCTTCCACCCCCACGCGGCTGCGAGTTTGAGTAGCTCCGTTGTGTTTTGGAGCACCTCGTTTGCAGCGCCGATTGCGGCATCCCAGCGGTGTCCGGCGTTGATGGGGTCATTCATTTCGCGCAGTGCGCGTGCCGCGTAGGCGTGGCGGAGATGCTCGAAAGTGCCCCAAGATTCCAACTCGTCGCAACGCCGGCGGAGATTGCGCCAGTCCGCGAGAGCGAGGTGGCTCTCGGCGGCGCGGCGTGCGATTTCAGGAGTGCGCGTGAGGCGGGGCTCCAACTGCGCGGTCCATTCGACGGCTGCGGCGGCCATGCCGTTCTCGTTCATCCAACTGAGAATTGCAGACACATCGCCCGCATCGCGTGCGCCAGCTTGAAGCTCTGAGAGCGCGGTTTTGAACCGCGCCTCATCGAGATTGCGCAGGATGCCGAGCTGGCGGATGCGGTCCGCAGTTTGCACAGGCCGCAGTTCGAGGAGCCGGGCATTGGTTGCAAGCGCGGATGCGAAGTCCTTCCGCCGGATGAAATGATCCGCGAGCGCGCGGAGAGCCGCAGCCTTCTGCGTGGGATCTTGCGCGAGTTTCTGCAGCGAGGACACCGCGGCGGCGATGTCCGCCTCGGCATTCGAATACGTGGTGACGTTGCTCGCGAGCTTGAGTGCGAAAGCGGGATTCTCCCGAGCAAACTTCACCGCTTTCCGGTAGGCGGCCTCGGCGTCTTCGTGGCGTGCGAGGGCGGTCATCGTGTCGCCGAGCGCCTCGTGGTAGGCCCCGTCCGTCCGGGCATCCTCGGGAACCATCTGGAGCGCCGAGACTGCAATGTTTTCGCGATTCCACCGCAGTGCGGCGCGTGCCCATTGCACCGCAGCGCCGGTTCCGCCTTTGTCGAGCTGCGCGACGCGGGCCCAGGCCTCTACGGAACCGGGACTTTGCAGCCGGTCGAGCGATTCGGCGGCGATTCGTGCGGCGGTGACGGATTCCGGGTTCTCGATTAGTGCACGCTCGGCGGCACTGTGCGCGGCCTGGAAGCGGCCGCTTTGAAAATGAATCACCGCCTCCTTTTCCACGCTGCGAGACTTCCATGCCTGGTAGCCCGCGGTCGCGGCCCAGATGACGAGCACGAAAATCCCGACAAACGCCGCCAACTGGAGACCCAGTTTTTTCCAAAATGGCGCGGCTGACGGATGTTGGCTCATGATTACCGCGTGCTGACTAGCAAGCGCCCGGCCAATGCGGCGATATTAATTGCCGTAGCGCACCCGTGTCTTGCGAGGCTTGCGTCTGAGGCGGTTGCCTGCCACGTTTCCCGTTCATTCGTAATGAACCAAGAACTGCTCATTTATCTCGACGGCCAGATTGTTCCTCAATCCCAGGCAAAGATTTCTGTTTTCGACCACGGCCTGCTTTACGGCGACGGCGTCTTTGAGGGCATCCGTTTTTATAATGGCCGCGTCTTCCGTCTTGAAGAGCACACACGCCGTATTTTCGACAGCGCGAAGAGCATCCTGCTCACCATCCCCATGACGCCCGAAGAGATGATCCGCGCGACGGTCGAGACGATCAAAGCGAACGGCCTCCGCGATGGCTACATCCGCACCGTGGTGACCCGCGGCACGGGACCGATGGGCCTTTCGCCTTACAAGTGCCCGAAGGCGACGGTCTTCATCATCACCGCGAGCATCCAGCTTTACCCTGAAAGCGCCTACCAGACCGGGCTCACGATGGCCACGGTCGCCACGCGCCGCCCGCGCCACGACATCCTGCCGCCAGCGGTGAAGTCGCTGAACTACCTCAACAACGTCATGGCGAAAGTCGAGGCCATCCAGGCCGGCGCGGAGGAAGGCCTGATGCTGAACGACCAGGGTCTCGTCGCCGAATGCACGGGCGACAATATCTTCGTCGTCCGCGATGGCGCAGTCACCACGCCGCCGATTTCCGCAGGCGCGCTCGACGGAATCACGCGCAAGGTGGTCTTCGAAATCTGCCGCGAGCTCGGCATCCCGATTCGCGAACAGGAGACGACGCGGCACGATATTTTTGTCGCCGACGAATGCTTCCTCACCGGCACGGCTGCGGAGGTCATTGCAGCCGTGAAGCTCGACCAGCGCATCATCGGCGACGGCAAGCCCGGCCCCGTCACTCAGCGAATCATCGCACGCTTCCGCGAATTGACGCAGACCACCGGCACGCCGGTTTACGCCTAGTCACGAGCGGCCGCTTGCACCCCGGGCCCCGATGCTCCAATTTGTGACCCAATGAACTGCGACGTTTGCAAACAGAAGCCGGCTACCGTTTTCCTGACGCAGATCGTGGACGGCAAAATGCAGAAGGTGAACCTCTGCGAAGCCTGCTCGAAGGAGAAAGGTGTCACCGACCCCACCGGCTTTGCCCTCGCCGACCTGCTGCTCGGGCTGGGCGCATCGCAGGAGATGGAGAAAAGCACCGTCGGCGCGCGCTGCCCTGCGTGCGGGTTCAGCCATGCCGATTTCAAAAAGACCGGCCGCTTTGGATGCGCGGCCTGCTACGACACATTTGCCGACGGCCTCGAAAACATGCTCAAAGGCATGCACAAGGGTCTCGAGCATCGCGGCAAAGTCCCGCCGCGCCTGCTCAAGGCCAAGCTGCGCGACGAGGAAATGAAAAAGCTCCAGCGCGAGCTGCGCAAGGCCGTTGCCGATGAAAAATACGAGGCCGCCGCCGAGCTGCGCGACCGCATCCGCAACCTCGAGAACGAAGCGCATACCGCCAGCTGAACGCCATGCCGATTCACACCATCCTCTCCACATCCGGTGAATGGCTCCGCGGCGACGGCCCGCAAAGTCACATCGTCGTCAGCAGCCGCGTCCGCCTTGCGCGAAATCTCAACGGCTTCCCCTTTCCCGGCCACGCGAAGAAAACCGAGCGCGTCTCCGTCCTTGAGTGCATCAAGCCCGCCGTCGAATCCCTGCCCGAGATGGCCGACGCCCATTCCGTCTACTCGCAGGATTTGAGCGCGCTGGAAAAGCAAGTCCTCGTCGAGCGCCACCTTATCTCCCGCGAGCACGCCGCCAAAGGCCTCGGCTCCGCGGTCGTCATGAACAAAAAGCAGACGCTCTCCATCATGATCAATGAGGAGGACCACCTCCGCATGCAGGCCATCCGCTCCGGCTTGCAGTTGAAGAGCGCCTTCAAGCTCATCGACAAAGTCGACAGCGAACTTGGCGACAAACTCGATTTCGCCTTCCACAACCAGTACGGCTTCCTCACCGCCTGCCCTACCAACGTCGGCACCGGCATGCGCGCCAGCGCCATGATGCACCTCCCCGCGCTCGTCCTCAGCGAACAAGTGAACCAGGTCATCCAGGCCGTCAACAAAGTCGGCCTCGCCGTCCGCGGCCTCTACGGAGAGGGCACCGAGGCCATGGGAAACCTCTTCCAAATCTCCAACCAGACCACCCTCGGCGAAAAAGAAGAGGAGATCATCACCCGCCTCAACAAGGTCATCGAACAAATCATCCTCCACGAAAACAACGCACGCGCCACCCTCCAGCAAAAAAAGCCCGTCACCCTCCTCGACAACATCGGCCGCGCCTACGGCATCCTCCGCTACTCCCACAGCATGGCCAGCAAAGAGGCCCTGAACCTCCTCAGCTACCTCAAGCTCGGCGTGGACCTCGGCTTCTTCCCCGAAGAATGCCGCATGCAGGTCGACGAACTCTTCATCGAAACCCAGCCCGCCCACCTGCAAAAGAGCACCGCGCAAAAACTCCAGGCCGAAGAGCGCGACGCCCTCCGCGCCTCCATCATCCGCGGCCGCCTCGAAAAACTCCCCGCCCCCGCTCCCAAATCCGCCGCCCCACAAGAGCCCCCGGCAAAGCCCGACGACAAGGCGAAAGACTAACCGCCTTCTCCGGCATCCGTTCCCGTGAGTATTCCGTCGGCGAACTGCGAAAAAAGTCTCCGCATCTCCTTAGACGTCGGTCGCCGTTGTTTGATTGGCGCAAAGACACGAGTGCTCTTGATCTTGGCTTTGCTGACAGCGTGGAGCTCTGCGCAGGAGTTCAAAGATGGCGGCAGGTTCAGCCCCTACGGTCCGTCGAGTGCAGAAGTGAATGCCATTTTGAGCCGCGCGAGTGCAGACGCTAATGTCCTCCGGGAACTGTCCAGCCGACCACTCGAAGACACGTATGAAGCGTTAGTTGTCGCACTTGGATCGAGCGACCGATTTGATCCGAGATACAAGCCGCTAGTCCCGGTCGCAAAAGACATCCTTTTTACCCACCCCGACTTCGAGAACTTCATGCAGCGGACGCTGCGGAAAATGGTCACGTTGTCTAATCGGGACGGGAAAATGCCAACCACCACGGACGGGGCGCTCGATTATAAGGCGCTACTTGCGAGACCCCAAATAAAGCGGAGTCCCGAAGAGGAGAAGCAGTTTCAAATCTCGGAACGCCTGTGGCTGGCTGTGATTGGAATTGTGCAGAATCATCCCTCACCGGAGATGCGGATTCGCCTGCTCGGCCCGTGCCTTGAATTCTCGGACTACTGGTATGAAACAGGCGATGAATTCCGCAGAGGGCCTGCAAACATTGTCACCGGAATCCTCGCCGGAGCGGTCCAAAAGGCAACGGGCGAGGGAATCCCTCTCTCCAAAAACGGATATAGCTACGACGTAGAGATCGCCCGCGAATGGTGGCGAAAGAATGAGGCCAAATACAAATGGACTCCGCCTGCCGCGCAGCCTGCAGCGGTAGTGCCGTCGGGACCTCTTCCGACGCCGATTCCAAAACGGATTCTCCCCTCGCAAAACAGGAAGCCTGACGGCTCTAAAGATGGGGAGAGAAACGACGTAACGTCTGCCGGAAGTGGCGAGGCTGGAAACGGTGACGTATCCTCCATGCGCTACTGGTTCATTGGCGGCGCACTGCTGCTTGCCGCAATTGGCGCGCTTGCCCGGGCTCGGAATAGGAGACGCGTTCGGCGATGAATCTGCCGTTCCTTTTTCGCAGTCGAGGTCTTTGAGTCCGTCGAGTTAACGCGCGAATGCTCAACGGATGCGAGGATGGAATCCGAGGGAGACGAACTGGTAGATGCCGAACAGCGCGGCGGCGATGCCGAGTAAGAAGAGACCCGCGGCAGTCCGGCGATGTATGGGGTTATGCCCATATTTGCCTCCGCAGACTGCCCAGCCAAAGCCGGGAGCACCTTCAAGTCGGCAAATCGTGACACCAACGGGGTTGTGGAACATTTGAGGCGGCTTTTGGGTGGAAAATGGACAAAAATAGCCAAAATGGCGTAAAATACTGCATTTCAACGGGTACGCCACGATGTTCTGCGAGAACAGTCGGACAGATCTGCAGATCTGTCGGACGACTCTGCGGATCTGTCCGGCTACTCCGCCGATCTGTCGGGCGACTCTGTCAGAACAGACGAGCGATCCGCCCGATCGGTGCGACGACTCCGCCGGATTGCCCGGTGATTCCCGGAGAGCAGTGCGACGACTCTGGCGGGTTGTGCGGCAACTCGCCGGATTTGCCCGGCGACTCGGGTGGAACGCTCCGACAACCCGTTCGGATTGCGTAGCAACTCGCTCCGGTTGTCCGCGAACACTTCCAGTCTGACAAATGATCACGCCACCTGCCGCGGCAATCCGTCGTGTACGCCCGCCTCGCCCTTCCAGTCCGCCGCTTCGTCGGTAAACTTTCGCCGGCCCTCGCTCAGCGCCGCAGGTTCCCCTTTCACGTTTTCACGTTTTCACGCGACATCCCGGCGAGGTGGTGGAGTGCGTCGGTCTCGGTGCCGTCGGCGCGCTGCCAGCGCAGGTAGTTGCCGATGGCATTGGTGACGAATGATTTCGCCTCCGCGACGGCATCGGCAAGCGCAAGTCCGCGACCGAGGCCGGAGGCGACCGCCGCGCTGTAAGTGCAGCCGGTGCCATGCGTGCTCACTCCGGGGACAAATGGCGCGCTGTATTCGCTGAAGGAGCCATCGGGATGCACGAGCAGGTCGGTCGCGATGGCGTCGCGAAGATGTCCGCCTTTCATCAAAAACGCGCAGCCGTATTGCTGTGCAAGCTGCCGGCCGGCTTCGCGCATTTCCGCCACGGAGGAAATGGGCTGCCCGAGCAGCACGCGCGCTTCGTCGAGATTCGGCGTGATGAGCGTGGCGAGCGGAAAGAGCGCCTCCTTGTAAAATGAAACGGCGTCGTTCTTCAGCAGCGCATCGCCGCTTGTCGCCACCATCACCGGATCGACCACCAGCGTCGGACGCCGTTCGACTTTGCGCAATTCGCCAATCACCGCCTCCATGATTTCGCGGGAGAAGAGCATGCCGGTTTTCATCGCCGCGATGGGATACGCCTCGAACAGCAGACGGATCTGCTCGGCGACGATCGATGGCTCCATCGCCTGAATCGCGCTGACTTTCCCCGGCACCTCGGCGACGACGCAGGTGATCGCCGTGACGCCATACACGCCGAGCGCGGACATGGTTTTCAAGTCCGCCTGCGCGCCTGCCCCGGCGCTGTTATCGGAGCCGGCCACCGTCATTACAACTGGAAGATTCATGGCCGCACCCTTGCGGGAATCGCAGCGCGCGAAAAGCCGGAAAGCACGCCCTTGCCACCAAACGCGGCGTGGCGCATACACGTCGCCATGCCCGCAACTTTTGGTGAACTGGAAGGACTTTCCGTGACCGTGGACCGTGTCGCTTTCATGCCGCAGGTTCCCGCGCCGCCGGACAAGCCGTTCGCGTTTGTCTATTTCATCACCATCCACAACGGCTCGACCGAAACCGTAACCATCCGCGGTCGGAAGTGGGTCGTGTCGGACCTCAACGGTGAGACGATTGTGGTCGAGGGCGACGGCGTTGTAGGCCAGACGCCGAAGCTCGAGCCGGGGCAGACGTTTTCCTACAACAGCCATCACGTCATCGCGACCGACAGCGTCGCCGAGGGCGCATACATCGGCATTACGGAAAGCGGGCAGCCGGTCGTCGTGCGCATCCCGCGATTCGAGATGCTGTCTCCGGAATCCGAGTAACGCACGCTACCGCGCCGGACCGGCGGGAACGAAGGGGTTTCCTTTTCAAAGTAGACCGCTACACAGGCGGCATGAAAGCTCTTCCAATCGTCGCCGCCCTGTTCGCCTGCGCAATCTCCGCATCCGCCCAGGAACCGCCGGACGGCCAGTTCCCACCGCCAAAACCGTATGGCGAAAAGTGGGACAATCTGTTCACGGGCGCACTGGAGGACCGGTGGACGAGCATGAGTATGTCGATCAAGGCCCCGCACCTCTCCACGACGCCGAACCCCGACAAGCCGGGCGAATTCATCCTGCATATCGCGCGCGGACCGACCGGTGTCATCCGCTCGATGAAGGCTTACGAAAACTTCGTGCTTGAATACGAGTGGCGTCACTTGACCGAGGCACCGAGCGCGGGCGGCGGCAAGGGCACGAGCGGAAACTCCGGCGTGCTCGTCCGGCACAGCGCCTTCCCTGCATTCGGCGGACCTTTTCCGCGGGAGGGCTTCGAGATTCAGGTCTGCAATCTCGGCAACGGCTCGTGGTACACCAGCCACGGCGATATTTTCACGCTGCCGGGTTCAATCTCGACGGCGATTCCCGACCCGCGCTTCGGTCGCTCCGATTCGTGCGGCATCCGCTCGATGCCGGTGGTTTTCAACGGCAGCAAAACCGGCGAATGGAACCGTATCCGCCTCACGTGCATGGACGGGATGATTCAAAACGAGGTGAACGGCACCCTCGCCACGACGCTGCACCGCGTCTCGCCGCGCAAAGGCTACATGAGCATCGAAAGCGAGGGCGCGCCCGTGGAGTTCCGCAACATGCGCATCCAGGAGCTTCCTGCGGACCCCGAACTTGCGCAGAAGCACCTTGTTCCGCTGCTGCCCGAGCCGATGACGACGGACTACCTCGCCGAACGAAAGGCGACGGAGCTTCCGCAGGGAAACTATATCGCAAGCATCGACGCAAAGGACACGCTCGCGCTTTCCGCACTCGTCGCAGGCCTCGGTCTGCCCGATGTGCAGGTCACGGGACGGGTCGTCGTCACCGTGCGCGACGGGAAAGTGAGTGTCACCGCGAAGGATAAACCGGTCGTTCAATCCCAACCACTCGCTGCGGACGCAAAGGGCGTCCTCCATCTGGAGACGGGGAAATTCGCCCACGTCCTGCTCTTCAAGCCCGTCGGCAAGTAGCGCACCTGCCGGTTTTCATCCGCGAATCGTGACGGCGCGGGAGTGTCACGGCTTTTTTCGCGGAGAATTCACCATTTTCATTCACGCCGCGCTGGACTCCGCGGCGGGCGCTGCGTTATCGAATGTCCCCGCCAAAACGGACCGGCTTTTCAGGCCTGGCGGGAAAGATTCACAGCCCGTCCGACCACCGGTCCCCAATTTTTTCCGACCTATTTCATGAAATACATTTTTGTCACCGGCGGCGTTGTCAGCTCCCTTGGGAAGGGACTCGCAGCGGCGTCTCTCGGGACGCTCCTGGAGCATCGCGGCCTGAAAGTCACGATGCAGAAGCTCGACCCCTACCTGAACGTC
>SXWH01000270.1 GCA_005791535.1 Verrucomicrobiaceae bacterium | reverse complement strand
CGCCTCGCCCGCGACTACGAGCGCCTCGCCCCCACTTTCGCCGGCCTACACTGGCTCGCCTTTGTTTCTCTTTTCCTTAACACTCTTTTCCCTTAAAAATGTTCCGGACAGGCTCTAGGGGCAGTGATTGTCACCGGTATGGCAGACTTCACGACCGAAGGCGGCTTCGTGAAAAAGCTCCCGGTGGTGCAGTCCATACAGCTTGCGCCCTAGCTCGACTTTCTGTTGTTGCGCCCCGTGTCGGATTCACTCGCCAATGAATTTTGCAACAGCAACGATGCGAATTGCAGCAATTCGAGTGAATAGCGATAGTCCGGTTGATGCCTCGAACCGCGCCAATTCAAAAGCCTCTAACCGCACTCGCGGAGCCAAATCGCACACGCTGGAACCCAGACGGCGAGAAGAAGCGATTGAGCACTGCCGCAGATTTTGTGGAGTTGCGGCAGGCTGAAACGAGACGGAAGAAACTCGTTTTCCTCGCCGCCCTCAAAGCGTCACTCGGCGTAGTTGGTGCAGCGGCCAAGTTGAGCCAAGTGCATCGAAATACTATTCAAGACTGGCGAAAGGCCGACTCTACATTCCGAAGTGAGTTCGAGGAAATCCGTGAGCGGTCACTGGATTTTGTGGAGAGCCAGCTTTTCAAGGCCATTGAGCGCGGCGACATGATGGCCATCACCTTCCATCTCCGCACGAAAGGGCGTCAACGCGGATAATTTCGCAAGTAATTGAAAATAAAGGCTTTACATTCAATCAATTCTGATAGAGTGTCACATGCTCACTCTTACCCAGCGGACAGTCGGCGAAAGCCGCATTCTTCTCCTCGATTTAGTTTGGACTTTGGCGGTGCGGCCCGGCGGCGTGCGCCGAGGCGACTACGCGAAGGTTATCACCGATACTGAATCTTACCGACTCGCTCTCATTCGGCAGATTCAGGCTGATGGGTTCTTTGTTGTGATGCTCACGGCTCGGAGCATCCGCTACCGCGAGGTCACGCTCGCCAATCTGGCACGTCACGCCGGAGGCTGGCAGCCAGACGTTGCTGTTTTCAACGAAGACGAGCTTGAGCCTCCGGCTTGGAAGTCAACAGCTCTTCATCGCTACATCTTTCCGAAGTTCGGCCCACAACGGTCGCGCTACTTCGCGCTGGAGGCGAATCGGCTGACACGGGCCATGTATGCGGGCGAGAGCATCGAAGTTCAGACGTGGGAAACCTACCTCGAAAATGCCAGTCAACGGGCGTTCGATTGGTAACTGAAACTGCAATTTTATTAACCAAAGTCACACTTTCATCGCACAGGAAATGCACTCGGAAATTGTCGCAGTATCCGCCCAAACCGCCGATGTCGCACTCATCGACAACGACCCATCTCGGCTGAATCCCGCAGAGGTCTATCTTGCCTCCCTTGGCAATTCGCTTTCACGCCGCAGCATGGTCACTTCGCTAAATCGAGCGGCAAAGGTCATCAGTCCCGAGGTCTCCGGCGTGGAGTCGTGGCGTGCGGTTCCGTGGAATCGTCTTACTGCCGCATCTGTGCGAGCGATTATGGCAAAGCTGACTGGTAGCCCCGCCACTCGAAACAAAGACCTCGCTTGCCTCAAGGGCGTTGCACGTTCCGCGTGGGAACTTCGCCAATGTGGAACCGAAGAGCTTCTTCGCATCAAATCCATCAAGGGGGACATCGGGAGCCGAGAACTCGCCGGGCGTTTCGTCCCAGCGGGCGAAGTCTCTGCACTTCTCACCGCCTGCTCACAGGACAAGTCCGCCGCAGGAGCACGAGATGCCGCAATGCTCGCAATCGCTTTCACCACGGGAGCACGCCGAGCCGAGATTGCTTCGATGCGTCTGGAGAGTTTGGAGCGAGTGGAGGACGAGGGCCGCTACGAAATCCGCATCGTTGGGAAGCGCAATTCTGAACGCCGCATCTTCATCACCGGTAACACCGCCCGCGCTCTCGCCGACTGGCTCGCCATTCGAGTTTTTGCACCGGGGTGCAATTCCGGGCCGCTGTTTTGCGTAGTGCGCAAAGGCGGGGCTGTTATGCCGGAATACGGCCTCTCGACGACTGCTGTGCATAAGCTCCTCCTAAAGCGTTGTCGTGAGGCGGGCGTGTCGAACGTGCGATGGCACGACGCCCGGAGAAGCACGGCCAGCAACCTCCTAGACGCGGGGGCTGACCTTTCCGTGGTCGCGGGGATTTTGGGACATAAGAGCGTGACGACAAGTGCGAGATACGACCGACGCGGAGAGCGGGCAAAAGTAAAGGCGAGCGAGTTGCTTTCGGTGCCATATTACGGGCGTTTGTAAGGCAGGTGCAAAAAAAGTCCTACTACCAGAGAGACCGACGCCCACGCTCTCGTGTAGTCAGCAGACATGCGCCAATTGCAAACATTCTCATTCGACCTGCAAGTTTCTCCCGAAGACGGGAGGGAGGATAAAATTGAATTGGAGCTTGGAGACTGGTTTGTGGTCGGAACTCCGGCACGATTGGATGAGCTGCGGGACTCCCTTGCAGTGGCACCCGATTTTTTGCGAGCGGGAGATGCGGTTGCTGTCCACGAATACGGCTGGATGTTCAATCGCCCGAGAGAAGTCCAGCGTCGCAGAAAGCCTCTTGTGATTCGCAGCCACGACCCCGCACCTTGGGTGCAAGACGAAGAGCTTGCCCAGCCCCTTCTGTTCGGAGGTGAGTGGACTCTGCAATACTCCAACACAGGTGCCGAAACTCGCAACATCGGGACAAGTCTCCAGCTTTCACTCAACCCTCTACGTTTTGTCCGTAACCAGCCGCGAACGACGGTTGCAAATCCGGCGTCGTGGCCCCCGGCACGAATTACAAAGCTGCCAAACAGCGGACGTGGCGGTGGCGAGTTCTCCCTAGACGGTCGTGACAACTGGCTTCCCGATACCCCATTCTATCGTCGCCTTGCGTCCAACGAACGATGGCCACTTCATTTGCAACGCTACATCGCTGCCGTTACCGGCAATTTCCTTTCAGAATTGAACCGGGTTGCAAACGGTCGAGCGACCATTGAGCCGCGACCGAATTTTAGTCTCCGCAAAGTCGAAACGGTTTGGGAGTTCGCGCACCCTGCGCCGACCGAATTGGTGGCGACTATCGCTCCGCTCCTAATTGCCTACGCGGCTCGCGATACACAGGTGCAACATTTTCCACCAACCGAATCCACCAGCGGGAATTGCTTGTGCGTCCAGATTGGCTTGAGTGCAGGCGTTCGTTTGCGGGTCTATGCGAAAACCAATCGGCGGGTGCGTTTCGAGATTATCCAAGACGAAATCAATGTCCGCGAAATTCTCGGCGAGCCAGTGCGCCGCCGCTCCGAAGGACTCCCAAGGCAACCGCGTCGGCCTTGGCGTCAAATCGTGCCGTGCCTGACCTCCCTGCGCGTGCGTGCTGCGGAAGAATTGAATGCCGTGTTCGCCTACCTGAACGAACGGCATCGAATCGCACCCTCCCCATATTCCCCGATGCGGCTCATCGTCGCAATCTCCACGGTTCTCCGCGATGCCGACATGGCACATACAATTCTGTCGCTGCTAGTCACCCAGCAGAAAATCGTGCCCCGCGAAGTAAGCACCGAAGTAGTAGATGCAGCTCGATTGCTCGTTGATGCTGGAGTTCTCGAATACTCCATGCAGCGCAGAATCTACGAGGCAACGCTGCCGTATCGAGCACCCCTCGCTACGCTCCGAAGAGCAGACTTACGCCATCTCGGCAACGGTGGCGTCCAGCGGCGTCAGCGTCGCAGAAATTGAACTCCAAAGGGTGCGAGGCCGCGAGCGTGAAAAAACGCATTCTGTCGCCTTCCAGTAGCAGTGGGATTCGGCTTCTCCATCCACAGAAACAGAAGATTGCTTCGGATTGCTGAAACGCTCGAAAATCGAGCAACCGCGAGATTCGATTTTCAAATGAATACGCTCGACAATGAATCTGTGCTGTCACACATTTGATGGATACTGAACACACATTTCGGCTTGTCTGTTTGTGTTTTTATCAGAGAAACGTGACTTTCGGGGTGCCATCCCACCCCTTCCGCCATTTTTTCTAGTTGGCGCGCATTCCCTTTCGGATTTCTTCGAAACACGGGGGCGGAGATTGGAGACGGGTTACGATGTGCCTAGCCGAGATGCGCAGTGGCTGAGGGATTCCTCCATTTCGCGAACGCGCTTTATGAGGGGGGCGAGAATTTTTTGCTGCGCGGCGCAGAAGGCTTCGAGTGGTTGGAAGGTTTGCTCGAGTTCGAGGTAGAAACGGCGGAGGGCGTGGCGGAGGTGATCCTCGATTGCGTGCACGAGTGTATCGCGACGCTCGGTCATCTGGCGGGTGTATTGATTTAGGATCTTGTTGCGCTTGATGACGGCAACCAGCGTTCCGATTGCTGCGCCGAGGCCGGCTACGGTCATGGTGATGTCCAGAACCGCGGCTTTCATGACGGATGCCGCTACGATGGCACCGATGCCGCCGGCGGCGACGACTCCTGCCGGGACGCGCAGCCAGTTGGTGGTCTCGGAAAAAAGTGCCTGCATTTGCTGTTCGAAGGCGGCTCCGTCGCTTCGCTCGATGAGCGAGAGTTCGATGCGGTTGAGCAGTTCGGTGCGCTGTTTGGCAAAGTCCGGCAGCGCGGCGATGCCGGTGCGCTCGGAGAAGTGCCGTTGCATCAGCTCGTGCACCTGTTTCCAGACGCTTTTGAGGTCGTCTTCGATGAGTTCCAGCGCGTCGGCGACGGATTTGGTGGCGGATTCGCGCCGCTTGGATTCGAGCTCGGCCTGAAAGGATTTTTCCCATCCCGCGCCGCCAAAGATAAGCTTCAGGGTTTTTCCAAAAGTCAGCTTTTGTCGAAGTAGTTCGCCCCCGCGCTGCTGGGTGCGTTCGTAGTTTTGGGCGATGGTCCAGATAAGCCCGCCGAGTTGGCGGATGCTCTGTTCCTCGCGCTCGCGGAGGCTGCCCCGGATTTCCTCCAGCTTGCGGAGGTCGGTCTCGAGTGTATGTGCGGCAGCGCGGACCTGTGCGGCTTGTTCCGAAAGGATGACCTGCGCGCTGCGGCACACGCTGCGGAGCTTGTCGTGACGCGCGGTGCCCGTCGAGACGCTCTCATTGATGAAGCATTCAAGCGCGCCGAAGCCGCTTTTCGTCCATAATTGCGCGCGCAGTTCGGGGTCCGCGGCGTGTTTGGATTCCAATGCGCACTTTGCAGAAACGGGGAACAGCGGGCACCGCTCTCCGATCTTCTGGAGCATCGTCTGATCGATGTGTGCGACGATCTTCGCGATTTCCTCGGGCGAGCGGAGGTCGATCTGCTGAAGCACAACAACCACCTTCTTCAGCCACTTGCGGTGAATGTGCTGGAGAAACTGCCATGCCGATGCGCCCCAGGGATTCGTGGCAGAGAAGACCACGATGCAGAGGTCCGCAAGCGGCAGAAACTGGCGCGTGATGATCTCGTGCTCGGCGACGATGCTGTTCGTGCCCGGGGTATCCACGATATTGAAATCCTCGAGCACCTTCTCCGGGCGATGGCATTCGATCAATTCCTGGGAAACGGCCACATCGCGGGCTTCGTCGCCATGCTTGAAGACATACACTTTATCGGTCGCCGGCAGCACATCGACGCGGCAAAAATCGCCGCCGAGGATGGCGTTGAGCAGCGAGGATTTGCCGGCCTTTACCTCGCCGGCGACGACGAAGAGAAATGGCTCGCGGAGATTCGTGCCGAGTTCGCCGAGAGTCCGGATTGTTTCCGCCGGCGCGCGAAGGTCGTGTGCCAGTGTGCCGAGGGCAAAGAGCGCGGTGCCAAGGTCCGCGCGTGTCTTGAAGTATTCGTCCGCGAGATTCACTGCATGGGATTTAGCGGAAATTGGGCGAATGCAACGAAGCATTTTTTCGGGATGCGCGCGCGTGGTGCTCGGGTGAATACGAGAGGGCGGCGCATTCGGGAGTGGAAATTGCTCTGTTTTTCGCGACGGTCCTGCCGATTTCATTGTTTCATGCGCCTCATCGCCATCATCACCGCTCTCTTCTTCATCCGGGCTTCGCTGCTTGGTCAGACGGTGATCTCGGAGGAGGTTCGGTTTTCGCGGCCAGGCGGGTTGATTGCCGAGGCGGTTTCGCTCGATGTGCTGCCTCCGGTGACTGCGGGCGCGGTGGTGCGTTTCACGACGGATAACTCGGAGCCGATCGCGTCCTCGCCGTCGTGGAATGGGCCGGTCGCGATCGAGCACTCCGCAGTCATCCGGGCGCGGATTGTGGGCTCCGGCGGCGAGTTGGGGCCGGTCAAAAGCCGCCATTTCGTGCGGCTGGATGCGGCGCTCGTTAGCGATTCGAAGACGGGCAGGCCGTTTACTTCCAATCTCCCGATTGTCGTCATCGAGCCGTTTGGCGCGGATATCGATAACAACCGCGAGTCCCAGTTCACCTACGTCGCGACGATTCGGCCGGATGAAAGCGGTGTCGCCAGCGTGATGGGGGCAGGGGATTATCAAGGTCGCGGTTCGATGCATGTGCGGGGTGAAACGTCGGCGGGATTTGATCAGCGATCGTATGCTTGGGAGACGCATGATGAAGCGGGCCTGGACAAAGAGGAGTCGGTGCTCGGAATGCCTGCCGAGTCCGACTGGGTCTTGCACGCACCATATACGGACAAGACATTGATGAGAAATTTCCTCGTGTTCTCGCTCATGCGTTCGCTCCGCGGTGAGGGAAGCGCGATGCGCACGGTGTTTTGCGAAGTGTTTGTAAACGACGACCCGAATACGCCGGTGGGAATGGAGGATTACCGCGGAGTTTATGTCGCGATGGAGAAGATTAAGCGCGACAAGAACCGCGTGAACATCGCCGGCCTGTCGCCTGCGGACGTCGATCCGGCGCTGATCTCCGGTGGTTACATTTTCCGCAAAGACAAGCCTTCGCCGGACTACAGTTTCTCGACTCCGATTGGTTTTGTTCCGCTTCAGGTCGTCGAGCCGCCGGATATCAACAGCCAGCAGGCAGCGTATCTCGAATCGCATCTCGGGCAGTTCGAAGAAGCGCTGTTCGGTGATGACTTCACGAATCCCCAGACGGGCTACGCGGCGTTCATTGATCCGCTCACGTTCATCGACAACCAGTGGTTTGTGGAGGTCACGAAGCAAATCGATGGCTACCGCCTCAGCACGTATTTCACAAAGGACCGCGGTCGCAAAATTCGCGCGCTGCCGCTCTGGGATTACAATCTCTCGCTTGGAAATGCCGACTATCTCTCGGGCGACAATCCTCGCGGTTGGTATTTCGCCGAGGGCTACGACTACGAATGGTATCCGCGCCTGCACGAAGATCCTGCGTATGAACTCGCACATTGGGACCGCTACTGGGAACTGCGGCGCGGCGTGTTTTCAAAGGCGAACATCAATCGCGAGATCCTTCGAATCCGCGACATCCTGCTCAATGGCGGCGCTGCCCGCGTTTCGAACACCACGCGCGATTCCGTGCAGAGTCCCGCGGCGCGGCATTTCCGGAAGTGGCCGATTCTTGGCGAGTATGTTTGGCCGAACGGCGAGGGGTATGCGCAGCGAAAGACGTATCAATCCGAGGTTTCGACGATGCTTCGATTCATCAACTCACGCCTTTCGTGGATCGACCGTCAGAACTCGGTGAATGGTGCCATTCTTCGTCCGCCGGTCATCTCGCGGCGCGGTGGTGCGGTTCCCGCAAACTCGAGCATTGCGATTGCGCGCTACAACGGCATTCCGCCGGCCGGTATGCGCTTTGCGACCGGGCGCATTTACGTAACGACCGATGGACGTGATCCGCGCGGCTCCGATGGTTTGCCACAGGGGTCGCTCTATCGTGGCCCGCTGCGCATCGGCGCGACGCAGACGGTGAAGGCGCGCCTTCTTTCCGGCACGCGTTGGAGCCCGCTCGCGCAGGAGACTTACATCATCGGCGCGGTGCCGGCCTCGGTGGGAAATGTGACCGTCTCGGAGCTGATGTATCGCGCTGCGACTCCCACCGTCGCCGAGATTGCGCAGGGTTTTGTCAACGGCAGCGCGTTTGACTGGATCGAGATCGCAAACGTTTCCGACAAGCCCGTCGATCTTTCGTCACTTCGTTTTACCGAGGGCATCACGTTTGACTTCTCTACGCTCCCCGCTGCATCGCGAACGCTCGCGTCCGGCGCGGCTGCGGTGCTGGTTGCAAATCGCGCGGCGTTCTTATTGCGATACCCGGCTGTGCCACCGGAG
This sequence comes from Verrucomicrobiaceae bacterium, assembly GCA_005791535.1. Lineage (GTDB taxonomy): Bacteria > Verrucomicrobiota > Verrucomicrobiia > Chthoniobacterales > Chthoniobacteraceae > SXWH01. Next base: position 24,819 of record SXWH01000270.1, on the reverse strand, counting down.
CGCGTAATCGGTGAATTCTCCGGAAGTCTGTCGAATAGCGGCGAGCGTGTGACGCTCTCCACCGTTTCCGCAACGTCTTCGGCGGCGATTGCAGATTTCACCTACGATGACTTCGCGCCGTGGCCGGCTGCGGATGGGACGGATGCGAGTCTCGAACAAACGGCGCCGGCCGCGCGGAACCACCTGAATGACCCGGCGTCGTGGCGCGCGAACCCCGTTGCGGGCGGCTCGCCTGGCGAGTTTTGAGGGTTTTGTTTACGGGAATGATTTCCAATTGAGTGGAATACGGCGCTCTGCTTTCGTCCGCGCTCCATGAAATCCGTCGTTGTCTTCCTCTCTGCTGCTATCACAGCCATCGGCGCGCCTGCCGATGATTACAGGTCCATTACCAAAGGACTGCCTTCGCTCAAAATGGGCGGCACGGCGGGCGGCGTGGCGTTGTCGGGACGCATGGCTTTTCCGCTCGCGATTTCGACCAAGCGCGAAGTCCCGGCCGGCGCGGGGTATTTCGGCGATTCGGAGAAGGGCGGACGCGTCGCTTGTTTTGCACACACCTCATTTGCGGGCGATGCGGCGCTTGCGAAGAACATCGCTGCGTGGGCCGGAAGGAAGGATGCGCCCAATGTACTTTGCGCCGGTGCATCGTCGCGTGAGTGGAAGGCCGCGGGCCTCGATGCCTCGTCGGCGAAGGGCGCGCTTACTGCGGAGATTTTGAAAGGCGCGGATGCAGTGGTGATTTCGCTGCACAGTGGAGTGATGCTCGAATCGCTCGAACCCGTCCGCGAATTTGCGCGAAATGGTGGCGGCGTGATTCTGCTTGCGACGCCATGGGCGGCGGCGAAGGAGCAGGTTTCCGCGGCAAACAGCTTTCTTGCGGATGCGGGGCTCGCATTTCTTGGAAGTGGTCCAAGCGAGGAGAATTACCCTGTCAGCGCCACGCCGCCTTCTCCTAACTGGAGCGCGCTCAACGCCATCGAATCGCTTCTTGCCGAGCGCAAAACCGCCAGGTCTCTCGACGCCGCGGAAAAGCAGTTATGCGCCGCGACACTGGATGCGGTTATTTCCGCGAAGGAACTTTCGCCGCCGCTGAAATCCGCGCTCAACGAACTGAACTTCGCGTATGGCTGGATTACTTTTCGAGCGGCTCCGTACTTTAAAAAAGCTGCGATGCCCGTCGAGGCGATGCTCACGCGATATCAGGCGCGTATTCTCGACACGCTTCCTGCGGAAAAGGTCCCGGCCCACCCGAGCGCGGACGATTTTCCAGGCAAGGTCGGCGGTGGATCGGCTATTACGCGTACGATTTCGTTCGATGCGACGAGCGGTCCGGACAAACTCATCAACCACGGCTACCGCACGCTGATTAATACCGGTCTCTACGCGCGGCCGGGCGTTCCGTTCAAGGTAACGTTCCCGGACGCGGCGACGAAGGCCGGGTTGAAAGTCCTCATCGGAATTCATCTCGACGAGAACTGGAACCTCAAGTCATGGCACCGCGCGCCGGCCATTACGCGCGACTACGAACTCACACAGCAATCAACGAACGCTGCCGGCGCGTTCGGCGGAATTATCAGCATCGTCGTTCCCGAGGACTGCGCGCTCGGCAAAACACAAGTCACCATTTCCGGTGCTGTGGAAGCACCCGTTTTCACGCTAGGTAAGACGACCAACGCCGACTGGAAAATACGCCGGAATGCGCCCGGAGCGTGGGGTTACATCGAGACGCCGCTTTGGACAGGCTACGTGCCGCGCGAGATTCTGCAGACGGTCGACGACGCAGAATCCGTGGCGAAGTATTGGCAGCGCGTGGTCGAGACTGCCGATGAATTTCTCGGCTACACCAAATGGCGCCGTCGTGGAGAAGCGATGATCACCGGCCGTGACATCGTTGCCGGTTACGGCCACGCCGGATGCCCGGTGATCATGGCTTACGCTTCCGAAAAAGCAGACGGTGCCGCGGCGCTGGTCGACCGTGCCGTGCGCGGTGATGAATGGGGCTTTCTGCATGAACTCGGTCACACGTATCAGGACAGTTTCGATGGAAACTACACCATCGCCACACATGCCGAGGTGGATGTGAATCTTGTGCCCGCCATCATCAAGATGCTCGTTCACGATCGCACCGCTTGGGACAACAATAACCACGGCACGTTTGACGCAAAGAACCGCGTCAAAGACATGGATACATGGCTCTCCAAACCCGAATCCGAGCGCACTTGGGACGCCGCGTGCAAGGGCAGCAGCGTCGCATACGATTTCCACTTCGTCCTCGCAGAATGCTTCGGATGGCAGCTCTACAAAACTGCATTCGGTCGGATGATGAATGAATTGCAGAAACCCGGTTCCGACCCCGACCTGGCTGCGCTCGATCCGAAAGATCGCAATTTCAAACGCAACCGCCACTTCCTTGCAATGAGCCTCGCCGCAGGGCGGAACCTCCTGCCGCATTACCAGAAATACGGCCTCGGTCGCGGCGAATTCGGCATCAGCGAAAGCGTCATCGCCCGCGTCAAAGCGCTACCGGAATGGAGCGGCAACCAAGCGATTGCAGCCCTCGAAGTTCCCGCCGCCGCTCGCGTAAAACGTAGCGCTGCGGCGGGCGCTACGATCGCCACCGCAAAAGCCACCGATCCGGATCCGGGCACGCGCTTCACGTTCCGCATCACGACGGGCAATGAGAGCGGCACCTTCGAAATCAACAAGCGCTCCGGCGTCATCAAGCTCGCGAAGGCTCCCGAAGGCGCAGCGTATCAACTCGGCATCGAAGTCACCGACAGTACCATTCCGCTCACGAAAAAATCCGCGACGCTCGCTGTCGCAGCGGAGTAGAAATGCTTGGAGGCGGGCAAGTCGGGCGGAAATTACAGAGCGCGCTTCGCTTCACCACGTGGCACCGCCTTTAAGACTTTGGCGATGATTTCGTCGACGGTCACGCCTTCGGCCTCGGCGTTGAACGTCGCGACGACGCGGTGGCGCAGAACGGGAAGTGCGAGGGCTTCGATGTCGTCGATCGTGACGTGGAAGCGGCCCTGCAGGACGGCGCGAACTTTTCCAGTGAGAATGAGGTTCTGGCAGGCACGCGGACCTGCGCCCCACGCGATGAGTTCCTTGATAAATGCTGGTGCGTCCTTTTCGTTCGGCCGGGTGTAGCGAACGAGGTCGAGGACGAAGTCCATGACGTGGTCGGGCACGGGAACTTTCCGAACAACCTTCTGGAGTTCAAGAATCTGTTCGCCGCTAAGGACGGGCTGGATGTCCGCGGTGAAGTTGCCGGTGGTGCGTGCGATGATTTGGCGCTCTTCTTCGCGGGTGGGGTAATCGACTTTGACAAGGAAGACGAAGCGGTCTCGCTGCGCTTCAGGCAAAGGGTAGGGGCCTTCCTGCTCGCTCGGAGTCTGGGTCGCGAGCACGAAGAAAGGCTGGTCGAGTTTCAGGGTGTGTCCGCCGACCGTGACGGAGCGTTCCTGCATGGCTTCGAGGAGAGCGGCTTGCGTTTTGGGTGGTGTGCGGTTGATTTCATCCGCAAGGAGCATCTGCGTAAAGAGCGGGCCTTTTTGGAATACGAAGTTGCGGCGTCCGGTGGCGGGGTCTTCCTGGATGATGTCGGTGCCGGTGATGTCGCTGGGCATTAGGTCCGGGGTGAACTGGATGCGGCGGAAGCCCATGTTGAGTGTCTTCGCGAGCGTGCTGACCATCGCGGTCTTTGCGAGACCGGGTACGCCTTCGAGGAGGCAGTGGCCGCCCGCAAGGACGGCTATCAGGAGCTCTTCGATGACCGCAGCCTGGCCGACAATGAATTTACCCATCTCCGCGGCGATTTTTGCGTAGGAAGACTTGAGAAGTTCGGCGGCGGCTTTGTCGTCGAGTTGGGAAATCCGGGGTGCGTCAGTGTTGCTCATGAAGTTGATTGGTATGCTGTGCGGCGAGGGCGCGCTGTCTTTATCGGGTGAAGGAGGGCTTTATTAGGCGTTGATTCGGGAAAATGTGATTTGAAGCGCGGCATTGTGGATTGCAAGACGTGCGCGAAACCGGCAACAGGCGTTTTTTATGCAAGCAACAACCATTTATCAGACCAAAGCCGGAGTCCTTGCGAGGCGTGGCGAGGACGCATTCCTGCTGCAGGGAATCACAATGGATGCGATTTTTCGCCACGAGAATCCGCATGGTTTCGTGGAACCGATGCTTGGCAGTGCGCGTCCCGTGGAGATGCCGGACAATTTGCTCGCGCCCATCGGGAGTCAGGAAGTGTGGGCTGCGGGAGTGACGTATCTCCGTTCCCGCGATGCGAGAATTGAGGAGAGCAAGGACGGTGGGTCTGTTTACGATCGCGTGTATGCTGCGGAGCGGCCGGAGATTTTCTTTAAAGCGACGCCGCATCGCGTGGTGGGGCAGGGCGGAGAGATTCGAATCCGCGGGGACTCGAAGTGGAATGTCCCCGAGCCGGAGGTGACGCTTGCTATCAACAGTCACGGGCGGATTTTCGGATACACGATTGGCAACGATGTAAGTTCGCGGGACATCGAGGGCGAGAATCCGCTCTATTTGCCGCAGGCAAAAGTTTACGCGGGGTGTTGTGCGCTCGGGCCGGGGCTGGTGATTCGCGAGCCGCTGCCAGCGGAGACCGTCATCGCGCTCCGAATCTTCCGTGGCGGCGCAGAAGTCTTCACGGGCTCGACTTCGCTTTCACAAATGAGGCGGACATTCCCCGAGCTCGCGAGCTGGTTGTGGCGGGACAATGCATTTCCGAACGGTTGCTACTTGCTCACCGGCACCGGTCTCGTGCCCGGCGGCGATTTCACACTGCTCGCCGGCGACGATGTGCGGATTTTCGTGGAGCACCTCGGTGAGCTCCGCAATATCGTGGGCGCATAGGAAAATATTCCTGCCGTGAATGCGCTCCGCGCGATAGCATGCTTCATCGTTCTGCTCGCCGGTGCGGGCGCTACAAATGCCATGAACCTCGGGACCGTCTCCATCACGTCGCGCACAGACTCACTGCAAGTCGAATTCCGTGCGCCTGACATTGAGGCGGACGGGCGCACTCTTTTTGTGGCGCTGGACACGGATCCACTCAGCGGATGCGCGCTGATTCCATACGCGGTGAATTCGGAAGGTTCGACAATCTTTCTGCCGTTTCGCGCGGACGTCTTGCTCGCGGTGCGGTGCGAGCCCGGCGGGAAAATCCGCGCATGGGCGCGCCGCTGGTCTCGTATGAAGTGGAGCGAGCCCGAAGCCCTCGCGATAGACGCAACTCGGTCAAACGGATCGATTCTGATATCGTTCACCCCGGATGCGCTGCCGGTCAACGTGGCGGTGTGGGCGAAGGACATGACGGCGCACGGTGGATGGGGCGAACTCATCCCGACCGCCGATGGCCTTTGCGGGAGCGGCGGTGGCGACCGGACCATCGGCGCTTACGCTTTGCAAAAGAGCGGCGCATTTTTGCCCGCAGGGGCCGCCGAGCGGACGCGGATTTATCAACTGCTGCCGCGGTTATTCGGAAACACGAACGAAACACGAAAGCCGAACGGAACCATCGCGGAAAACGGTGTGGGAAAATTCGCCGACATCAATGAGCGCGCGCTTTCCGCACTGCGCGATGAATTGGGAATCACGCACATCTGGCTTACCGGTGTGCTCGCCCAGGCGACGTCGGTGGATTATTCCGCGATCGGGAAGCCCGCGGATGATCCGGATTTGCTTAAGGGGCTTGCAGGTTCGCCGTATGCAATCAAGGACACAGGCGACGTGTGTCCGGACTACGCATTGGAGCCGGCGAAGCGGATGGAGGAATTCCGGCAACTCGTCGGCCGCATTCACGCGGCCGGAATGAAGGTGATCATTGATTTTGTACCGAATCACGTCGCACGCAGCCACGCATCGACGGTGGCAACTTTCGGCGCGAGTGATGATCGGAGCCGTTTTTTTTCTCCGGCCAATAATTTCTTCTGGCTCCAAAAGGATTCGCCGGGCGGTGGTCCGCCATTGCGGCTTCCGACTGTGAGGAATGGTGAATATCTCTCGCCGACATGCCGCATGCTGGGCGCGGGTGACGGGCTCTTTCTGCCGGAAATGGAGCGCGGTCGCGTGACGGGAAACAATGTCGCATCGTGGTCGCCAGATCGGAATGATTGGTATGAAACGGTAAAGCTGAACTACGGCTACGACTTCACGACCGGCCGACGCTCATATCCGCATGCCGCGCAGCCGGAGATTTCCATTCCGGATACATGGTGGAAAATGGACGCGGTGATTGCGCACTGGCAGGCGATTGGAGTGGATGGATTCCGATGCGACATGGCGCATATGGTTCCTCCGGAATTCTGGCAGTGGTCTGTCGCGCGTGCGCGGCTGAGACAGAGCGGTGTGATGTTTGTGGCCGAGGCGTATAACAATGACCCGATGAAAGTCGAAGGCGGCGATACTTTTGTTGCGGGATTCAAGAACGTGATGCTCGATTTGCTGAATGCGGGTTTTGATGCGGTGTATGATGACCCATCCTACAAGTCTCTGAAACGAATCTACGACGGATCGGCTTGGGCGAACGACATTGATGGTTCGCTCGGTGTTCGAGAGGGGCGTGTGCAACAGGATTACGTGTTTCGGGCGAGTCTGCACTATGCCGAAAATCACGATGAAGTGCGCCTCGCGAGTCGGGGAAATTGGGGAAATCACGGAGCCGAAGTGGGCCCGGCGGTTAGCGCAGTGCTGTGGGGCCTGTCGCACGGGCCGATGTTGATTTACTGCGGTCAGGAGGTCGGCGAGCCGGCGAACGGCAGCGAGGGATTCGGTGGCGATGACGGGCGGACGAGCATTTTTGATTACTGGACGATGCCGGAGTTTTCAAAATGGGTGAATGGTCATCGCTACGACGGCGACCGGCTTTCTCAGGCGCAGAAGTCCCTTCGCGAACGCTACGGAAAGCTGCTTAAAATCTATGGCGAGCCGGCATTTCGCGACGGCGATTTTATTTCGCTGAATGGCGCGAATAGCGCGAACGAGTGGTTTGGACGGTTGCCGGGTGATCACGCCAGTGGGCACTGGCTCTATGCATTCGCTCGCGTCGATATTCGCACCGGGCAGCGATTCGTCGTCGCGGTGAATTTGCATCCTACTGAGACCATGCACGCGGTTCGAATCATCGCTGGCGGTGCGGCGATTGATGCGCTAGCTTTGGCAAAAGGGAAGGCCGTCGATCGGTTTGGGAACGCATCTGCGACTGTGGATGCGACGGGAATTGAGATTCCCGCCATTCCGCCAGCGACGCCTGTAATCCTCGAAATTCAGACAACCAACTCACCATGAAATCGCTTATCACTGCCCTCATCGCTGCGCTTGTGTTTTTGACCGGATGCGAGCCGGAGGTTCAACGAGCAGTGGAGCCGCCGAAGGAGCCTGCGCTCCTTCAGCAGGGCCCTAAGAAGCAGCATGTCACGTGTCCGAATTGCCGTGGCGAGAAGACAATCACGAGCACCAGCGGATTGCAGGGCACGAGGCAACCTTGCCCGATTTGCACGGGTCGCGGATTTCGCGAAGTAACGATTCCCGATGGAAAGACAATATGTGCGGATTGCAAGGGGATGGGTATTGTGGGACGCGCATCGAACGAATCGCTCAGCCCGCGAGGTCCGACGATTGCAGGAAACAATGCGACCAACCTACCGAACAAGACGACTTGTTCCAACTGTCTTGGCAGCGGTGTGGCGGCGAAACCTGTGAAAAAGTAAAAACCGCGGGGCGGAAGCGTGAATCAGTTCCACAGCCCGGCAAGATCCGGGTCCTTTTTCATGCTCAGTTCAATGGCTGCGTTTAGCTGGATCGCTGCGTTCACGCACTGGCGCGCGGTCTGAATATTTCCCCAGCGGGCCTGATAGCATCCGAGATTGTAGTGGAGAATGCCGGTGCGACGAAGCCACTCGGGCGCACTTTGAATTACTTTTGCCGCCTCGTCGCGTTTGTCGAGTTGGTGCAAAGCGAAGGCTCGCTGGACGGTGAATTCGTCCTCCTCCGTATAGATTGATTCCCCACGGGCGGAGAGGCGAGCTGCGGCGGAGAAGCGGCCGAGGTGGAGTAGAATCCGGATGCGGGCAATCATCACGTCGGAATCCTCCTGATCGAGGGGGGGAATCGTATCGAGTTCCTTCAGCGCCTCCCGGTGGAGTCCCAGAAACACGTATCCCTCGGCGGCCTGAAGCGCCTTGTGAGTCTCCGGGCTGTGTAGCTTCGCACGACTGGAAAGAGTCAGCATGATTGTTTCGACTTTTCCTAGCATCGCTTATGCCAGTGGCAATTTCAACCCCGGCTTCAACAGTGAACGATGGCGACTGTTTGAAACGCCCGAGGGAGCGAGGCGCATAAAACTCTATTCCGGGAAATGGACTATTATCCCGGTCGCCCAAGCCTCGGATTACACCTGCTGCTCAAGAGCGGGTCGAAAATGCATTTGCAACCGGAACTACCGCGCAGTGATGCCGATTGCCATCATCGTGGCGACGAGCAGCGAGATGAGGCCGAGCGCAGCGATGGCCCACACGGCGAGTGCAGCGGGATCCTTTTTCTTGGATTTCTTCTGGAACGGCGAGGCGTTCTGGAAGTTTGACGGCTTCACGCTTTTCGCCGCGGGTTTCTGCGTGTGCTCGGCGGCTTCCGGCATTTCTTCGCGTTCGGTCGCGGCGTTCTCGCTTCCGTAGAATGCTTCGATGGAACCGAAGCGGATTTTGTCGCCGTTTTGCAATTTATGCTGCTCGCCTTCGGTGACCTGCTTACCATTCAGGCGCGTGCCGTTCGTCGAACCGAGGTCTTGCAGGATGTAGTCGCCACCTTCGGTGATGGAGAGTTGGGCGTGATGGCTCGAGACGCTGCCGTCTTCGACCTGAATGGAGTTATCGGAAACGCGCCCGACCGTCACGACTTCGTCGGTGAGTTCGGTGTCGATTGTGGAACCGTCGGGGAGGTTGATTTGGAGCTTCGGCATGGCTGGTGAGATAGATGGGTGCGTGAGTTTGTGAAAGGCGGAACTTTATGAAAGCGGGGTTACCTGGTCGCTGCGATCATGTCGGCAAATTGCTTGAAGAAATAGGTGGCATCGTTCGGGCCGGGCGCGGCTTCGGGGTGATATTGAACCGAAAAAATCGGATGCGATTTGTACGCAAGGCCTTCCACGGTTTGGTCGTTGAGGTTGATGTGCGTCACCTCGACATCAGACGGCAGTGAGTCCGCGTCCACTGCGAATCCATGATTCTGCGACGTGATCGCGACTTTGCCGGTGCGCAGGTCCTTCACCGGTTGATTGCCCCCGCGATGGCCAAACTTCAGTTTGAACGTTTTCCCGCCTACCGCATACCCGAGCATTTGATGTCCGAGGCAGATTCCGAAAATCGGCGTCCGTCCCATGAGTTTGCGAATGTTCGAGTGGACGTACGTCAGCGCGCCGGGATCGCCGGGGCCGTTGCTGAGGAAGACGCCGTCGGGCTTCATGGCAAGTACGTCTTCCGCGGAAAAATCCGCAGGCACGACGCGCACACGGAAGCCTTCCTGCCGCAGACGCCGAAGGATGTTCTTCTTCATCCCGAAATCGTAGGCCACGATATTGAAGCGGGCGGGCGGGAGCTTGCGAAATACTTCGCGGCCTTCGCGAATTTCTGTATTGGAGCCGTCGCCTTTGATGATCGTCCATTCGGCCGATTCACGGTCCTGCGGATCCCAGTCGAACGGCGCGGTGGGCGTCACTTCTTTCACGAAATCGCTGCCCGCCATCGGCGCGGATGCTTTTGCCTGCGCGATGGCTTGCTCGGGCGTGAGTTCGGAACTGATGCACGACCGCATCGCGCCGCGGGAGCGGAGGTGCTTGGTGAGTGCACGGGTGTCGATACCCTGAATGCCCGGGACGCCCCATTTCTTCAGGTATGCATCGAGGTCGCCGGTCGCGCGCCAGTTGCTCGTGATGGGCGAGAGTTCCTCGATGACGAATCCGCGCACGTGCACGGCACTGCTTTCGTCATCGAGAGGATTGACGCCGTAATTTCCAATCTGCGGCGCGGTCATCGCCACGATTTGTCCGCGATAGGAAGGATCGGTGAGAACCTCCTGATAGCCGGACATCGATGTATTGAAACAGGCTTCACCCGTCCGGGTGCCGGTGGCACCGAAGGATTCACCTGAAAAGAAACGACCATCTTCGAGAGCAAGGACTGCGCGCATGTGCGCCGCGGAAGATGCTCACCCACGCGCCCACGTGAAGAAAAAAGTGATCGTTTTCGAAAGAAAAACGGCGCGCAGGCTTTTGAAGGCCTGCGCGCCGCAATGAGATTGCCCCGCTTTTGCCGTTTAGGCGGAGTTCCCGTTCCCTCGTAGGTAACGGGCGGATGACCTGGGACGGGCCTCGGTCTTCCAACTAAGGCATGACCTAAACACGCCCTCCCCGGCCTCCATTGATTGCATTAAGCATCGGATCGGGATTTCCACCTGATACTCGAACAATGCAGGGCAAAGTGTAGACGCCGGAACTTTATCACGGCGCAAATCTGTGTGTGAAAGAACTCGTGTGACCGTCTTCCGAAGCCGCGATTTCGTCAACGGCGGAATACGTTTGCACCCGAAAGAAACGCACAATCGCGGCACATGGATGCCGTTCTCTAAATTAGAGCCCGGCGACCTCGTGGCCCTTCCTGTAAACGCGTTTCACGTAGTCATTCGCTTTCGCGACGTTCTTGAACTTCAGGCCGGGGCCGTCCCATTCAAGCAGTTGATTCGGGAAGCGCGACGCCACGCTGCCAAGCAGCACGGCCTCCGTCATCGGGCCGGCGTAATCGAAGTTCGCGTCTCCGTTTTTCCGGTTCCCGAGTGCCGCTTCGATGAACTGGTGCCAGTGATTGTCAGCGGCGGCCTTTTCAAATTTGAAGTCGTTAAATTTCTCGCCGATGAGTCGCGGAGTCGCGATGTGCGGGAGCACCATGATTCCATCAGTTCCCAAAAAGATACTGCCCTGATCCGGGAGCGCGCCACGCTTCGCGTCTCCAGCGACGATTGCCATGTTCTGCACATCCTGCGGCGGTCGCTGGTCGCCGTCGTACCAAGTCACACGCACGGTTTCACCCGCGGTAAATGCGGTGCCGGGGAAGACGTATTCCACGATCGCATCGGTCGCCCACGAGTGCTCATTCGGCGCGGCTCCGCGGCTCTTCACGCTGAGAGGGTACGTGAGCGCGAGCGCCTTGAAGACGGGATCGTAAATGTGGCAGCCCATGTCGCCAAATGTTCCCGTGCCGAAGTCGAGCCGCTTGCGCCAGTTGCCGGGATGATACCAGCCGCCGCCGATGAATGGTCGCTCGGCTGCGATTCCGAGCCAGAGATCCCAATTGAGATCCTTCGGAGGCTCGTCGGTCTTCGCTGGCATCTTTCCATTGTCGCCCCACTTTTTGCTGCTCCACGTGTGAACCTCCTTCACTTTTCCGATGACGCCCTCCTGCACGAGTTTCACTGCGGTGCGATATTCCGTGGAGCTGTGAATCTGAATGCCCATTTGCGTCACGAGCTTCTTTTCCCGCGCAACCTCGGTGAGGCGGCGGCATTCATAGAGATTGTGCGTGAGTGGCTTCTGTCCGTAAACGTGAACTCCGCGATTCAGCGCGGTCATGCCGATTGGCGCGTGCATGTGATCGGGAGTCGAGACGTTGACGGTTTGGAGGTCCTTCTCCTTTTCCAGAAGTTCGCGGAAATCGGAGTAGATTTTCGCATTGGGAAATTTCTGCAAAAATCCGGCGACCTTGGATGCATCGACATCGCAAGCCGCGACGACCTCTACGGATTTGTGGCCCGCGATGGAGGTGACATCGGCCATCGCCATGCCGGAGCAGCCGAATGTTGCGTGACGGATTTTTGCGTTTGGAGACTGCGCGCGAAGACCAGTGGTTACCCAAGGGGCGACAACGATTCCGGCGGCGAGTTCTTTAAGGAAGGAGCGGCGATTTGTATTCATCGGCGGGCGGTGTAGGTGCCGCTCGTGATTTGTGCAAACGCAGAAATGTAATCCGGCGCTACTTGTTCGCGGCGGGTCCTGCCTGAACGGGCGCGGCTGGCGGAGGCGGGAGCTTCTCCAGCGTGTCCGGGTCTGCGAACTTGGTGCTCACTTCAAACTCCTGCACGCGCTTCACTTCCACGCCCTTCTCGTCCTGGTAGCGGTAGATCGCCGTCTTGAAATTCGGTTCCGGCGGCGGGACGTAGGGTTTCCCCATCTGGCGCCAGTGATCAACGATGAAAAGAAGTGCGAGATGCGCGACGCCCACGGCGGCGATGATGCAGGCCCAGAGTCCGAGTTTCATTTCGTTTTGCGTGTTTGAGCACCGGCTTCGATCAGCTTCCAGAAGTCGGCCTTCCGGCTCAACTGTTCGTCCTCGGCGGTGGAGAGTTTGGAACGGAAAAGGAAATCGCGCAGCGTGTTTTTGTGCAGCACGCGGTGGACGGTGATGCCCTCGACGGTGCGCTCGAAGTAAATGCGGTAGTCCTTCGCGCGGTAGCGGAACAGCGTCTTGCCCTGGCTCTCGAGCTTCCCGAATTTGTCCGGGTCGAGCTGCTCCGGATTCTCGGGCAACACCTCGAATTCGGCGAGCAGGTCGAGCTGAAGGTCCTTCGGCAGGGCCGCCATTTCAGCGGCACTCAGTTCATTGAAAATGATTTGGAACACGCGGCGGGAATCTCGCGGGCAGGCCGGGTTTTGTCGAGCGTTAACCCTGCTCGGCCGGTGCGTCGGCGCGATCCTCGAAGCGCGTGAATTCCTTGAGGAAGGTCAGCGGCACATCGCCGACGGGACCGTTACGCTGCTTCGCGATGATGAGCGTCGCCTTGCCTTTCATCTCGTCGCGCTGCTGATCGTTTTCCGCGTAGTATTCCTCGCGGACGAGCAGGCCCACGACGTCGGCGTCCTGCGCGATGCTGCCGGATTCACGGAGGTCGCTCAAGCGCGGCCGGCCCTTGCTTTCGCCAGTGCGCGATTCGGGATTACGGTTAAGCTGTGCGAGCACGACAATCGGGATGTCGAGTTCCTTCGCGAGTGCCTTCAAGCCGGAGCTGATTTCCGCGATTTCGAGCTGGCGGTTGTCCTGCGCGCGTTTGCTCGGACTGCGGAGAAGCTGGAGGTAGTCGATGAAGATGGCCTGGATGTTGTGCTGCGCCTTCATGCGGCGGGCCTTCGCGCGGAGCTCCAGAATGGAAAGGCCGCTCGTGTCATCGATCAGGATTTTCGCCGCGGCGAGCTTGGCGGCAGCGGCCGTGAGGGCGGGGAAGTCGCGTTCGCTGAGGAAGCCGTTGCGGATGCTGCCCATGTTCACCCGCGCGAGCGAGCAAAGGAGACGCTGCACGAGCTGCTGCGAGCTCATTTCGAGCGAGAACACGGCCACCGCGTGTCCGAGGTTCACCGCGATGTGCTCCGCGATATTCATGGCGAACGCCGTCTTTCCCATCGAGGGACGCGCCGCTATGACGAACATTTCCGCGCCGTGCAAACCGTCGGACATCTGGTCGAACACCTTGAAGCCCGTCTCGAGGCCCATGATCTTTCCACGGTTGTCGTAGAGTTTCTGGATGTCGCCGATGGCCTTCATGACCATGTCCTTCATCGACGCCGCCTTCTCCTTGTAGCGGTCCTTCGAGATGGCGAAAATTTCCTGCTCCACCTTGTCGAGCAACCCTTTGACTTCGTCCTGCTCGTCGTAGCTGCGCGCCGCGTATTCCGTGCAGACGCGAATGATTTCGCGGAGGACATACTTCTCCTGAAGCATGTCGATGTAGTACTGCGCGTTCGCCGCAGTCGGCAGGAAGGTGTAGAGCGACGTGATGAACCCCGCGCCGCCGACAGATTCCAGCTTGTTTTTGTCGCGAAGAATCTGGGTGATGGTGATGAAATCCATCGCCTGACCCTTGTCCCACAATTCCAGCAGGACCTCGTACACGAGCGAATGCGCGGGAATGTGGAAGTGCGACGGCTTGATGACCGCCTCGGCGCACATCGCACCGACTTCCCTGGGCGCGAGTAGGAAGCTGCTCAGGACACCCTGTTCTGCCTCGGGTGCCTGTGGCAATAACCGGTGAATATCCGGTAAATAACTGACCTTTGATTTCAGGTCAGGGCCGGTCCCTCGGTCCGGCCTGTCGCGCCTCGGATTAGCCTGTTTGGCGTCCTCGGCCATACGACGTTACTCCTTCGCGGGTGCCTTGTGCTTGGCCTTGGCCTTGGCTTTGAAGCTGCCGGCCTTCTCGTCTTCCTTGCCTTCGCCTTCCGCCTGGGCTGCGCCCTTCGCGGAGACGTTCACTTCCACGGTCGCGGTGACGTCGTGGTGGACCTTGATGGAGACTTCGTGCTTGCCGCTGTCCTTGATCGGGCGGTCGAGATGAATCTTGTGGCGGTCGATTTCGATGTGTCCACCGAGGGCTGCCTTGAGCTTCTCCGCGATGTCCGCTGCCGTGATCGAGCCGAATGCCTTGCCTGTTTCGCCGGTCTCGAGCTCGATATCGAGCGTCACCTTGTTGATCTTGCGCGCCAGTTCCTGCGCATCGTTGAGTTCCTTCGCTTCACGCTCGGCGCGCTTGGCCTTGAGGATGTTGATGCGGCGGAGCGTCGCAGGCGTCACAGCCAGAGCCTTGCCGGTCGGAAGAAGGAAATTACGGGCGAACCCGGCTTTGACTTTCACGATGTCGGCTTCGACGCCGAGATTGTGAATCTGTTCAGTAAGGATGACTTCGGTGGTAGGCATGGCTAAAATTGGCTGTGTTTTTGACGAAAAAGGGCGCGATGGATAACGGCACGACCTCGACTTGTCAAAGCGGTTTTCGGTTAAATTTCACCCCGGCGCTCCGGAACGCTCCCCGATTCATCATCGCAACCCCGTCGCGAGCCGGACGCGGTCCATGGTTTTCGCGGCGACTGCGCGGGCTTTTGCGGCCCCGGCGCGCAGGACGCTGTCCACATATCCCGGGTCGGCGGCGAGTTGCTCGCGCATTTCGCGGAAGGGACGGAAATACTCCCACAGCGCGTCGAACAGCCGCTGCTTGAACACCCCGTAACCCTGGCCGCCCGCGCGGAAATCCGCCTCCATCTTTTCCACATCGGCGGCACTCGCGAACAGTTTATAAAGCGCCACGATGCTGCTGTTGGCCGGATCCTTCGGCGCTTCGACGGGCGTCGAATCCGTGACGATCGACATAATCTTCTTCCGCAGCGGCTTCTCGGCTTCGAAAAGCGGGACGGTGTTATTGTAGCTCTTGCTCATCTTCTGGCCATCGAGCCCGATGACCGTAGCCACCTGCGGCAGGATGCTCGCCTCGGGCATCACAAAGAGCGGCTCCTTTTTGCCATAAAGCCGGTTCATCACCGACGCCAGATCGCGCGTCACTTCGACATGCTGCTTCTGGTCGCGCCCCACGGGGACGATGTTCGAGTCGTAGATCAAGATATCCGCCGCCATCAGCACCGGATACGCAAACAGCCCGTGGTCCGGCACCTTTCCCTTGGCCACATGGTCCTTGTAAGCGTGGCAATTCTCCAGCATCGGCATCGGCGTCACGCACGAAAGAATCCACGCCAGCTCCGTGTGCTCGGGCACATCGCTCTGGCGGAAAATGGTCGCCTTCTCCGGGTCCAGTCCGCACGCGAGGAAATCCAGCGCCACGCCCCGCGTATTGTCCCGCATCGCCTGCGGATCACGCACGGTCGTCAGCGCGTGATAGTCCGCGATGAAGTAATAGGCCTCGCCCTGCGACTGAAGCTCGATGGCGGGCTTCATCATGCCAAAGTAGTTGCCGAGATGCGGCGCGCCGGTCGGTTTGATGCCGGAAAGAATGCGTTTCATGCCGCTGCTAAATGCGAACTTCCCGCGCGGCTGTCGAGAGCGAACGCCGCTCTTACATCAGCATCGACGACTCTTCCTCCGGCGGCGCGGGCCAGATGACCGTGTAATCGCTCGCATCCGTCCTGCGATACGCCGCCTGGATTTGGTCGATGATCCCGCTCGCTTCAAAATACGGCTTCAAATGCCGGAACACCCGCTGCGGGTCGTTCGTGGAAACAAACACATCCGTCTCCGCTTCATCGCTCGTGATTCCGTCGAACTTCCCGAGACCGAAAATCGCCGCGTGGACTTTGTCCTCCAATTCGCCCTCGGTAATGCGCGAGCCGATGAAGGTGGTGGGAATTTGCACAGCGAGCTGGAACTGAGGAGCGTTCATGGTGGTTTGCGCCCAACGTCGGCGGTTTGCCTTCGCTGGCAAGCCAGAATCCACCGCCAGCCTGCCCCCGCAGGGTGGTACCCGGTTGCCCGCTTCCGTTCGCGAGTTCCGGTGCCGCCTACTTCTGCGTCACGCGTAGCCGGTAGAACATGCAGGTTCCGCCGGTGGGGACTACATAGGTCCGCGTTTGCTGGCCGGAGACGAGCGTCATGGGATACGCATCGAGCTGCGTCCATGTTTGCAGGTCGGACGAGCCTTCGAGGACGCAGTCGACGTCCGGGATGAGCGAGTTCACCGTGTAGCTCACGAGTCCTTGTCCGGTGGCCAGCGACAGGGTGGGGGATGTGTTGAGCGATGGAGAGTTCGGGTTGGTGCCGAGCGCGTATTCCAGCAGATTGCTGATTCCGTCGCCGTCTTCGTCGCCGTTTGCACCTGAGACTCCGTTGGTTGCTGACCAGGTGGCGAAGCGGTTGCCGGGGGCGAATCCGCCGGGCGATGCGCCTGCGGCCATCCAGTTGATGTAGTCGTTGCCGTAGTCTTTCTCGGAGATTTTCGTGAGCGATGGACCGTGGCCGTCGGGTGTGGTCGGCCATGGTGCTGCGTCTTCAAAGTTCACGCGGTCCTGCCGGACATACTGGACGACGTTGAACGCATCCACTGCGCCGGGGCGGTCGATTTGGAGGCTTTCGCCGCCGTTTGAGAGTCCGCCCGCGCCCCACTCGAAGACCGTCGTGCCCGCGGGAACGAGCGCGCCGAAGCTGGCGTTGAATAGCGTGAGGTTCTTTGTGATGACGACGCGTTGGCCGGGCTGCATGGTGAGCGGCGAGGCGGCGGGGAATTCGAAGTCGATGCCGTCGCTGATGCGCCACGCTTTGCCTTTCACCGAGTCGTAAAGTGTGACCGGTGCATTGCTCACGTTGAGCAGTTCGATGTATTCGGCATCCCCTGCGCCTGCGGGATTGTACATGATTTCCGAAATGACGATCGGGCCGACGCGAGGGCCGCTGTTTGGGGCGTTGGGTGTTGGCGTTTTCATGGCGACGAAGTTGTAGGAATCTGTGCTCGGTTTGTAATACGCGCCGAGCGATTCGCCTTCCGTGCTGGGGCCGAAATCCTCCTTCGTCTGGTAGTCAGTGAGCTGGTCGTTCACCGCCGAACTGAGGTAAACCGTCTCGCCAATGTCGCTGAGCGCGAATGCGGTGATCTTGTTGGTATCCACGCTCGCGACGCCGAAGTTGGTGCTTTCGTAGAAAGTGACGTATCCGCCCGCGGGGATGATGGTGCCCGGTGGGATGCGGTACTTTTGCAAATCGGCACCGCTGTCGCTCAGGAACCAGCCGCCGATGTTCATGGAGGCACCGGTGCGATTGTGGATTTCGATCCAGTCGCTCGCCGCGCCGGAGTTTGCGAGCACTTCGTTCACGACCACGGTTTCTCCGATGGTGAATGGATAGTCTGCCGCGCTGTAGATGTATTGCGCGCCGATGTCCACGCGAGTGCTGTCCGCGTCGAGCGCGTGGGCCGGGTCACCGCTGTTGATTGCAGGCGATGTCGGGCGGAGTTGGAAGTTCAGCACCACGGGGTCCACAAAGAGCGGGTCGGTGAGCAGATTGCCCGTGCCGGAAAGCGCCTGTGTGTCGCTGAGGCTGTAGTTCGTCGTGAGCGTGGAGAAAAGGTCCACGGTCGTCGGCGCGAGCGTCGATTTCGAGATGATGGTGTTCGTTACGATGCCGGAGCCGCCGCCACCGCCGAAGTTTTTCTCGTACACCGCGACACCCGTGCCGCAGTTCACGAAAGTATTCTGGTCAATCGTCGCGACCGAGCCGGTGTCTTTGATGCCGACGCCGAGCACGCAGCCGACGACGAGGTTCTTGCGGATGGTCACGGTCGAACCCTGGCCGACGGAGAAGCCTTTGTCGGAGTTGAAGTAGATGAGGTTCCCTTGAACGAGCACGTTCGAGCACGCTTCGCCGATGTCGATGCCATCGCTGTTGCTGCCCTGGAAGCGATGGATGCGGCAGTCTTCGATCGTGCCGTTCGTCACAGCGTCGAAGTCGATCGCGTCGGTATCCGGCGCGTTGTTGCCGGGGAATGTGCAACGCTGAACCAGAGCCGTGCCCTTCTTGATGTGCAGCCCATCGCCCGTGTAGGGCAGATAGAAGCGGCTGTCGCGGACGATGGCGTTGCCGTTGTAGTTGTAGAACGTCGTGTCGCTCTCATCGATGTCCATGAAATCCACCGTAAGCGTGGCGTTGCGGCCCATTACCGCCACGGGATAAAGCACGGGGTCGTATCCCTTCGTTGCGCCGCGGATATTGATGTGGGCGAGCGTGGATGCTCCGCTTGGGAACTCAAAGCTGATGCCGCCCCATTTGTCGCTGGCGCGTCCGTTGATGAGCACCGGCAGTGGTGCCGTGCCGTTCACATTCAGTACGCCCTGCACGCGAATGTTGCGTCCGGCGGCCATCTTGATGTTCACACCGGCCTCGACCGTGAGCGTGACTCCTGCGGGGACGATCAAATCGCTGCTCACGACATACGGCGAGTTTGCCAGTGTGAGCGTCGTGTTGCCGGAGAGCGTCCCGCCGATGACGGTTTCCGTCACGGGCACGAAGTTCGCCGTGATGCTCGCAGCGCCGGTAATCGTCGCCGTCGTGCTCGCACCACCAGTCGCGCCGGTCCAGCTACTGAACGCGTAGCCCGGAGCCGGTTCGGCTTTGAGCGTGAAAGCGATATTTGGGAACATCTTGAATGTGCCGGCCTCCACCGGGACACCCTGCACCAGCACCCGGCCTTGCGCGGCGTTGGCGGTGAGCGTCAGGTTCACTGCGGTGCTGACTCCGAGCTGCGTGGTTACTTCCCCGTAAAAGTTCGCGGCCCGCTGCGTGGCGTAGTCCTTGATGTTTTGGATATTGCTATTGCGCGTTGCCACGGTGGTGCCGTTCGGAGCCCAGCGGGTAACGTGACGCGGCACGGATGCCGAGACCTGTGTATCCATGGCGGAAATGATCGCCTGCACCCGCGATGGCTTGAACGTCCCCGCGACGTGCGCGGCGTAGCGCTGCGCGAGGCGTTGCTTGAAGGCTGTGTTTGCCTTCAGGCGTACAAGCACGTCCTCACTGGAGAGCATGCTCGAAAGGATGCCCGTGAGCGTCGCGGTGGAAAAGGTGCGGTCCATATCCGTGAGGAACCAGCGGTATTTCCCGCCGGGCCTGCGGTCGCGCCAGAACTCGCGGTTGTGCTGCCAGCTCGTATTGTTGCCGTAGGATTCTGCGATGACGAAATCCATGAAGCTGTCCACGTCGATTTTCGATTCCACGTAGGCCCAGTTCGCTGTGAGCGTGAGGTCCGCCGTATTGATGAACGACATGAACGCCAGCCAGTCTTCGTTCGTGCCCTTGTCCACGCCCAGCGTCACCGATGCGCTCGTGATGTGGCCGTAAAGGAGGTGGTCGATCTTGTCGGCGGGGACGTGATACGTCTGCGCAAACCACATGTCGTCCCAGCGCTGACGGATGTCGTGCAGACCGTAGTATGCGCCGTTGATGAAGACGACGCTCGGGCTGTAGTCCGCCGTGTCCACGTTCATGTAGCCGTGCGTGAGCTTGGGATAGAGACAGTCGCGGAGCATGTCCTTGTCCCAGTTGTCTCCGCCGTCGCGCAGGGTGAAGCTCGTGTGCAGCCCGACCGCAATATCCGGGAAGAGATTGTAGCTCACGTCTTCGGTCCCGTATTTGCCGCTGATTCCGATATTCAGCGCCTTCTGCGGATGCACCCAGTTGTTCTCGCCGCCGATGCGGATGCTGCAGCCCGCCGTGAATCCAAACACGCCGCCCGGCGCGATGTATTCCACGTTCCCCGGCGCGTCCTTGCCTTTATAGACATCCTTCAGCCCGTAGCTGCCCGTGACAGTTTCGTGCTCGTTTTTGTAAATGCCGATGGTGTTCCCGAAGAGCGTCTCCGGGTCTGCGACAACGGAAATGTATGGGAGGTTGCCCTGCGTCTCCCCGCGGAAATAGGTCCGCGTGAGAATCGGCCCCGGTGCCTTTCCTGTCTCGAAACACTGCGCGCGGACCACCGTCGTCGCCGTGATGCTCAGCGGGGTGGTGTAAACCGGGGAGGAGATCTTCGGGTTGCTGCCGTCCAGTGTGTAGTGGATTTGCCCGCTCGGAGTCGAAAGGCTCACCGTCTGGTCCGTGGCGTAGATTCCCGTCTGGAGCGAAGCCGTCACCGCGTTGCCGGTGATACGCACGTTGTTCACGATTTCCGTGGAGTTGTCCGCTCCGGGAGTCGGCACGGCGAACTGCCGCAGCGTCGATGGCGTCGTCACGTCCCTGCCGAAGGAAACATCCGACACCTGCTGCGGATACGCCAGCGAGTCGATCTGCGTGGCGCTCGTGTGCAGCGACGCCGTGAGCCCGAGGTCGAAGCTGATGTCGGCATTGATCGCCTCGAACTGGTGCAGTTCCACCGCGATCACGTTGTCGCCCGCGACCAGCGCGGAGGCGGGGATTTGAAAAACCCAGAACGTCTGCTCCGTCGAAGCCGTGAGATTTGTCAGCGCGAGCGTTTTATAGTCCACGTCCGTCGTCGGAAGATTCCGCCGCGCCACTTCCGTTCCGTTCAGGTAAATCACTGCGCCGTCGTCGAGCACTGCGCGGATGGTCAGGCCATGATAAAGCGATGGGTCTGCGACATTGAAATGATGCCGGAAGTAAGTGGTGATGTACTTGTTGTTCGGATCGGGCCCGTAGCTCAGCAGCGTGTTTTGTGTGTCGCCGTAGCCCAGTTCCGCAGGCCCCGAGGCCCACGATGAATCATCGAAGCTCCGCGCCCGCCACTGCGTGCTCTGGTCCGTGCCATTATCGAGATACTTCCACACCGCTACCGTCGCCGGAGCCACGGGCGCGGGGATGGATGCGTTGATCAGCGTCACTGTGCTCAGTCCCTCCGCCTTCGTCAGCGTCAGCGATTCGCCGAGCGAGCCGAGGCTGAAGTTCGTGTGATACCGCTCCGTCACGAAGTCCTTCCACGGCCAGTAGCCGCGCGGGTGTGTCTCGCCCGGTGCGGCATCGTGGCCATCCGCCATGAAAAGAAGGAAACCATTTGCCGGGATCGTCGCGCCATTGGGAACCTGCCACTTAAAGGGATTCCCCGCATCATCGCTGATGAAGTACCCGTCGAGACTCACCGGAGCGCCCGTCGTATTCTTCAGCTCAAACCAGTCCGGATAATCCTCAAAGTCTGTAATGTCGGGGAACGCGCGCGTGTTCGATGCCATCACCTCGTTGATGATGACTTGGGCTTGGGATTGTACGGCACCGAGCAGCAGCGCGGCAAAAAGTGTGCGGGTAAGGTTCATGCAAGAATGGGTCGGAGGTTTGTTCGGTTTGGTGGAGAGGCACCGACGGATATGAGGGCTCATGTCTGCGGTGTCTTTCGTCTGGCACAAATCTGTCACACATCCCTAACGACAGGATCCTTTTAAAAGTTACGGAACGTTTATCAAAGCGCGCGGGGAATCGTCCGCTCGCTACTGTGGCGATTCTGTGGGTGTGGCGACGATGACCATCACCGGGAAGCCGCATGTTCCACCGCTGATCGCCAGCGTGGATGGAATTTGCTCCTGACGCCTACTCTGATGAATAGAATGTAACCAATTCAACGCGAGTCTGACGCCACCAGTTCCCGGTTTTCGGGCCGGTTTACAGAGACGCCCGGTATTTCCCTGCGGGCTGGCACACGGGCCGCTAAGGGGCAGCGCGCGCAGAACCATCTGCGCTTTTCTTTCACCAACCACACATGACCATCCACACCAAACTCCAACTCGCCATCGCCTGTTCCGCCGTGCTTGCCCATGCCGCTTCGCCGGTGGAGTCGATGAACTACAGCATCCTCGACGAAGTCGTCGTCACCGCCTCCCGCTCGGAAAGCACCGTGCTCGATGCCCCGTTCACCGCGCATGTCGTGGACAGCTCGGACTTCCGCGACCGTCGCTCGGTGCGCACGTTCACCGATGCGCTGAGCACGACGCCGGGCGTGATGCTCCAGCGCACGGGGCACGGCCAGGCATCGCCGTTCATGCGCGGCTTTACGGGCTTTCGCACGCTTGCGCTCATCGACGGCATCCGCCTGAACAACGCAGTCTTCCGCGAAGGCCCGAACCAATACTGGAGCACGATCGACTCCTACACCATCGACCGCATCGACGTGGTGAAAGGCCCGTCGTCCGTCCTCTACGGCAGCGACGCAATCGGCGGAACGGTGAACGCCATTACGAAAAGCCCGCGTCTCCCCGCAGCGGCGACGACCGTGCGCGACGGAAAGGGCACCGTCACCCAGGCCGCAGGCGGTCGCGAGATCCACGGCAGCACCGAATACCGCTACGCCAGCGCCGAGGACAGCCACACCGCGCGCGGTGAACTGTCGCTCGGCCTCTCGCCAAACTTCGGCATCATCGGCGGTCTCTCGCTGAAGAGCTACGGCGACCTCCGCGGCGGCGACGTCATCGGACGCCAGCGCAACAGCGGCTACGATGAAATCGACGGCGATTTGAAGATGCTCTGGAAGCTCAGCGACAACACCGACCTCACCGTCGCCCTTTACCACTTCGAGCAAAACAACGCGCCCCGCTGGCACTCCACGATCTTCAGTCAGAGCTTCGATGGCACGTCGCTCGGCACCGACCTCCGCCGCGACTTCGACCAATCCCGCGACCTCGCTTACGCAAAGCTCGAAACTCGCGACGTCGCACCGTGGCTTAGCAAGGCTACGTTCACCCTTTCCTTCCAGCGCCAGACAGAGGAGCAGGACCGCATCCGCGCCGGCGGCCGCCGCGACGTCGACGGCTTCCAGGACGACCAATACGGCTTCAGCGTGAACCTCGAAAGCCCGTCGCCCATCGGCAAGCTCACCTACGGCGTCGAATACTACCACGACGAAATCCAGTCCTGGGGCAGTCGCTGGAATCCCGACGGCTCCCTCCGCAACATCAAGCCCCGCGGCCCCGTCGCCGACGACTCCAGCTACGACCTCCTCGGCGTGTATTTGCAGGATGAAATCAAAGTCGGCAGCCGCCTCACCATCACACCCGGCGTCCGCTGGACCTTTGCGCACATGGATGCCGGCATCGTCGATCCCGACCCCTCCGATGCCCTCGTGCTCGACAGCTTCAGCGAGGAAATGAGCGCCGTGACATTCTCGCTGCGCGGCAAATACGACATCTCGGAAAAGTGGAACGTCTTCACCGGCCTCTCGCAGGGCTTCCGCGCCCCAAACGTCAGCGACTTCACCTCATTCGACATCGCCCGCAGCGGCGAACTCGAAACGCCCACGCGCAACCTCGACCCCGAGCAATACCTCGCCTTTGAGTTCGGCACCAAAGCCAGCATCGCCGACAAAATCGACCTCTACGCCGCCTACTACCGCACCTGGATCGACGACCAAATCATCCGCTTCCCCACCGGCAACGTCGTCAACGGCGACCCCGAAGTCCAGCGCGTCAACAGCGGCGACGGCTACATCCAGGGCGTCGAACTCGGCGCCTCGTGGGGCTTCGCCAAAGGCTGGGTCGCCTCCGGAAACTTCGCATGGAGCGAAGGCGAAGTCGGCCAGTTCAACAACGGCGCAGTCGGCGTCTATCCCGTCTCCCGCATCCACCCGCTCACCGCACAACTCGCCGTCCGCTGGGAGAGCGACGACGCCAAATGGTGGGCCGAAGGCAGCGCCGTCCTCGCGCGCCATCAAGACCGCCTCTCGCCCGGCGATATGAACGACACCCAGCGCATCCCGCCCGGCGGCACACACGGCTACGCCGTCTATCACCTCCGCGCCGGATGGAAGCCCACCGACAACATCAACATCTTCGCCGCCTGCGAAAACATCACCGACGAAGACTACCGCATCCACGGCAGCGGCATCAACGAACCCGGCCGCAACTTCATCCTCGGCGCGAAATTCGCGTTCTAAACCGGCAAACAAATTGGTCAGATAAGTGGCGGACATCCGGCCCTGCGCAAGCGGAGCCGGATGTTCCGTTTCCCGCCCCAATCGAATCTCCAGTTGCCACGCCCACCGCGCCGCCCCAACCGTCGCAGCGGGGCACCGCATGCAATTTCCGCCGCCAAACCCGCCCGAGCCGGCGAGTTCGCCCTCGCAGTGCCGAACCCGGAACTCGCAACCGCATCCCTGCGACTTGCGGGGCCGTTCCTGCGGGGCGGAGGAAGGCTGTTGCGCGTTCCGGCGGCCGGCCTCGCACCGGCGGGGGCGAATGTGCGTCCCGCAGCGGGATTCCTGTGCCGGACGGGTCCGACCCCGGCGTTCCCGGGGGCGTTCCTCCGGGGAATGGGACGGACCCCGGCGTTTCCGGGGTCGGTCCTCCGGGAAATGGTATGGACCCCGGCGCTTCCGGGGGCGCTCTTGCGCGAAATGGGACGGACCCCGCAGCGTCCGGGGTGCACCCCGCGCCAAATGGGGATTTCCCCGCGCCGCGGAATACGGACCCCGCGGCGTCCGGGTTCGACCCCGCAGGGCGCAGGTAAGACCCCGCGGCGTCTGGGACCGACCCCGCGACCGGGAATAGCGACCCCGCGACGTCCGGGG
>SXWH01000040.1 GCA_005791535.1 Verrucomicrobiaceae bacterium | reverse complement strand
CTCTGCGGCCTTTGCAGCCGTCTCCTCGGGCTTCGCCTCCGCCTTGGCCTGTTTCTCGGTTTCCTGCTTGAGATTCTCCTGCTCCTTCGCAATCGCCGCAGCGAGTTCTGAAATCGTGGGCGAAAGTTTCTCCAGACGCTTCCGGGCCTCGTTCATGTGCGGACGAATCAAATCGAGCGCCATCTTCACCTGTCCCGCAATCACCTCGGCTTCGGCCTTCGTCGAAACCGGCAGACGCTCCACATTCGCGCGCTGCTCCATTTCCTGCGTCAGCCCGCGCCACTCTGCCATGTTACCGGCATTCCAAAGGATCTTCTGCGCACCTTCAAACGCCGTACGGACCGGCTTCTCAGCCTCAGCACGCTGATCGAACCACGTCTTCGCCTGAGCCATTTCGTTCGGGATTCCGCGCAGACGGCGCTCGAGCCAGCGCCAGTCGCGCGGCGATTGCGTGCGCGCGCTGAGATTCCGGATATCCCACCGCTCGTTCGATGCGAGGAACGTGAGACCATCGAAAGTCTCCAGAAGGTTGTGGCCGGTTTCCAAAATGCGGAGGCTGCGATCCATCTCGCCGAAACGCGATTCGATCATCGCCTTGTCGCCACCAGCGTAGAGTTGCTTAACCGCATCCATCGCGATGGTCGCCATCCGCAGGTCGCCAACAAATTGATTGTCCGCATTCGGCCGCAACTCCTCGAGGTCGCCGTGTGCCTTGATCACCGCTCCCCGCGACGTCCAGCGCTGGTTGGTAAGCGCGGCGATCATCGCTTCATCGCCCGCTCCGCGCACCTTCACGCTCTGAATGTCCTCCTGCACCTTCGCGACATTCCCGTAGGTCGGGCCCACATCCTGGAGAATCTGTTCGATCATCTCCACCGGCTTATATCCAAGCTCCCGGTGCCAGTTGGAAAAGTCGCGCGAGTATTGCTGCAGCGTCCGGGTAAGTTCCATCACCGGTCCCATCAAAGTCCGCTGCGATGGCTCCTCAAGCAGCGCCGTCTCGAGTTTTACACGACGCTTGGAAATCTCGGAAATCACCTGCCGCGCGCGATCCTTTGCAGCGCTATATTGCCGCTTCTGAATCGGCTCCAGCAGTTCCTCAAGCGAACGCGCCTGCGTCATCGCCACGCGCAACCGCGTTACCAGCCCGCCCCACTTCCGCGCATCATCGCCACTTGATGACGCGAGTTCCATGAGCCGCTGCTGCTCGCGTGCGACCACCTGGCCGTTTTCCGAAAGCGCCGCGATTTCCTCCGCAGTCGTGAATGCCTCCATCGCCGCCGCTGCGAGACGGGCGCGCTTCTGAATGCTCCATCCCAGTTCGTTGACGGAATTCGCCAGATTCTTCGCGCCCTGCGAGCCCGGATTCGCGGTGAGGAAGTCGAGCGACGCACGCGTCTCGGCCACGGAACTCATGTTCAGCCGTGACAACTCGCGCCCAAGCATCACGAGTTCCGCACTGGAGTGTCCATGCGGTGAATCCTTCAGCGCCGCGCCAAGCGTTGCCCAGCATTCGTTGAACTTCGCTTCGAAATCCGCGAGCCCTGTTCCATAGGCCACGAGGGCCTGACGACGCTCCGCAGCATCCTCCGTTTTTTGAAAGACATCCCGGACCGACGTTCCGGCTTTCGTGAGCGACTCCGAACGGTCCGCCAGCGCCTGCACCGTGAGATTCAACGCGCGAAGCGAGTCGAGCGCCTGCAAACGCCGCAACTCAAAACCGGCGGCCGCGACCGTGATTTGCAGCGGACGCGACTCACCGCGATTGCCCTTCAAATCAACGGCGACCAACTTGGTCACGAGCAGATCGCCTGGCTTCGCCTTTTGGTCATAAAGATCCCATCGGTGGTCGATGCGTACCTTCGCTCCGAGTCCGTCCTTTTGGATCACCGTTTCGTGCCACGGTCCGTCGTTCACTTTCACCATCTGCGCGACCCGTGCGAGACCGAGGTCATCGCTCGCGGAGCCGACCAAATCGAGCATCTCGTTGTTTGGCAGAATGAGATCCGTCTTCGGGCTTTCCAATTCGACCGTCGGCACCAAGTCGGGCTCGGCACGCATTTCGTTTTCGGGGCTGAACTTGTTCTCGAACCCTGTTTCCGCCGACACGAGATGCACGCGATAGGTTCCGCTCGCATTCAATGGAACCCGCGCGGAAAGCCGCCCATCCGCGGTCTTCACGAGTGGAATCGTGCTGCTCTTCTTGCCCTGTTCCAGACGCAACTCCGCCGTTTTCATCTGCTGATTCGGTTTCAGCACGAGATCCACCTCGGTGCCATCCAAGCCCACAATCGAGCCATCCGTCTCGGTCACCGTGCGGTCCGGGAGCTTGCTGTATTTCGGGTAATGATACGTCTTCTCAAAAGAAGTGATGAAAGGCCGTTCGCGTGCATCGAGCAGATAGTAGCGGGTGACTGCATCGCCTGCTTCGATGCGATAGCGCACGCTTTCACGTCCCACATTGATCGTCGCAGCAAATCGATCGCCACCGAGCGGCTCCATATCCACCGACTGCCATCCGTCCTTCGCAGTTTCGGTGATAATCCCCGCCTTGTTCGCCCGCTCGCCACCGAGCACCACGAGCACACGGACCGTGTCGCCCTGCGGCACGAGTTTGTTTCCGCCCTCGGGCTCCACGACCATCACTTTCGTGCGCGAGATACGGTCGAGATTGGCCGACGGCCACAGCGCGCGGAGCAACAGGGTCGGGAACTGCCAGCCTGTCGCCGCGACCATCGCGCCGACGATACAAAGCACCACGACCGCGTAGCCGATGTAGCGCCGCACGAGACTCACCGGAAGCAGTCGGCTGACCTCCATCCGCTCCATACGTCCCGCGACATCATTCTGAAGCAGCGCACGGAATTGCTCCGAATCAAATACCTCGCCCTTCGTCTGGCCGAGTTCCACCGCCGACAGCAAATCCTCACGCAGCTTCGGCTCCGCGTGCTCGATGAGCCGCGCGAGCTGCCGCGAATCGGGCGCGTGCAGCAGCCACGTCAGGCACTGCCGCCACGCGATTACCAGCACCGAAAAATACGCCGTTCCGGAAAGCGTCCACCGCAGCCAGTCCGGCATCCGCACCTGCAAATCGATCGCGGCAATGATGAGCATCGTCATCAGCAGCATCGCCAGCGCAGCGAAAACCCCGCGTGTTACTATCAATCGCCGCCGCCGTGCTGCGAATGCGTTCAGTTTATCCTGGATGACGGGATCGAGATGTGTGCTCATTGGTTGGACGAAGCCGGGCGCCGGCTTATCGGAGGATAACCGTCGCCACGGAAGGACCTTTGAGCCCTTCCGCACAGATTAAAAGCCGCATTTTTCAGGTATCCCGGACCCGCCCGGGGCAACCGCTATTCCTCGATGCGATACAGCGCTGCTTTCGTCCGGACAATCAGCGCCTTGCCGACAACCGCCGGCGACGCCATGCAGCCTTCCGCGAGCCGGTTCGAAGCGAGCTGCTTGTATGTGTCGCCGGGCGCAAAAACGTCGGTCCGGCCCCATGCATCGAAGCAGTAAATCCGCCCGTCGGCGAACAGCGGGGTTGAGGCAAAGTCTCCGCCGAGCCGGTTCTGCCAGACGATTTCGCCGGTCGCGCTGTTGATGCACGAGCCGACACCGGCGCTTGTCAGAGTATAAATCCGGTCGCCCACGACCAGAGGAGTGGACTCCACCGGCGCGCCTTTGATCTGCTTCCACAGCACGTGCGACTCGGTCACATCGCCGCTCGCTCCGCCGAGTTTGATTCCCCACAGCTCCGCCTTCATGAAGCCCGTGGCCACATACAGATTCTTCCCGTCGGTCTGCGGCACCGGCACATTCGAGAAGCCGGGGTAATTCACATACCAAAGCTCCTTCCCCGTGGCGGGATCGAGTCCGTAAAGGCGCTGCGCACCCGTCGTCACGCTCTGGGGTTTCCCGTCCACCGTCAGCACCACAGGCGTTCCGTAGGCCTTGTGCATGTCCGTGGGCTTTTGCGCGAGAATCGGCTTCGCGCTGCGCTCGCTGCGCCAAACCACTTTGCCGTCCTTCTTGCTCAATGCCGCCTCGAACTGCGTATCGATTCCATCGCACGGCACGAGCAGCAAATCGCCCGCCGCGGAAACACTCCCACCCGGCCCGTTCTGCACATCCCACTTCAGTTCGCGGTTCTCCCAAATCTTCGCGCCGTCCTTCGTCGAAAGACACGCCGTCCCTTGCGGACCAAACGTCACATAAATCCGGTCGCCCTCCAGCAGCGGCGTCGGCGAAGCGTGGCTGTTGCGCTTGTGCTTCACCGGCGGCTCGGTGTTCTTAAAAACCTCCACATCCCAAACAATCGCGCCCGTCGCGAGGTCCACACTCACGGCGCGCAGCGACTTCCCGTCATCCAGCGCCGTCGTGCAGTAAACCCGCCCTCCGCCAACGACCGGCGAAGACCAACCCTCGCCGGGAATCACCGTCTTCCATTTCACGTTCTTCTTCTCGCTCCACTCGACCGGCAGCCCTTTGGCGTCAGCGTGATTGTTCCCTTTCGGACCGAGAAATCGCGGCCATTCGTCGGCGGCAAATGCAGTGGTCACGGCGGCGGCAAGGATGAGGCTGAAGCGGATCATGGCGGACGTGTATAACCGCCGAACCGCGCGAATTACCAAAACTTTCCGCATTGGCTCCCGAGTCGCACGCCGCAACAATCGCCGCATGAGATCCGTCATCCTCGCACTTCTCGCGCTCACGTTTGCAGCCTCCGCCGGACCCGCGCAGATTCGCGTGTTCATCGCGCTCGCAGACAACAAGACGCAGGGCATCCTTCCCGTACCCGCAGCGATTGGAAACGGCGACGATGCCGCGAAGAACCTTTACTGGGGCTGTTCCGAAGCGCTCAAGCCCGTGCTCAAAGCCGGCACCGCGTGGCAACTCACCCGCACGGAATCGAATCCGCGGGCCGATATTATCGAGCGCGCCACTTTCACGCACCGTTAGGGAAAATGGGAACTCGTCGCCGATGTCTATCGCGGCTCCGCAATTCGCCAGTGCACGCTCGACTTCTTTGCCGCTCTCTCCGACGCCGCACCTCGCGAGCAGAATCCGCTCGTCGCGTACATCGGACACGATGGCCTCATGGATTTCGAACTCCCCGATTCTGCAACAGCCACCCGCGGTCCCGGGCGCGACGCGATTGTGCTTTGCTGCAAGAGCCGCGACTACTTCGGCCCGCATCTCGCGAAAACCGGCGCACGTCCGTTGCTCACCACAACACAGCTCATGTATCCTGGCGGCTTCGTTCTCAACGCGGCACTCGACGGATGGACTGGAGGAGAAAGCCCGGAAAAGATCCGCCAGCGTGCTGCCGTGGCTTATGCGAAGAACCAGAAAATCAGCGTAAAAGCGGCCGCCGGTGTTTTCGCCGCACCATAGCAGCGCGGAGAAATTGCTCGCATGCTCTGTTTGTTCCGTCACATTTCGAGGCACACGTTATCGCACAATGCACCCAAATCGGATTCTCGCTCTCTCCATTGCGATTCTCACTTTCGTCACTGCTCTACCCGCAGACGCTGCCAATGGAAGACGCAACAACAATAACAACCGCAATCGCCAGCCACGGACCGTGAAAGTCGATGCCACAGTCTCCGAATACACCATCGACACTGTCGGCAAGAACTCCATCACGATCCGCAACGAGAAGGAGAAACGCGTCTTCAGCATCACCGACGACACCCAGGTCTTCATTGCCCGCCTCACTGCGAGCGTCGCGCGACTTAAAAAGGGCATGAAGGTCACCGTGCAACCCAGCCTGCTGGACCCGACCGCAGCCCGCACTATTTCCGTCGAAGACAACGCCATTCCCGTTACCAAAGGCGACGAAACCGAGGTCGGCGAGGAGCGCGACAAGAACAAGAGTTCACGGGGCGAAAACAAGCCCTCCGGCAACACCCAGCGCAAAGGCACCTCGGGCGGCAAAAAGAAATAGCCAGCTCGCGGAAGGCAAGGCCGAAGGATTTACCGGAAGGTTACTCCGGCGGGAGCTCGATATACGGTTCCAGCTTGCAGCGGAGTTCCTCCAGAAGCTCGGGCTGCATGAATTCGTAGTCGTCCTCGATGTAGAGCGTCACGACCCGCTTGTCCTGCAACGCCTCGGGGAATCGCAGACGCATGCGATTGATGTGCGATTTCTCCATCACGAAAATCACGTCGGCCCAGCCGATGTGACCTTCGGTGACGACGATTCGCGAGTCGGGTTGCGTGCCGGCGGAGCGCACTTGATACGCAGGAAAGCCTGCAAACATCTTCTCCGCGGTGAGGCTGCGGCGGCGGTTGCGGCTGCAGATGAAGAGCAGCTTGCGGATGGGCTCCGCTTCGTCGGGTGCGGGTTCGTCGAAGGTCAAAAAGGCAGCGGGCTGACGTCGAATGCGCTGTTGTTGTCCGCGAAATATTTCGCCGTCCAAAGGCTCGGCAGGAGCGCGACCCACTGGCCGTAAACATCGCGCGCCCAAGTGCCGCCGGTGGGCAGTTGCGCGGCGGGCTTCTTCTCCGTGCCGCGTGCGGCGGCGGCGGCGGGATCCTTTTCGCGCACCCAGCGGATGTGACTCCACGATGCGGATTCGAGCCGGCTCTTCGCGCCGTATTCGGATTCAAGTCGGTATTGCAACACCTCGAATTGCAGCGGACCCACCGCACCGAGCAGCGGCACACGCACGAGCGCGTCGGGCTGCTCGTATGATTGCACCACTCCCTCCTTCAGCAATTGCGTGAGGCCGTCGCGGAAGCGCTTGAAGTGCGCCGGCGTGTCGTTGTGCAGGAACGCGAAGCTCTCCGGAGCGAACCGCGGCATTTCACTGTAAGCGATGGTTGGGTCCTCGGAAAGCGTGTCGCCGATGAGGAAGTCGTTGTTCCCCACGAGCCCCACGATGTCGCCGGGATACGCTTCGTCCACGGTCTCGCGATCGCGGGCGAAAAGGCGTTGTGAGTTCGAGAGGCGAAGCTTCTTTCCGGTGCGGGTGTGGGTGACGAACATGTCGCGCTTGAACACTCCTGATGCGATACGGATGAACGCCACGTAGTCGCGGTGCTTCGGGTTCATGTTTGCCTGAATCTTGAAAACAAAACCCGAGAACGCCTCATCCGTCGGCTCCACCATTCGGCCGCCGCCATTGCGCGGGACGGGCGGCGGCGCGAGCGTGAGAAAGCGGTCGAGCAGCATCTGCACGCCGAAGTTATTCATCGCGCTGCCGAAGAAAACGGGCGTCAGTTTTCCCGCGCGGACGTCGGCGAGGTCGAACTCCGCGCCTGCGCTGTCGAGCAGTTCCAGGTCCTCGCACACCTTCGCGTAAACGTAATCGGGCAGCGCGTTCTTCACCGCTTCGTCGCCGATTCCGCTAACGTGCACCGGCGCCCGGTACGCACCGCCGGAGACGCGCTCGAACAAATGCACCTGCTTCGTCTCGCGGTCGAACACACCTTTGAAATCCGGCCCGTCGCCCAGCGGCCAGTTCAGCGGAAACGCCGCGATCCCGAGCACCCGCTCCAGCTCATCCAGCAAGTCCAGCGGTGCACGCGCGGGGCGGTCCAGCTTGTTCATGAAAGTGAAGATCGGCACGCCACGGCGACGGCAGACTTCAAAGAGCTTCAGCGTCTGCGGCTCGATGCCCTTGCCCGCATCGATCACCATCACGGCTGCATCCACGGCCGTCAGCACGCGGTACGTGTCCTCCGAGAAATCCTTGTGCCCCGGCGTGTCGAGCAGGTTCACCACGCAATCCCCGTATTCAAATTGCAGCACCGTCGAAGACACCGAGATGCCGCGTTGCTTCTCCAGCTCCATCCAATCACTCGTCGTGGCCCGCTGGTCCTTGCGCGCCGTCACGCTCCCCGCGAGCTGCACCGCACCGCCGTAGAGCAGGAACTTCTCGGTCAGCGTCGTCTTACCCGCATCGGGATGCGAGATGATGGCAAAAGTGCGGCGACGCGCGACTTCACGCGCGTTTTCGGATGTGCGGGCCTGGCCCGTCGCTTCAACAGTCATGGAATCCCCTTCTCTGCCCTGCCCGTGCGGAGGATGCAAGCGGCCCGAAACACTTTCCGCATGTGGGCCCCCGCTAAACACATCGACGCTGCCAGATCGTTGGGCGAAACTCCGCCTTCTTCGCTCACAGACAAGGCGAAGTGGGCTTTTGCTCCACGGCGGCGTTTTGGAAAAACACGGGTTGCAGCGGAGAGAAAAGTTCTCTATCCGTCCAGTCCTCGTAAAACTTCTCTCTTACCATGTCAGTCACCGCATTCTCCAACGAACTACTCAATCGCACGACCGCCGGCGGCAACGCTTCGCTGCCTGCAGAACGAAAGGCTCTCACGAAAAAGGAAACCGCTGCGGACCATCCGACCTGGTGCCCGGGATGCGGCGATTTCAGTGTTCTGGCGCTCTACTACAAGCTCATCGAAAAGCGGAAGATGGAGCATGAAAAGATCACGACCGTTGCAGGCATCGGCTGCTCATCCCGGTTCCCTTATTTCGTTCAGGCACACGGCGCGCACTTCATCCACGGTCGCGCACTGCCATTTGCGAGCGGCGTTTCGCTTTCGCGCCCGGACCTGCATGTGTTCGTCTTCGGCGGCGACGGCGATGCGTTCTCCATCGGTGGAAACCACTTCACGCACACAGCCCGCAAAAACGTCAAAATGACATATGTCGTCATGGACAATTTCGTCTACGGCCTGACGAAAAAGCAGACTTCGCCAACCTCACCGCTCGGTTTCAAATCGAAGACCGATGGATGGGGTTCGCAGGATCGTCCGATCAATCCGATGAAGCAGGCTATCGCCGCCGGCGCATCATTTGTCGCCCGCGCGACGGCGACGAATCTTCCGCATCTACTGCAAATGATGGAACTCGCGATGGACCACGACGGCTTCTCGTTCATCGAGTTCCTCAGCGAGTGCAAGGAGTTCTACGAAGGCGCATTTGACGCCGCGAATCCGCGCAAAGGCGGCGCATTCCTCGAAGTGCCGAAGGAGCACAACTTCGAGGACGAATACGCGGCCTACAAACTCGCCGACGCAGCGTGGCCCGGACACTTCGGTCTGTTCTACAAAACAAATCGCGCCACCAAGAACGCGAACGAAGCCAAGCTCATCGCCGACCATAAGGCGAAGGTCGCAGGGCTCGAAGACTGGCAGATTTTGCAGAAAAGTTTCGACCGGATGAAATAGCTGGTTGGCGAATCCGGGATTTTTCACGCGCGTGGTTGCCGATGGTGACCACGCGCGTTTTCTTTTGTGCGCTCGACACCTCCGTAAGCCGGAATCAATGTCGCCGTGTATGAAAACCCGTCTGCTGCTCCTGCCCGTTCTCGCACTCACTTCATTTGCCGCCGATGCACCACGCGTGCATCCTGTCGGTTCGCTGCCCGATGACTTACGCCTCGCTCCACCGAAGGATCTCGACGGCTACTTCCCGTGGTCGCCGCCATCTTCCGAAATCGCATGGAAAGTCCGCGCGGAGCAACTGCGCACGCAACTCCGCGTGGCGCTCGGCATTTTTCCAGAGCCGACCCGCACGCCGCTGAATGCTGTCATTCACGGCAAGGTCGTGCGCGATGGATACACGGTCGAACGCGCCTACTTCGAGGCCATGCCGGGCTTTTTTGTGAGCGGAAGTTT
This sequence comes from Verrucomicrobiaceae bacterium, assembly GCA_005791535.1. Lineage (GTDB taxonomy): Bacteria > Verrucomicrobiota > Verrucomicrobiia > Chthoniobacterales > Chthoniobacteraceae > SXWH01. Next base: position 336 of record SXWH01000040.1, on the reverse strand, counting down.
GTTCCGTCCCGAAAAGCCGGGGAAATATCCCGGCGTGCTCTGCCCGCACGGACACTGGGCCGACGGGCGCTTTTATAAAAACAGCGAGCCCAACGTGAAGCGCGACATCGAAAAAGGCGCGGAGACTTCGATGGCAAACGGCTCGGTGCCGCTGCAGGCCCGCTGCGCCACGCTCGCGCGGATGGGCTGCGTCGTCTTTCACTACGACATGATCGGCTACGCCGATTCGCAACAACTCAGCTACGACCTCGCACATAAGTTCGGGAAACAAAGCGCCGCAACGCCAGACGGTCTTTTCACCGCGAAAGCCGAGAGCCATGCGCAGAGCATCATGGG
>SXWH01000269.1 GCA_005791535.1 Verrucomicrobiaceae bacterium | reverse complement strand
TCGCGCCGGTGACCGCCCCTTGTTCCTGTCCGAACAATTCGCTCTCCAGCAGAGGCTCCGGCAGCGATCCGCAGTGCAGCGTGACGAACGGCGCTGCGGCCCGAGGCGAGTGATCGTGAATGACGCGCGCCGCGAGTGTTTTCCCCGCACCGGTGGGCCCGCCTAGCAACACGGGTGCGTCGGTCGTTGTGGCGTGTGCGATTTCCAAAAATACACGCTGCATGGCGGGCGAGGTGCCGATCATCTCGGCGCGGCTCGCTGCGGCTTTCGGCGATGTTGCTGGCGCGACGCTGCTCACCAGGATTTGCTGGATGGTCTGCTGGAGTTCTCGAAGGTCGAGCGGCTTCACGAGGTATGCGGCGGCTCCGAGCTTTCGCGCGGCGACTGCGTTCTCTAGATTGCCGTGCGCGGTGATGATGATGACTGGAATACCCGGAGCCTGCGAACGTGCCTTCTCCAATACATCGAGCCCCGAAATGTCGGGGAGTCCGATGTCAAGTATGGCGAGTTTCGCCGACGGCAGCTTTGCGAGTCCGGCACGACCACTGGCGCACGTTTCAGATTCGTGGCCAAGTCGTTTGACGACTGTCGCGAGGGCGCTTGCGAGGGCGGGTTCGTCTTCGATGATGAGGATCATAAATGAGTGTCTGACGAGAGGTGAGCGCTTCTAACCGCCTTCACCGGGAGGACCATTGTAACCACGGCGCCACGCTCGCAATTTGCGATGCGCAGCTCTCCGCCGTGGGCCTTGAGAATCTCTGCGGTGACGCTCAGGCCGATTCCCATGCCGCCTTCTTTTTCGCTGTAAAAAAGCTCGGTCGCTTTATCCAGCGCCGCCGAAGAAAACCCCGGACCCGTATCCCGGAAAACGAGCATCTGTCGGCCTTCGTGAGCGGCACTTGAAATCGAAAGCTCGCCGCCATTCGACATGGCGTGAATGGCATTCATCAACACATTACAAACCGCCTGCGCGATCCTCCTGCGATCCACATCAACCAATGCACCTGTCAGGTCGGAAACGATGTCTACTTTTGCGTGAACGGCTGCCGGTGAAACAGTGCGAATGCATTCCGCAACCAAATCCGCGAGGTCGCACTGTGCCACCGCAGGAGGCTGCGGCCGCGCAAGGAACATCCATTGATTGACCAGCGCTTCAATCTTTGCGTTCTCGCTCAAAATCGTCGCGATGGATTCGCCCGGGGCGTCATCTTCGAGCAATTGAGCGTGCAGCTTTATCGCCGCGGCGGGGTTGTTGATTTCATGCGCGAGCCCGGTCGCCATTTTCCCCAGCGTGGCAAGCCGCTCTGCCTGCTCACGGGCACGGCGCTCCTCGGCGAGTTGTTTGCGCGTGAATTGATAGGCACGCGCTAGCTCGCCAATTTCATCGCCCCGCGCGGCTTCAGGCAGAGAATCGTCCCCGCCATCACCAATTCGCGGCAGGCGCTTCGCCAGCGAGCGAAGCGGACCAACGATTCCCCGTGCGAGGACGACAGCCAGCGATGCAGACAGCAACCAGAATGCGGTGAGGATCCCTGCGCTTCGAAAGTTCAACGTCGGAGTCCACCACACCTGCTCCGGCCGAAGCAGGGAAAGAAAATACCCGTCCTTCAACGGCCAAGATACAATCTCCCATTTCGGTCCGTCCGTCTTGAGTGTACGCCCCGGAGCCAAATCCATCAAAATCCGTCTGATATTCGGATACTCGAGATACTGGTCGAGCACCTTGCCCGGCTCCCTTGAACTGAGGACAAAAGCCATGTGGACCGGCTTATGCGCTTCGCTCCATTCAGGTTCGACTATATTTCCCCCTTCGGTGCGGACGAACAAAAGATCAACACCCAAAACTTCGCTGACAGCATTGGCGGTTCGCAATGACAGCGGATAATTTTGGCTGGAAATGAGTTCGGCATTTGAACGCGCCATCGTGGCGAAAGCAGTTCGTGACTGCCGCCGCTCCTCGGACGCCATCCAAAAAACCAGCGCCAGCGAACCAATCACGACAAATGCGAAGAATGCCAGCGCAAGCCGCAGTGACAACCGGCTCATAGAATTACCCTCGCAGAAATCATGAACAACATTTATCCACGCACACGAATTTGCGCGAACAAATCTTAGCCACTCGTGAAGATTCTTTTCTGCGAAGCTGACTTTTTGACAGAGTAAAGACGAGACTTCTGCAGAGTTGGCACAGTGCCCGCTAGAGCGCGGGGCGCGTCAATCAAGACGCACATCTTAAAAGATAATCAACCAATGATAAACAAACCAGCCATTCTACTACTCGCAACCACCGCAGCAGCGACCACCGCTTTAGCCGAAGAAAAACGGCCGGCTGCGCAGAAGATGCCCGAGGTTACGATTACAGACGTCAACCTCTTCAACGACCAACGTGCAATCGGAGAAACCGGTCGCCCCGAATGGACCACCGCCCGCCGCTTCCCGACGACCCGCGTCTATATTCAAAAGGAGCCATGGCAGGTCGGCGCAGGAACGTGGTGGCGCTACCGGCACAAGCGCGATGGCACATCCATCAGCCGCGCGACTGCGGAAATCGAAATCGGCCTGCCCCACCGCATGCAACTCGACCTTTACTATGACATGGCGATTGACGGCAGCCGCCGTTCGCGGACCGAGGATTTCGCAGTGGAACTCCGCTACGCTCTGGCCGACTGGGGCAAGCTTCCGCTGAATCCGACGCTTTACGCGGAATACAAGTGGGTGGATGAAGGGGCGGATGTTCTCGAACTGAAACTCCTCCTCGGCGATCAACTTCCGGGCGGCTGGCACTACGGCGCAAACCTCGTTTGGGAAAAGGAACTCGGCGGCGAACGCACCACCGAATGGCAGCTCGTTGGCGGTGTCAGCAAGACGCTCGTGGATGGAAAATTCAGCCTCGGCATCGAGGGCAAATACGTACACGAAACCACAACCACCAGCCGCAGCGAACCCGAGCACAAATACCACGTCGGCCCGAGCGCACAGTGGCGAATCACGGACAAATTCTCCGTCGCAACGACCGCGCTGTTTGGGCTGAATGATGACTCCCCGCGTCAGGAATGCTGGCTGGTCCTCAGCTATGACTTCGGTCGCGGTGCGGACGAAACCAAGTACAAGCCGGTGTCCGGTCGTCGCTAAACTTCCGATGACGCTTGGCGGCAAATCATTACTCGCATCGGCGCTGCTCAATAGCGCCGTAGTCGTGGTTATGGCCGCCGTCGCATTCCATCCCGCTCCGAAGCCATCTATTCCCAGCGAAGGCGATGAACTCGGAGCGGGAACTACGCTCATACTCGATGCACCGGCCGATGCCGCCCCGCCGATGGAAAGCGTGGAGCCGGTCGCTCCACTCGAAATTGCGCCACCTGCCCCCCCGAACCCCGCTGTGGAAATCGAGTCATCGCCCATTGCAAATCCCCCGACCGTTGCAGAAATCGTTTCCACAACATCACCGAGCGTCCTTCCCGCAATCGCCGCCTCACCGCTCGTGAGCAGCGAGCGAAAGGAAAACAAATCGCGCACCAAAGCCTCGGCCCGGCGTGAAAACGCGATGGGAATCGGCCCCGAAAGCGGTCGAAGCGGCACTGCGGGGATTGCCAACTACACGCCCGCCACATACGCGCAGACTCCGCATCCGATTTATCCGGCAGCAGCAAAAAAGGCGGGGATTTCCGGCACGGTAATTCTATCCGTTTCCGTCGACGAGAGCGGACGTCCTGTATCGGTCACCAAAGCGCGCGGTTGCGGATGCGCAGAGCTCGACGATGCAGCCATGGCCGCCGTCCGGAAGTGGCGCTTTAATCCCGCAAAAATGAACGGCCAGCCGGTGGCTGCCCGCCTCCAGGTCCCCGTCCGTTTCGCCCTCAAATAAGGCTTAGCGGCCGACGTAAATCGCGTCGTCCGGCCATTCCTTTGCAAGGTAGCCGCTCTTCATGTTGACCGGCAGCACGTAATTCCGGCAGGCGCGCACCGGAGCCAGCAGACGCATGGTGCGAATTTCCTCAATGCTGTCGTGGCCGTGGTTTCGCCGCAGGCTCGGGATGATTTTCTCGTGGACCGTCTGCACGAGTTCCTGGTCGCTCCCGGCTTCCACGATGAGAATCATCGCGAGGTGGCCGTCCATTTCCGCCACGTGACTCTCGACGATGCTCTCCGTGAAAACACTTCGCACCTTCGGCTCGCGGCGAATGTCGCTGATGAGCCGCTCCAGCGTTACGCCGAGTTTGAATTTAATCGTGTAGTGCTGGCGGATGAGGTTCTGCCCGGCCCCCTGCGGCCCAAGATCGACGTTCGTGTAGTAACTTAAAATCCCGTCCTCTTCGAGTTTCTGGCGCTTCCGCGAGACGGTGCGAACATTCACACCGGTCGCGAGACCGATCGCGTTGTCGCTGTTGCGAGGGTCGCGCACAAGGGCGCGGAGAATGGTTTTGTCCTGTTCGTCGAGTTCGCGAGGCATGTTGGAGAAAATGTCGGTCCCCATCGAAAGCCGAGTCGGCAAAGAATTGCCAGCCTTTCGGCATGGAATTTCTCCACGTGACAGCGCCGGAATCCCATGCTTCTTTCGCCGCCCTATGAAAAAACTCCTTTCCACTCTGCTCGCACTCACGGCAGCCATAGGCTTTCAAGTCCAGGCGGCCGATGAGAAAGCCGAAACCGCAAAACCAGCAGCCGCTGCCGACGAGGTCGCGGTCATCAAAACCAATCAGGGCGACATGGTGCTCGAATTCTGGCCCGACGTCGCACCGAAGCACGTCGAGAACTTCAAGACCCTTGCCAAAAAGGGATTCTACGACGGCACGTGCTTCCACCGCGTCATCAAAGGATTCATGATTCAGGGCGGCGACCCGCTCACGAAGGATGACGCCAATCAGGCCCGTTGGGGCACCGGCGATCCCGGCTACAAGATTAAGGCCGAGTTCAACGACAAGGACCACGTTCGCGGCGTGCTCAGCGCAGCCCGCTCGCAGGACCCGGATTCCGCCGGCAGTCAGTTCTTCATCTGCCATGGCAACCCGAGCTTCCTCAACAAGCAGTACACAGCCTACGGCAAGTTGATCAAAGGCGACGACGTTCTCGAGAAAATCGCCACCACCAAGACGGATGGTCGCGACCGTCCGACGGAGCGGATGAATGTCATCAGCGTCAAAATCGTGCCCCGCGCTGAAGCACTGAAATAGTTCCACTTACCACTCTTCGAGCCCGGCGGGGTGATTCACTCACTGCGCCGGGCTCTTTTGTGTACGAGAAAAGCGCCGCCCGTACAACATTCCGGACGGCGCTTATATTCCAACAACAACACGTATAAAACTACGAACCCAGACCTGATTGGCACCCGGCCAATCAACGCAGATTCCCCTGTTGCGAAGCGAAACTCGTGCCACGCCGGGCACGAATTTTCACGAAATCACTCCACGGACACAGTCACCCACAAGTCCCCAGTCGACGTTCTCCCTCGGCGCCCAAGCGCCAATGGCCGTCGGAAGGACGAAGAGGTTCCGTCCATCGCGGAATTTTTTGTCGGACTGCATCGCACGAATCACGGCATCGTAGAGCCCTGGAGTCCCGGAAAAACTCATTGGCAAGCCGGCGCGTCGAATTAGTGAGAATAGTCGATTCTCAAACTCGGGACCTACCATCCCGAGTTTGACCGCCATCCGGGTGGCCGCGACCATGCCAATCGCGATCGCCTCGCCGTGTGTGAGAGCGTACTCCGCGCTCAGCTCCAAACCATGACCAATCGTGTGGCCGAAGTTCAGCACATTGCGGATGCCAAGTTTATCGAGCTCATCCTTCTCCACGACATCGGCCTTCAGCCGGCAGCATTGCGCAACGACATCAGTCAGCGTCCCAGGCTCCAGTGCCAGAACCCGCTCCAACGCGCCATCCTCGAGCTGCCGGAAAAGCGATTCCGAACACACCGCACCATACTTGATAATCTCCGCCGTTCCGCTGCGAACCTCCCGTGCATCAAGCGTCCGCAGCACGCCCAGATCGCAGAAAACCAGTCGCGGCTGGCTGAAAGCGCCCATGATGTTTTTCACGCCGCCGAAATTCACGGCCACCTTCCCTCCGACACTCGAATCCACCGCCGCGAGGAGCGTCGTGGGGATTTGCACAAACGGAACACCGCGCCGGAAAACCGCCGCCGCAAAACCACCAAGATCCCCAACCACGCCCCCTCCCAGCAAAACCACAAGCGGAATGGCGCCGGCATCCGGAAACGACTCCAGCATTCCCGCGCAGGCCTTTGTGAATTCCTCCCAGTTCTTCCCCTGCTCCGTCGCCGGGATGTCGTGCCGCACGACACGGCGAAAACCGGAATCCTCCAGCGATTGCCGCACCGTGTCGAAATAGTGTGCGCCCACCGCCGGATTGGTAATCACAAACGCATCGCGCTGGGTCAGCCCGTTCTCCCGGAGCGAAGCGCCCAATCCACCCATCGTGTCACTCCCGATCAAAATCGGATATTTCCGCGAACCAAGGTCCACCAGCACTCGTGCAGTCGTCATCGCAGACATTTGGCGGAAAGGCGCGGTGGGTGCAAGCGAACCGTAATCCCCACAGCAACGTGGCACCAACACGAGCCCGTAAAATGGCACAACAAAGCTTTGAGGCGCGATGGGATTGCTCTATCGCCACCTCGCTGCCTGTCATGAAACTCTCACACCTATTTTGCTCAATTCCTGTCCTCGTGGGACTGCTTGCCACATCCGGCGCCGCCGGTTTGCCGGAAACGGTCAAAACACAGGCCACACAGTTCGATGCTGCGATGAAGCAGTATGATGCATCCGTCGCAGCACAGAAAAAGCTCGCGCTCGACCAGTATGCCGCAACTTTAAACGCCGCCCGCAGGATCGAAGAGGGAGCGAAGCGCGCCGCCGGCGTCGCAGCAATCGACGCGGAACTCGCCGCCCGAAAAGCCGGAGCAATCGAAGGAAAGACTCCGGCGGAACTCCCGGCGCACCTCGGCACAGCACGCGAGCGTTTCGTCACCGCGACCAAGCGGGCCGCGACATCGAATGATTCCGTCCGGAAGTTCACCGTGGATGGCTACCTCAAGTGGCTGACGGAGCTTCAAGCCGCCCACGCGCGGGCGAAAGACGACGCGACGGTCACCGCCATCGAGGCGGAAAAGAAGCGCGTCGCAGCGCTCATGGAAGCGTTTTCGAGGTAGTAGCGGTTCCTTCCTAAAAGGAACCTGAGTGAAATGAAATCCGCCCCGTGGCCCGTAGTTCATTGCATGCTGTTCGCATCGCTGCTAACGGTCCCTTCGATCGTTCCGCCGCTGCGAGTCTGGCCGCTTTTCTGGATCGTCCCGTTCGCTTTGTATGCGACAATTGTCGCAACGGCAGGCCCGCTCCGGCGGACATTTTCCCGCCCTCGCTTCGGCAACTTTTCCCGGTCCAATTGCGCAGTGACGGCAGCCATCATCGCCATCTCTGTCGCGGGCATCTTTGCTTTTCAGCACTTCGCCCAACCGGACCTCCATAGCTACCGAGCCGCGATGCCGTTTGATTCGCTCGGCGGAAGGTACGGCGCGTGGATTCTGTTTCCGCTGATCAACGCGACCCTCGAGGAACTCGTTTATCGCGGAATTCTATTCGATGGCATCGCGTCGCAGTGGAACCAGCGCATTACCATCCTCGCGACCGGTTTGCTGTTTGGCATCGGCCACCTTCAGGGCTACCCGCCAGGCCCCGCCGGTGCTGCGCTCGCCACTGCATTCGGCATCGCGATGGGAATCCTCCGCGTCCGGTCGGGCAGCATTGTACTTCCAATCGTAGCCCACATTTTCGCGGATGCCGCGATCTACGCGCTTCTGGTTCGCGAAAATCTGGTTTAGGCGGCGAACGCTACTCGCGCGCGGAAAAGATCCACTCGTTCGCTGCGAGCCAGTCCACCGTTCGCTCCACGCCTTCGCGAATACTCAGATTGGGCTTCCATCCGGTCGAAAGCGCACGCACCGTATCGAGGAAGATAAACGGATTGTCCCCCACCCATCCGCGCTCTCCACCTGTGAATTCAAGCCGTGGAGAAATACCGAGACGCGCCGCGATCCAGCCGATGGAATCCTTTACCATGCAGTATTCCGCCGTCCCGAGGTTCAGGACCGCTACGCGCTGCCGGACGTCAGGCGCGAAACCCTTCGCAGGAATACTCACGAGCGCCGATACGCAGTCTCCCACGTGCAGGTAGCTTTTTCGCTGAGTGCCGTCGCCAAGCACACGCAGGTAATCCGGATGCTCGCGGAGCTGTTTCATGAAATCGAACACGTGTCCGTGCGTGTAGCGCTCTCCGAGGATCGAGACGAAGCGGAAGATGTGAGCCTCGAATCCATAGCCTTCGCAATAGGCCTGAATCAGCCCTTCGCAAGCGAGTTTCGACGCGGCATAGAGCGAGGTCTGCACCGGGAATGGCGCATCCTCGGGCGTCGGTATCGTCGCCGCTTCTCCATACACGGAGCCCGTCGATGAAAAGGCCATGCGCTTGATTCCGTTCGCGCGCATCGCTTCGAGCATGTGGAAAGTCGCGATGGTGTTCTGCTGAATATCGCGCTCCGGATGCTGGAGGCCATATCGCACATCGGCATTGGCAGCAAGGTGAAACACGAAATCGCAACCGGCCATCGCGGCCCTTAGTGCTTCCGCATCGAGGTTGTCACCACGCACCAATGAGAAGGCTGGACGTTTAAGCGCATCTGCGAGGAACTCCCGTCGCCCAGTCGAGAAATTATCCCAGCCCACTACTGTGCGGCCTTCGGCGAGCAGCCGGTCCGTGAGATTGCTTCCAATAAATCCGGCCGCACCGGTGATGAAAACGCGTGTCATTCGTAGCCGGCATTCAATAGCAGCCTCCAAACCACGCGCAAGGCGGTGAAAGTGGGCTGTCATTCAGGCAAGGCGTTTGCTTTAAGGGAGCGCAGCCCAATCATGTCCGATTCAACATCAGCCCAGCCGCAGCGGATTTCCATGCGGTCGTTTGTCTTCATTTTCGTCCTCATTTCGATCGTTGGATCGATTCTGCGCATCGCCGATTCCGGCTCGTGGCGCCGCGTCGGCTTCGATGAGATGATCTACCGGCGCTACGTGAACATGATGGACGGCGGAAAACATACCGTCGGCGTGTTCCAACGCGACCAGACGCTCGCTCCTTATCAAATCACCGTTCAAGGCACTGGAATGGGCGCGATGCCCGATCTTTGCGGACTCTTCCTCGACTCGCAGGCTTCGGATAAAACGGAATGCGAACTGCCGCCGACGCGGTTTCTATACATTTACACATCGTGGCTGTGGAAGCGCGTGCAGTTCGGAGACGCACCGCCGCTGACTCCCGCGGAGTTGCAACCCCGGACATTGCCTGCGGACCGCGCAAACGATCCCGACCATCGCGATCCCGCTCTGGCTTCGCTGCATCGGGTCGCGTGCATGTTTACGATTCTCCTGATGATTGCCGGAGGCCTCGCGGCGTGGCGCATGGCAGGGCCGGAGGTCGGACTCGGCGTGCTTGCGTTGATGGCGTTCAGCCCGATGCAGCTTCACTTCAGCCAGCACGCGCTGATCGATGGATTCTTCGCGTTCTGGGCGCTGATGTGCGTCTGGACCACGTGGGAATGCATGAAGAACCCCGCTTCAAAAGCCTGGCTCATCGCACACGGAATCTTCCTCGCCCTGCTCCCGCTCGCGAAGCTCGAGAACGCGTTCTTCGTTTGCTGCGGAATCGGCGCGATCATCGTAGCCAACCGCTGGCTTAAGATCGGCAACACGACGCCAAAGTTTCTGCTCGTGAGTTTTTTCGCACCGCTGCTCGGAATTCTTCTGCTCATCTCGCTCGCAGGCGGAGCCGGAACTTTCGTTTCGATTTACAAAACGCTCGTCGTTAAAGCGCAGAATTTGAATTACGCCAAACTCACCGGCGACGGTCCGTGGTATCGCTACTTCATCGATATGATCACGCTGAGCCCGATCGTCGTGCTGCTGGGCGTTGGCGCGCTTTTCAAGCTCACGCCATCGCGGAAGGGACTCGCGTTTGTCGCCGTCTTCGTCGCAGCAAGCTACCTCGTGATGTGCAACGTAAAATACGGCATGAATCTGCGCTACACGAGCATCTGGGAAATGCCGTTCCGGCTCGGCGCCGTAATGATCATCGCCGAGCTCTGCACCGGTCTCCGTCACCGGCAGTGGCTCGGCGTCGCGGTCATCGTAGCGTCGATTTGCGCTTACGATTTGCGGCAATATAACATCTTCGCCAGCGACCCCACGAAGCCGCTCTACGAACTCGTCACAAACGACCTGCTCAAGCTCGTGAAAATCCTCAAAACCGAGCAGGATTTGTAAAATTCCATTCCGGACTCCGCGCAGTCGTGACGCATCCGGAACCCCGGCGTAACCCGGATCGCTCCGGAGAGCCCATTCCATGCGGCTTTCCGCTGCCAAAAACGCCGGAATTACGGTTCCATAAAGGTTCCACACGATCTGCGTCGAAAGATCGCCGCTTTTACGCCGGGGAGCGGTCAAAAGCCCTCGTGGCAAGAGGAAATTCGCAGGGAAAAACTTTTGTTAAAGGGACCCGTTATTTCCTTGGATGCCCCTACTAATTGTGGTGTCATACAAACCTGCGCCCAACAGGGAGTGTTATTCACAGGGTCCGTCTCTGGAAAGCACCCTTTATTGGTCGGAACCCCACAAAGTTTTCACCAAGTTATTCACATTCCAGCCATGCCCACGCTCAAAACAGTCCGCCGCCCTAGTTCCACGAACCGTTTCAACGTCGCCGCACCCGCCCGACGTTCCGCCAAAAAGTCCTCCGCAAAAGGCCTCAAATTCGACCGCGTTTTCAGCAATGAAGCCATTGCGCCGTTCGACGAACTCGAATGGGAAAACCGCACGGCCGCCATCACGGATGATTCCGGTAAGGCGATCTTCAAACAGGACAACGTCGAAGTGCCAAAAACGTGGTCCGAGCTCGCCACGAAAATCGCCGTCTCGAAGTATTTCTACGGCGACATCGCCAACGGAACGGATCCCTACAAAGGCGGACGCGAGCGCTCGGTGAAACAGCTCGTCCACCGCGTGACGCGCACCATCGCCGACTGGGGCCTCGCCGACGGCTATTTCGCGGATAACGAAACCGCCGAGCTTTTCTACAACGAACTCACCTGGCTCTGCGTGAATCAGTATGGCGCGTTCAATTCCCCCGTGTGGTTCAACTGCGGCCTCTACCACCAATACGGCACAGGCGTCGGCAAGGGCGAAGGCAACTTTTTCATCAATCGCGACACCCGGATCGCCGAGCGCGCACCCACTCAATACGAATACCCGCAGTGCTCCGCGTGCTTCATCCAGAGCGTCACGGACACCATGGAAAGCATCATGGGCCTCGCGACCTCGGAAGCCATGCTCTTCAAGTACGGCAGTGGCACGGGCAGCGACCTCACCCCGCTCCGCTCCACCCGCGAGAAGCTCTCCGGCGGCGGAAAACCCAGCGGCCCGCTCTCGTTCCTCAAAGTGTATGACCAGGTCGCAAACGTCGTGAAATCCGGCGGCAAGACCCGTCGCGCGGCTAAAATGAACACGCTCAAGGACTATCACCCCGACATCGAGGAGTTCATCGAGGCCAAGACCAAGGAGGAAAAGAAGGCCTGGGCGCTCATCGCGCAGGGTTACGATGCATCTTTCAACGGCGAGGCCTACGGCTCTGTCATGTATCAAAACGAGAACCTCTCCGTCCGCGTGAGCGATGAGTTCATGGACGCCGCCATGGCCGGACGCGAGTGGTGGACGAAGCGCGTGACCGACGGCAAGCCGTGCGAAAAGAAGGACGCCAAGACGCTGCTCCGCAAAATCGCCGAGGGCACCTGGATTTGCGGCGACCCCGGCATGCAGTTCGACACGACCATCGACAAATGGCACACCTGCCGCGGCACCGCCCGCCAGAACAGCACCAATCCTTGCTCCGAGTATCTCTTCCTCGACAACACCGCCTGCAACCTCGCCTCGCTGAACCTCATGAAGTTCAAGAAGGCCGATGGCTCCTTCGACGTCGAGCGCTTCAAGGCCGCCGTGCGCATCTTCATCACCGCGCAGGAAATTGTCGTCGATAACGCCAGCTACCCCATCAAGGAAATCGCCGAGAATTCCCACATCTTCCGCACGCTCGGCCTCGGATACGCAAACCTCGGCTCGCTCATCATGAGCTACGGCCTCGGCTACGACAGCGATGAAGGCCGCGCGCTCGCCGGCGCGATCACCGCAATCATGACCGGACACGCCTACGAGCAAAGCGCCCGCATGGCGCAGGTCATGGGCGCATTCCCCGGCTACCACGATGCCCGCTGCACCGGCGTCGAGAAGCCTGCGAAAAAGGACAACGTCGAATCCATGCGCAAGGTCATCGAGCTGCACAAGGAGAGCGTCGAAGCCATCCAGGCCAGCGACCGCTTCGGCTTCCTCAAGGACGAAGCCCGCGAAGTCTGGAGCAACGCACTTTCGCTCGGAAACAAACACGGGTACCGCAACGCGCAGGTTACCGTCCTCGCACCCACCGGTACCATCGGATTCCTCATCGATTGCGACACGACCGGCATTGAGCCCGACATCGCGCTGGTTAAATACAAGCTCCTCGCGGGCGGCGGCGTTTTGAAGATCGTCAACCAGACCGTCCGTCCCGCGCTCCAAAACCTCGGCTACAACCGCCTTGAGGTCGAGCGCATCGAGGCGCACATCGATCAGCACGACACTATCGAAGACGTCACCGGCGAAAACGGCGAGCTCATCCAGTCCGGCCTCCGCCCCGAGCACCTCAACGTCTTCGACTGCGCATTCAAACCAGCCAACGGCAAACGCAGCCTCCATTATCGCGGCCACATCAAAATGATGGCCGCCGCCCAGCCCTTCCTCAGCGGTGCCATCTCCAAGACCGTCAACCTCCCCAACGACGCCACGGTGGACGACATCATGAACACCTACATCGAGGGCTGGCAGCTCGGTCTCAAGGCCATCGCCATCTACCGCGACGGCTCCAAAGGCAGCGCCCCGATCGCGACCGACAAAAAGACGCACAGCACCAGCAACGGCGCGGTCGCCGGAGTCGAAGCCGTGGCAAACGAAGAAGTGGACAACTACGCCGCCCGCATCCGCGAACTCGAAAGCGAGCTCAAGGATCTCCGCGACAAAGCCGAACAGCCGCTCCGCAAACGCATGGCTGACACCCGCGTCGCGCTCACCCACAAATTCGACATCGCCGGCCACGAAGGCTACATCACCGTCGGCATGTTTGAAGACGGACAGCCCGGCGAACTCTTCGTGCAGATGCAGAAGGAAGGCAGCACCCTCGGCGGTCTCATGGACACCGTGGGCGCGCTCACCAGCATGGCGCTTCAATACGGCGTGCCGCTCGACAGCATGGTCCGCAAATTTGCGCACCAGCGCTTCGAGCCATCGGGCTTCACCAAAAACCCCGACATCCGCACCGCCACCAGCATCACCGACTACGTCTTCCGCTGGCTCGGCTGCCAGTTCATCAAAGGCTACAAAGAAGCCACCAGCCCCAACAAAGGCCAGGCCGAGCTGCCGATGAAAGAACTCGCCGAGCTCGACAAAAAGGCGCTCAACCGACCCGTCCCCGAACTCGAGCGCACCTCGGAAAAGGAAATCATCGACGTCATCTCCCACGCCGGCGGCAGCGAAGGCCACCCGCATATTTCGCAAAACGGCGCCACCCACGCCGACCGCCTCAAGAGCGCCCTCGGCCACATGTATATGGACACCACCTGCTCCAACTGCGGCAGCAGCAAAGTCATCCGCGCCGGCGCCTGCGGCTGCTGCACCGAATGCGGCACCAGCCAGGGCTGCTCCTAAACCATCCATCACTGCCATGAACGACAAAGACAAAGACCAGATTCGCGACGAAGACGACGGCCCGCTCCTCGCGGACTAGCCCGCCAGAAAAAAAGCAGGCCGTCAGCCCGACTTCACCCTACCCCGAAAACCCAGCCGCGCGCCATCCGGATTCACCTCCGGATGGCGCGCTCGCTGTTTCCCGAGAATGCGAAAGTGTTCTCCGCCAACGGCACCGATTAATTATTCGTCGGGCGCTGCAAAGTGATGAACAACGTGGTCTTTGGCATTTACTGCCGGAGCGTAGCTGGCAAATGGCGTCGCTTATTCCCGGGTGGTTTCTCGCGGCACTGGCGCATTTTCCTCTTTCAGCACGCTTGCCTTTTGTCGCGGCTCTGGCACTTTCCGCCGCCCTATGTCCGAACCTGCATCGGAGTCCAATCTTCCGAAACCAACTTCCACCGGCGGTAAACCTAACTCGCCAACGCCTGCTGCTCCGCCTCCGCCGGAGGAGTTCGATATGCTGGCTTTCTGGATCCAATACCGAAAGGTCATCATGCGGACCGTGTATGCGGCGGTTCTAGGCGTGTGCATTTGGGGTGTGTATCTTTTCGTCGAGCAACGGAAGAAAGAAGGCTCGGAGCAGGCGCTCGCCTCGGCGGGTTCCGTGGATGAGTTGCGAAAGGTGACGACGGACTGGGCCGGCACGGCAGCTTCTGCGACGGCGCAATTCCGAATCGCGGACGAGCTCCACACGGCGGGTAAATTCGATGAAGCAGCGACGGAATACCGGAACTTCGCCCAGAACAATCCGACGCATCCACTGCTTGCGGCATCGGTCGCGGCACTTGGCGTGACGCTTGAAAAAGCGGGGAAACAGGATGAGGCGCTGGCGACTTACAAGCGCATCCAGACGAATTACCCAAAGAGCGCGCATGTTTCTGTGGCGACGCTCGGCGTGGCACGCATTCTCGCGGCGAAAGGAAACCGCGACGAGGCAATCGCCGCACTCGACAGTCTCCTGCAAGGCTCCCACCCGTTCAGTCAGGACGCAATCGCCCGCGCTGCCCGCGACCTGCAGGATGATTTGAAGAACCCGAACGCCCGGAAGACTGGTGGAACGCCGCGTCCCGCACCGGCACCGGCGCCCGCCCCTGCACCGACGCCCGGCGCGCCGAACAGCCGTCCGTCTCCGCTTCTCCCCGTGACTCCTGGCGCGACTCCGCCAGTTCCAGCTCCCGAAGCTGCGAAGCCCGCAACACCTGCTCCGGCTCCAGCTCCCGAAGCTGCGAAGCCCGCAAC
>SXWH01000268.1 GCA_005791535.1 Verrucomicrobiaceae bacterium | reverse complement strand
CGCCATCGTCGTCGTGGAGAACGTGGAGAGAAATATCGCGCTCGGGTTGTCGCCATTCGAGGCGACCAAGCGGGCGATGGACGAGGTCACCGGCCCTATTGTGGCGACTGCGCTTGTCTTGTGTGCGGTGTTTTTGCCGACGGCATTCATCAGCGGACTGACCGGGCAGTTCTACAAACAGTTCGCTGTGACGATCGCGATCAGTACGGTCATTTCAGCGTTCAACTCGCTCACGCTTTCGCCGGCGCTCTCGGCGCTGCTGCTGCGCGGACACGATGCGAAGAAGGATGCGGTGACGAGGGTGATGGAGTTTCTGTTTGGCTGGCTGTTCCGGCGGTTTAATCGATTCTTCGATTGGGCGTCGCGCACATATACGTCCTGGGTTCGGCGCATCATCCGATTCTCGTTCGTCGCGCTCCTGCTTTACGGCGGGCTCGTAGCGCTCACGGGATTCACATTTACGCGCATCCCGACCGGCTTTGTGCCGACTCAGGACAAGCAATACGTCATCGCCGTCGCGCAATTGCCGGATGCTGCATCGCTCGACCGTACTGATGCGGTGATTCGTCGAATGGGAGACCTCGCCTCCAAAGTTCCCGGTGTTCGAAACAGCGTCGCGTTTCCCGGTCTGAGCATCAATGGATTCACGGCATCTCCAAACAGCGGCATCGTCTTCTACGGTCTGGAGGACTTCGACAAACGCCGCGGTCCAGGAATGAGTGCAGATGCGATTGCTGGGAAGTTGAATGGAATGTTCTCGGAGATTCAGGAGGGCATGATTTTCGTCGTTCCGCCGCCACCGGTAAATGGTCTCGGTGTCAGTGGCGGATTCAAAGTGCAACTCGAGGATCGGGGTAATCTGGGTGCGGATGCCTTATATCAAGCTGCGCAGACGCTCGTGGGTCGAAGCTTTCAGACACCGGGGCTCGGCTACACGTACTCATCATATCAAATCAACGTCCCGCAACTCACCGCCGAGCCGGATCGCGTGAAGGTGAAGATGATGAACGTTCCGCTTCAAAGCGTATTTGAAGCGCTTCAGATCAATCTCGGCTCGCTCTATGTGAACGATTTCAACCGCTTCGGCCGCACTTACCAGGTCGTCGCCCAGGCGGATTCGCAGTTTCGTGACAGTGCGGACGACATCACGCGGTTGAAGGTCCGGAACTCCGCGGGACAGATGGTTCCTTTGAGCGCGGTCGTGACTGTTTCGGATTCGTACGGACCGGACCGGGTGATGCGCTACAACGGTTATCCAAGTGCGGATATCAACAGCGTCGCAGCGCCGAGATTCTCAAGCGGCCAGGCCGAGGCCGCGATGGAGCGACTGCTTGCGGAATTGCCAAACGGCATGAAGGCCGAGTGGACGGAGCTCAGCTATCAACAGCGAATCGCCGGGAACACTGCGGTCTACGTGTTTCCGCTGTGCGTGCTGCTCGTCTTTCTCGTGCTCGCCGCGCAGTACGAGAGCCTCACGCTTCCTCTTGCGATCATCTTGATTGTCCCGATGACGCTGCTCTCCGCGATGGTGGGATTGTTGATCAAGAGCATGGAGAACAACGTGTTCACGCAAATCGGGCTGATCGTGCTGGTCGGGCTTGCGTGCAAAAACGCGATCCTCATCGTCGAATTTGCCCGCGAGAAGCAGCGGGAGGGAATGGACGCGGTCGCTGCCGCGCTCGAAGCCTGCCGTCTGCGGTTGAGGCCGATTTTAATGACAAGTATTGCGTTCATTGCGGGCGTGTATCCGCTGGCGGCGAGCACCGGAGCTGGCGCGGAGATGCGTCAGGCGATGGGCGTCGCAGTCTTCGCGGGAATGATCGGGGTCACAATTTTCGGACTCTTTCTGACGCCGGTCTTTTACGTCGTGCTGCGCCGGAAGCGGCGGGCTTCCGTTTCGACCGAACCACCGGTGCCGGAAGTGCATTAATCCTACTTTTTATGAATACTCAGATTCTCGCCTTTTCCCTTTGCGTAGCGGTGCTTCACGGTGCCGAAACGGTAGTCGGGGACGTCGCACCGAAATTCCGAAACGCTCCTGCATCGGAGCGACGACTTGCCGCCGACGACTGGTGGCGCATTTTTGGAGATGCCCAGCTTTCCGCCATGCTGGACCGCGTCGCGAGCGGGAATCTGGATGTTCGGGCCGCAACTGCGCGTGTGGAGCAGGCCCGCGCCACAGCGGGTTTGGCACGGGCGGGATTCTTCCCGACGATCACGCTCAATCCGTCTGTCCAGCGCGCGCGCACATCGGCTACTCAGCGCTTCCCGGGATTTCCGGGTGAGATTCCTACTGCGACGCTCAGCACGATTACGGTGCCGCTCGATTTCGGATATGAACTCGACGTCTGGGGCCGGATTCGTGGCGGGGTGGATGCGGCAAACGCTGACCTGAGCGCCGCTGCGGCATCGCGCGATGCACTTGCGCTTTCATTGCGGGCGGAGATCGCGGCCACGTGGTTCACTCTCCGTACGCTCGATGAACAACGCGCAATTCTCAGAAACACGGTGGCATTGCGAAAGGAGTCGCTGAGCCTCGCCAACCAGCGCATGTCGGCAGGTATCGGCACCGACTTCGACGTCGCGCGCGCCGAGGCTGAAGCCGCGGCCGCGGAGGCGGATCTGGCCGGTCTCGCGCAGCGGCGTCCCGCTCTCGAAAATGCACTCGCCGTGCTCACCGGCGCAAACCCAAGTCGCTTCCGGTTACCCGCGGAACTGGGGTGGAAAGGCGACCCTCGAATTCCGACGGTTCCTGCCGGCATCCCGGCGCAACTCATCACGCACAGACCCGATGTCGCGGCGGCGGAACGTGGCCTCTCTGCTGCGGCCGCACGGATGGGTGTGGCAAGGGCGGCGTTTCTTCCGACTGTTAAACTGGGTGGTCAAATTGGAGTTCTCACAAGCGATGCCGGGCAGACTTTCGACAAGGATAGCCGGACTTGGAGTTTCGGTGCATCGCTCTCATTTCCCGTGTTTGATGGTGGTAGGAATCGCGCGGGACTCGAATCCGCGCGCGCTGAGGCGAAGCAGGCGCGTGCGAAGTTTGAACAGGCTGTCATCGCGGCGACGGCGGACGTGGAGACCGCACTCGGTGCCCTTCGCGCTCTGGCAAAGCGGAACGAAGCCCAGCAGCGCGTCCTTGCGGCGACCGAGCGTGGTGCGAGTCTTGCACGCGATCGGTACAAATCCGGCACCAGCCCTTATCTCGACGTGCTCGAAGCGGAGCGGAGCGCGCTGGCTGCGCAGCTGGGAGTTGCCGCGCTGAATGGCGAGCGACTCGCGGTGACCGTCCAGCTTATCAAGGCCCTTGGCGGCGGTTGGTCTGCATCCGATTGAAGTGCGCCGCAACGCCGGGTCTTGAGCCGGTTTGACGTTGTGCTAGATCCGTAGCGTGGCGTCCGAGCTTTCCATTTTGCGTGGGCATTTCCGCGAGCATAACCGCAGCGTTCTGTTTGCGTCCGGCGCGACGCTTCTTTTCGCGCTCATCGGGTGGGTGGTCATCTACGGGGTTTGCTACTGGTTCACGGTGGCTTTCCTGTCGGTCAAGGAAGGGCTGAAGTTCAACGGAACGGAGAATTTCAACCGCAACTTCTTTTCGTCGATCGCAGTGCTGTACGTGGCGACGGTGATCGACCGTTGGCTGT
Source organism: Verrucomicrobiaceae bacterium (assembly GCA_005791535.1). GTDB lineage: Bacteria > Verrucomicrobiota > Verrucomicrobiia > Chthoniobacterales > Chthoniobacteraceae > SXWH01. The sequence continues at coordinate 31,540 of SXWH01000268.1, read as the reverse complement.
TCCGTTTCGATCGGGAGGCTGTGGATCGCAGGCCGCTTTCCGAGACGCTTCTTGACGTCGCGCTTTTCCTCCCGCGAATGACGCTCGCGGTGCTTGAGAACTTCGGAGTCTGGATCCGGCTCTCGGAACGGGAGGAAGTTCTGGCTGCGCGCCTCGTGGAGCTCATCCGCGAGCGAGGGCGCTATGCGGAGCAGGAGGTGCCGCTGGTCATTCCATCGTCCCGCGAACAGGAGCGAATCATCACGGCCCTTCGGATTTCGCTCATCGTGGATGTCCGCAACGAAGATGGTATCGCTTGGCTGCACATCGGCAGTCTGGCCCCCGCATCGCTGGCGCCGGAGCTAGGAGCCGGTTACGGTTACCACAATATTCCGCGTATGCGCCGCCGTCCGGTGCTCGAAAACGAAAATTCCCTGCCACGTTCCCAGCATCAACTTCCCGGCGGCGATCGGAATGACCTCTGAAGTCCGTGTGAGCACCATCCGGATGTGGGACGGCATGTCGTCCGGGCCCTCCGCGGTATGCACAAAGTAGTCGCTGTCCTCCGGAACGAGCCGTTCGAAGAACTCGTGAAGGTCGGTTCGCGCGGAACGGTCCGCGTTTTCGTAGATGATGAGTGAAGCGCTCGTGTGCTGGATGAAAACGGTCGCAGTGCCTGTACGGATGCCGCTCTCGCGAACGACCGCCGCGACGGCGGATGTGATATCATACGTGCCCTTTCCACGTGTCGAAACGGCAAATGTTGCGGTGTGTGCGTTCATGTTCGGGCGGGTCTTACCTTGTTCTCCAGTGTCTCCGCCAGTCTCGCGGAGAATTGGACATCGGCAATCCATCCGCTAAAGGTTGTGGGCATGTCCCGTCGCCAACGCCAATCTTCTCGTTCGTCCTCGCGCCTATGGCTCAAGGTTATCAGCGGTGTCGCGGCGCTTCTCGTCATCGCGCTAGGCGTGGTTTTCATGGGTTACAAATCGTGGGCCATGTCGTATCTCCGCTCGCCGGAGTTCCGCCGGAAAATGGAGGAGCGCGCCGGTCAGGACGTTCGCGGGAGGGTTGAGATTCTGCCGATCCGGTTCGAGGGAAATCAGTTTTTCTCCGATGGATTGACCGCTATTGGCGGACCTGAAGCCGGCTTTCATTCCGTGAAGGTTGAGAATGTCCGCGGAGACTTCAAACTGCCGTCGCTCTGGAAGCTCCTATTCGGTGATCGCCGGGGCATTGTGGATAATGTGGAGGTGCAGCGCGTCGACGCGGACTTCGACGACCTTCGTGAGGAAATGAACGTTCCGCCGAAGGAAAAGCACACGCACTCCGACGTCCTCAATATCGCAGTGCGCGATGTGCGTTTGAAATGGCGCAGCGGTGCGCTGAATAACCTCTCGGTGAAGATCAGCCCGCGGGAACGCGGCTGGATGTTTGAGGGGCAGGGCGGGAAAATCAACCAGCTCGGCCTGCCAATCGTGGATGTGGCAACGATCCGTGCGATTTATAACGAACCGGCGTTTTTCCTTCAGGAACTTGTCGTTCGTCAGGGCGGTGGCGAGATTGTCGCGTCGGGCGAAATGCGGCCTCAGAGCAAGGCTGACCTTCAGTTTGTCTTGAAAGGTGTGAACGTGACGCCGTTCCTGCCGGACGACTGGCGTGCGCGGCTCCACGGAAATCTCAGTGGCGATGTTCGCGCGATTTTTTCGACGCGGGATGGCGATAATTCCGCGCCGGAAATATCGGGCAATCTTCGCATGAGTGGCGGTCAGATTGAAGCACTGCCCGTGCTTGCGAAACTGGCCGAGTTCACGAAGACGGATCAATTCCGCCGGATGCGGCTGGACGAACTCAGCGCGGAGTTTCGCACCGAGCCGGGTGGGTTCCGTGCATCGAAGTTCGTGCTCGAATCGAAACAGCTTCTGGCGTTGCGCGGCCCGTTTTCCGTCATCAACGATCAGGTCGATGGAACGTTCGATATCGGAATCACGCCCGGGCCGCTGCAGTATCTGCCCGGTTCGCAGGAGCGCGTGTTTACCGTGAATCGCGACGGTTATGCGTGGACGACGATGCGGGTCTCGGGCCCGACCTCAGCGGTGAAGGAGGATCTCTCGTCGCGTCTCGTTGCGGCCGCGGAAGCGGCGGCCATTCAGAAGGCTACGGATATCGGCAAGAACGTTTTGGAGAAAGGCGTCAAAGGCACCATCGACACCGGCGTGGATGCTGCGAAGAAGGGGATCGACGCGGGATTGAATCTGCTTTTCGGGAATTGAGGCCCACGACCGGACGCGCCTATGCGTTCGGTTCTGCAGGTTTCGCTTTCCTTCGCCTGCGAAAATACGACTTCGCCGCGATCACGGTGCGAACCTCCGCAGCATGCTGTGTCCCGCCCGCGGGCGCCAACGACTTATACGCTCGGGATGCCGGTTCGTCGCGGATTGCGCTGATGCGTGAAACGATCGCTGGGGCGGAGAAGTTTCGTCTTTTGAGACTTTCCTCCAGTTCCGTGAGGCGACGGGCTTTTTCGAGTTCCCTGAGTTGACGCTCTTCCTCGGGTTCCCTGTACCAAGGGGCTTTCTCGGGGCGTTCATTTTTGAGGCTGCGCACATCGCAGCCGTACCAAAGGAATGCGACGAACGGAATCCCTACGACCAGGAAGAACGCTAATGCGGCGACGGTGGAAGGATCCATAGCGTGTTCGGTGGTTGGACGGAAGATAGGCTCAATGTGCTCAGTGTGCAACGGCTGAAAAACGAACGCCTCAATTGCTCCGCCGCCTTGACGCACCGGCATCGGCGCGGCACATCGGTGGCTGCTGATGGAAAAATCCGAATTGCGAATGGACCCGTTGACGCGGGAGTGGACGATCTTCAACGAGAACCGCGCGGTGCCGCCTCCGCCGCAATTCAATGCGGAAATTCTCGCGGCATCGCCATTCCGCGCGGGGTTGGAGCGTTTCGCGTCGCACTCGCTTTTTCAAAGCGGCGGGCCCGATGGATGGCAGGTGCGCGTGGTTCCGAACCGGACGCCGGTGCTCGCGATCGAGGCCGACCCGGGCATGAAGCAGACGGGGATTTACCGGCATATCGGCGGATTCGGCGCTCACGAGATTGTGATCGAAGATCCGGGTGAGCGGCGATTCGCCGAGATTGGCGCGGCGGGGATTACGCATGTGGTGGAAGCATGGCGTTCGCGCATCGAGGACCTGACAAGAGATGGGCGGATGTTTTCGTTCTTCGTGATCAAGAACGAAGGTGCGGCGGCCGGGCAGGTCGTTGCGCACAGCATCAGCCAGATTGTCACGATGGGACTCGTCGCACCGGCGCTGCGGCGGAAGCTGAATGTGGCGAAGGATTACCATGCCGCGCATGCGAAATCGCTCTTCGCCGATGTCCTTGAGGAGGAGCTGAAGACACGGACGCGTGTGGTGTTTGAGAACGCGGGGTTTGTGGGATTCTGTCCGTACGCGGCGCGGTCGCCGTTTGAAATCTCGATCTGGCCGAAGCGTCTCGCCCCGGATTTTCACCGGATCACGAACGACGAAGTCTCGCAGCTTGCCGAGGCTTTGAACGCCGCAGTATCCGGCATCCGTCGGGGTCTCGATGCTCCCGCGTGGAATCTGGCGCTCACGACGGCGCCGTCGGTTGGTGCGCGTGCCGAGGAGTGGCCGGATGTGGAGCGGGAGTTTTCATGGCACATTGATCTGACCCCGCGGCTTTATCCGGCGGGCGCGCTGGAGCAGGTCTCCGGCTGCCACGTGAACGGCGTGTGGCCCGAGACGGCGGCAGATTTCCTCCGTCGGCAGGAGGCGAGGCCATGACGGCGCGCCACGTGTTTTACGAAGGGCGGGTGCAGGGGGTGGGATTCCGCTGGAGCGCAAAGAACCTCGCGCGCGGATTCGACGTCACCGGCTGGGTCAAGAATCTTCCGGATGGCCGGGTGGAAATGCAGGTTTGCGGGGACTCGGATGAAGTGGAGGCGTTTCTCGAGGCGATGGAGGAGAGCGAATTGAAATCGCACATCAAGGCGGTGGACGTGAAAGTGATTCCACCTTTCGCCGCGCAGGGGTTTGACATCGTGCGATGAGGCGCAGCGACCGGCGACCGTGATTCCGCCGACTACGGCGTGTTGGTCGCGGACTCTGCGAGTTTTTTGCAGGACTGAAGATCGAGTTTCCCGCTGGCGAGAATCGGGATTTTTTCCACCTGCACAATCCGCTTGGGGATCCACAGATTGGTGAGCCCTGTGGCCGTGAGCTTGTCGCGGAGGTCTTTCACATCGATCGGACGCGTGCTGAGCACAATGAGCGCTTCGCCCTTTGCTTCGTCGGGGACGGCGGTGAGCATGACGATGCGCTCGCCCTCGCCGGAGAGTCCCAGGCATTCCACGATGCGCGTTTCGACCGTTTCGTGCGGGACCATTTCGCCGCCGATTTTTGAGAATCGGGAAAGGCGGCCTTCGATGAAGAGAAAGCCGTCCTCGTCGAATCGCGCAAGGTCGCCGGTGCGGAACCAGCCGTCTTTGATCACGTCCGCGGTTCGTTCGGGGTCATCTAGGTAGCCGTCGAATACATTCGGCCCTTTGAGCCAGAGCATTCCGGTGCCGTGTAGCGAAATCACCGAGTCGGTTTCGGGATCGCGGATTTCAGCCGTGAGCCCCGGGACGAGTTTGCCTGCTGAACCGAGGCGCGAAGTTTTCTGATCGGCATCGGGTGATGGGTCGGGGAGGTTGAAGGACGCAACGGGCGATGTTTCGGTGAGGCCGTATCCTTGCATCACGGGAACGCCGAAGCGCTTTTCAAATGCGATCGCGAGTTCGTCGGGGAGCTTTTCCGCGCCCGTCACGGCGAGGCGCACGGAGCGGAGCTGATCAGGTTCAGCGCGCTTCATGTAGCCGCGGAGGAATGTGGGCGTTGCGAGCATGAGGGTCGCGCCCCATTTCTCAATGAGCTGCGCGCATTTGCCGGTTTCGAGCGGGTTCGGGTAAGTCACCACGCGGATGCCTTCAATCATCGGGAAGATGAGACAGACGGTGGCTCCAAAGCTGTGGAAAAAGGGCAGGGCGCCCATGATGACGTCGTGCTCCTTGAGATCGAGCATCTCGCCAAACTGTGTCGAGTTCGCCAGCAGATTGCGGTGTGTGAGCACGACACCTTTCGGTTCACCGCTGCTGCCGCTGGTGAAAAGCAGGAATGCTTCCGATCGGTCGCCCGTGGTGGAAACGCCCGCGAGACGGCGCATGACGCCGAAGGGAAGCAGCTTTACGCCAAGGAGCCAGCGGATGATGGCGGACTTGAGAGCGGGGAGCGTCTTCTCGAGAAGGAGCATGTTTTCCGGCCACGGGAAGTCCTTGAGTTTGTCCTGCACCGGGCCGGCGGTAATGCAGAGTTTGATGCCCGCTTTGCGAATGCTGGATTCCAGCGCCGCGCGTCCGGCGGTGAAGTTGAGGTTCACCGGAATTTTCCCGGCGAGCAGCACGGCGAGATTTGCGACGACGGCGCCTTTTGAGGACGGCAGAACGACGGCGACGCGCTTTTCCGGTGCGCGAGTCCGGATGAGTTTGCTCAGTGCGAGGGCGGCTGCGAGAAGTTTTGCGCGGCTGAGTTCGGAGCCGTCGAGGCCGTCGACAACGGCGGTTTTTCCGCTGTCGCGCATGAGGCCCCGCAGGCTCTCCGCGGCGATGTTTCCGCGGAGCAGGGGGCGCATCTGGTAGCATTCTTCTCCGAGATTCAGGAAGCGCTGGCGGACGGTGTCGATGCCTGCGTCGCGTGCCGCGAGTGGCGTGTCAAATGCGACGGTGACATCGTAGCGGAGGGCGCGCGGCCATTTCCAAAAGAAGCGCCCGCCCCGGAAGCTGAAGATGCTGCCCCATAGACGGTCCATCCACACGGCGACAACGGGGACTTTCGCTTGGCGTGCAATGAGCTCGTATCCGCGTTGCAGGCGAAGGAGCGTGCCGCTGCGGGAAAGCGAGCCTTCGGGGAAAATGCATACAATCTCGCCGCGCTTCAGGGCGTCGACGGATTGCTTCATCGTGTCCTTTGCGCGCTTGCTGGAAATAGGCAGCACGCCGAAGAAGCGCATCAGCGGGGCGAGCCGGCGGGAGCGGTAGTATTCCTCCCAGACGATAAACCGGATGGGACGCGGGCACGCGGCCTGGAGTACAACGGCATCGATCCAAGTGAGGTGATTCGGCAGCATGAGGAATCCGCCCTCCGGAAGCGCATCCACGCCCCGCGCCTTCACTTTGTAGAAGATGCGGAAAAAGAAGAGGGTGATGGTGCGAACGAGCCAGACGGCAAGTTGCGGTGGTTCCTGTGAGTTTGGCACGAGCTGGAATTAGCTGTGGTGTGGCAAAATGCCAAGAAACTCGTGGGATTCGCGGGATTAGAGCACGCGGCGCTGGCCGGTGCGCTCGGAATTCAAAGCGTCGAGCGTCGAGCGCACTTGCGAAAGCAGTTTCGCGCGGGTGTAGGGTTTTGGAAGGAATCCACGGAGCCCGCGTGCGAGCATGCCGCCGATCTTGTCCTGCTCTGCAAAACCGCTGCTGAGAACTATCGGGGCGGTGGGGTCGATTTTTTTGAGCTCATTGAACACCTCGCCACCGTCGAGCACCGGCATGGTATAATCGAGCATCACCAGAGAGATCTGGTTTTTTAGTTCCTTGTAAGTAGAAATCGCCGCAAAAGGGTCGGTAATCGCGATGACCCGATAACCTTCATCCGTCAGCAACGCGGCGGCGAGTTCGATCACGATTTTCTCGTCATCGATGAGCATGATGAGTTCGCGGGAACCACCGGGGTTCAGAATTTCCGGTCCGGCGTGCCGCGGCTTGGCTGGTTCTGCGGTAATCTGGGATGGCTTCTCCACGGCAGGGCCGGCCTGAATTCCGCCCAGCCGTGCCGAAATGTCCGCCGTTACTCCGAGTGCGCGGTCGAGGCCGTTTGTAAGGAATGCGTAGTAGCGCATGGCCTCCGGTTCGGCACCGCAGATTTTTCTTAATGCCTTGCTCGATTCCGCGATGACCTGGAGCAGGTTGTTGAGGTCATTCGCTGAGTTCTTCAGCCATTCGATGTCGCGAGCGTCGGCCATTTTGGAATTCGATTTAGTGGAATCCGCTTTCGTCGCGCACTGCCCACCAGAGACTGGCTCCAAGGGTTGCGACGATGATAAAGAATGAACTAAAACTGAGCATTGGACGGCGGACGCTATTCTCAGGCCTTTTTCCGGTCAAATTGCAAATGCCCGAAACGCACGGCATTCTCGGTTGGAAGACCGGTTTGATCACCGGGAAATGTTTGCTGCACCTATTTCAGGCGTTCCGGCAGCTTCCCGGATTGCTCGGGCGTGGGCGTTAAATCGAGAGGCTTCCCCGCCTTTTTCCACGCCGTGAGACCTTCGCTGAGGTGATAGACAGCGGGGAATTTCGACTTGGACAGAACGGTTTCGATCGCGGTCCGGCTGCGACTGCCGGACTGGCAGTGGACAAGAATCGGTTTGGATGCGTCCAATGCCGCGATGTTCTTCTCAAATTCAGGATCCAGCGCGTTGACGTTTTTTGCTCCGCGGATGTGGGTGTGTTCGAATTCCTCCTCCGTGCGCAGATCGACGACCGTGACGCCTTCGGCGATGAGTTTCTGCGCGTCGTCGGGTGTGACCTGCACGATTTTCGGCCCCGTCTTTGCGGGTGCCGCGGCTGAGGGCTTCTCCTGAGCCTGCGTGGGGATGGCGAGTACGATAATGGACGCTGCGCAAAGTGCGAAGAATTTCATGGCGATAGAATGCTTTGGAATGGCCGGTGTGCAATCGGGAAGTTTCCACCGCTTCCGTCTGCGATGAAATTCATCCTTCCGTCCGTCCGCGGAATCGAGGTAGAAAATGGAATGCTCGAATTCATGGAAAAGGGCGGGCCCATCATGTGGCTCATTCTGGCGTGCAGTGTAATCTCCAGTGCGGTGTTTCTGGAACGCGTCGTCTATTTCCGCCGCATCAGCGTTCGGGTGGGGGAGTTTGTCCGTGGTCTTGCCGTCCTGATCCGTGGGCGGAATTTTGGCGAGGCGCAAATGGAGGCTGCCGCGACAAGGGGCCCCGTCCAGCGGGTTGTGCACGCCGCCATTGTCCATCACAGCGCGCCCCGTGAGGAGTTGAAGGAGATCGTGCAGGAAGCGGGTCAGTTGGAGGTGCCGAAACTTGAGCGCCGACTCGGGATGCTTGCCACGCTCGCATTTGTGACGCCGATGCTTGGCCTGCTGGGAACAGTGGCCGGGCTGATCAAGGCTTTCTCGACCATGAGTGCGGCTAGCGGTCTGGCCAGTTCTGCGGAGATCTCGAACGGCATCTATCAGGCTCTGCTGACGACGGCGGCCGGAATCGCGGTTTCGATCCCGACGGCGATTTGCTACGCATTCATCAATTCGCGGGTCAACAGTGCGATGCACGACATTGAGCGGGCGGGCATCGAAGTCGTTTCGCTGATTGTGGAAAGTCGCGAGCGGCCCGAGATTATTGAGTTTGACGAAGCGCGGAAGTCCGCAGGCGGTCGCTGAACTCCGGCACTTTGGACTCCGCGATGAAACTCCGGCGAACATTCCATTTCTCCCCGGCGCTCTTCGGGTTTCTGCCATTGCTGAACGTCCTGTTTCTCGTGCTGGTTTTCTGGGTCGCGGGCTCGAAATTTGTGCTTCAGCCGGGTGTTCAGGTAAGCCTTCCCGCGACCTCTTTCGCGTTGGGACCTCAGCGCGATGCGGAGATTGTTACGGTCACGGCGGGTATTACTCCGGCCATTTATCATCGCGACCGGAAAGTGTCGTTTGTAGAGCTGGCTGGCCGTTTTGCGCAGAACCAGGCGCCGAACCGCACGGTGATCGTAAAGGCTGACAAGGATGCGCCGTCGGGAATTGTGCACGATATCATGAATGAAGCTCAGAAGCGCGGATTTACCGTGATTTGGGCCGGCGGGTTTCAGCAGTGATGAATGCGCCGAAACGCGATGGAACGATCTTCGACTGGTCGGGTGCGCACCGCAGTTCCTGGACGCTGGCGCTGTTCATCTTCCTCTCGCTGTTTGCGCACAGTGCGGCGTTCTTTTTCGTGCACATCAGCGCGCCCGAGCGGCAGTTGATTCCGAAGACCGCGCAGTCTATCCAGTTGCTTACGAGGTTCGGGGCGGATGGAGCGCCGTCGCCGGAAAACGAGGCGGTGTTGCGGTGGATCGCCGCGGAGGACCCGGCGGTGGTGGCGCGTATCACTTCGGCGGAGCCTGCGGGGCTTCTCGATGTGCCATACCGCCCGTCTTACGCGGTGTTCCGCACGGAGCCGCGAGACATTCCCGCGGAGCCGGTGGTGATTCAATACCCGCCGGCCCGGGACTCGCTGACCTATATTCTGGATGCAGACCGGCGACCGCTTCCAATTGTGCCCGAGGCGCCTGCTACGGCTACCGTGATTGTTTTTCACGGGCCTTTCGCCGCGCGGGCTGGCGGCGAGATTCGATTGAAGCCCGACGTCACATCCTCCCAGCCGCTGCGCAGCGTGGAACTCCTCGCGGGCGTGAACGGGGGCGGGGAAGTGCGGTTTTGCTATGTGCAGTCCGGTTCGGGTTCCGCCGAGATGGACAGCGAGGCCGTTCGCATGGTTTCCGCAGTGCGCCTGTCTCCGGGCGCCGCTGAGATTGCCTGGGGCACCGTCGTAGTGCGATGGGGAAGTGACTCGGTAACTGCTGGAAAATGATCCGCTTCGAACTCCATGAATTGCTACTCGTATACGCTGGCGGATTTGTGCTCGCGATTTTCCTCGCGTGGTGGGCTCAGAGCATTGTTCGCAGCAGTCGCGAGCGCCGCGCTCTGAAAAATGTCCTGCGCTGCGGATTCTGCGCGCACGAGTTTCGCGATGAAACAGGGACGCCGCTTCCGCGCTGCCCGTCGTGTGGAGGCCACGTTGAGCGCAAGGTGCTCTCGCGGCTTTGATGCGAGGCTCACCCGCGGGCCGGCGCGCGATGAAAATGTATCGTCACACCGGAGTAGCTCGCGGATAGTCTGGTGCGCACCCTTTTAATGCAGGCGGAAGTATTCTACATCTATCACCTTGGCGAGCAGCGCGGACCTTATACGGTCCGTCAGGTGAACCACCTGTACAAGTGTGATTTCATCGATGACGACACGCTCTACTGGCGCGAGGGAATGGAGCAGTGGGCGCCTGTGACCCAAATCGTTTCGCGGCGACGAAAGGGGATGCGCCTTATCCGATGGGGAGTCTGGGCGGGTGTAATCGGCACACTGGTTGCGGTTGCTATGTTCTTCGGTCCGGTCACGATCGAGGCATGGAGGGAAATGTCCAGCGGCGCTTACGAATCGCAGGATGCATATTGGAGGGCGCGTGCGATGGTGCGCGAGGCGGTTGGGAAATCCACGGCCGTGAAGTTCGACCCTCTGGATTCGGCGGTTGTCGTGATGGAACCCCCGTCGCGCGCGGTCGTAACACTTTCGGGCGTGGTGAGTGAGGCTGCGGGGGAACGGCACGCGAAGTGGAAGGTGAGGCTCCTTTACGTGCCCGACCAGCAGCAATGGGTTGCCGCGCCTGCTTTGGGAGGTGCGCCATGAGAGCGACGGTACCGCTCATGGTTGTTGTGGCGCTTTCCGTCCTTGCGGGATGTGACGATCCGAAGCCCGCAGCTGTTAAAAAAGCGGAGCAGCCCGCGGGTGTCGCCGCATTGAAAGTGCCCGAGCACGTTCCGCCTCCGGTTGAGACGCAGCCGTATGAGGACGGGTTCGCCGTGGGAGGAAAAGCAGGCGAATCGGACGCGCGCTCACGAAAGGGGCGTGGGTCCAGGACGATGCCGGGCGATGATGAAATCGCGGTCCTCGCCCTGGAGGCAGCGGGCACCAACCCTGACCGGGGCCCGAAGTGGCAGCAGGGTTTCGTCGCCGGTTACAAATACGATTTCGAGCGCATTGCGAAGGGTCTTAGGTAGCCGCGAAAAGATTTTGTTCGGAATCTTCCCGAAAATCCCGATTATGCCCGCGTGTCTATAACGCTCACCAGCGCCGAAAAGCGCGCACTGAAATCCAAGGCCCAATTACTGGAGCCCATCGTGAAACTCGGCCATGCCGGAATGAGCGATGCATTTTTGCAGAGCCTCGACACGGCGCTGACTCTGCACGGACTGGTGAAAATGAAGTTTGCCGATTTCAAGGAGCAAAAGCACGAACTTGCCCCTCAGATCGCCGAAAAGACTGGAAGCGAGATAGTCATGCAGGTCGGAAACGTCGTAGTCTTTTACCGTCGGAAACCCGCGCCAGAAGCCGCCTGAGCCTCCCAAACATCGCGGGATTAACTTTTTCAAAAGATTTGTTGACGAATGGCAGGGGTTTGAGGAAAACCCCGTTAGCACCGCATTAGAAGGCTGGGGATGACTGGGCCGGATTCTGGGGGGAACAACTGGTTCGGCTCCCCAGCCTTCTGAAGCGGTGCTCTCTTTTGTACCGGTTGGCATGATGCAACGTACGTTTTTTCAACGCGACCCTGTCACGTGCGCAAGGGAACTGGTGGGCTGCATCCTTGAGTGGAAGGGATGTTCCGGTGTGATTGTCGAGACCGAGGCGTATTCAGCCACGAACGATGAAGCGTGCCACACGTGGTCCCGTCCGAGTGCGCGTGAGTTCGTTTTTAGAAACGACGCAGGTGCGGCATATGTTTACCTCAACTACGGCATGTATTGGATGCTGAATGTTCTGATCAAGGGCGGCGCCGAGGATGGTTTTGTCCTTTTTAAAGCGCTGGAACCGCGTCGTGGCATCGACCGGATGCGCGAGCGCCGGCTTGCAGCCCGCCGGACGGCGACAGGCGGGATCCGTGACGCTGCTCTGTGCAGCGGTCCTGGAAAGCTCGCACAAGCTCTGGCTGTGACGGGCGAGGATCATGGCCGGGATTTTTGCGGGACGAGGGGAATCGCGATCCGCCCGGGTGCCGGAGGCGTGGACGTGGTGAGCGTGTACGCATCGGAATTTCGAAGGCAACCGAACTGCCGTGGCGCTTTGTGCTCGCTGAAAATCCGCACGTTTCAGTGCCGGTGAAGTTGCCACTTCCACATCGCCGAAAAAGCGGCTAACGGCGGACCATGCGACCGGAGAAAGCAAAGAAGATTGAAGTGAACCCCGACCAGACCGGGCTTGCGGGGCTCGGGAACGCGCTGGCCGGGCTGAACCTCGGGCTACTTCCAGAGGGGCCTGTGGCGGTTCCCGTTCCCGTTGGCGGGAAGGTCAAAAAGCCCGGGCGTGTCGTGTTACGCAAAGAGACTGCGCATCGCGGCGGCAAGGCCGTTATTGTGGTTTACGATTTCCCTCCGCACTTTTCGGCCGACGAAATCGAAGGCGTGGCGAAGCAACTGCGGAAATCACTCGGAACCGGCGGGACCGTTCGCGAGAGAACCATCGAAATGCAGGGCGACCAGGCTGGCAAAATCCGGGAGTTTCTCGAATCCCAAGGCTGGCAGGTGGCCGGCGTGTAAGCCTCTTATGCCGGGATAACGAATATTTTTCCTAACAGTGATTTACTTGGCGCTGCGAATCGCGCTCACATACCATCATCAACAAGTTCACCAGACCCGTATGAAAACAATCATCCGCTCCCGACTCTCAATCATCTCCGCCGGTTTCATTCTGGCCGGCTCTATCGGCGCTCTCATCGATACTGCAAATGCACAGCTTCCGGCACCGCCCGCGCCGGTGACATCGGGCGACGCGAAGGATTTCGATGCCGCCAGCGCGCTGATGGATCAAAAGAAGACCAAGGAGGCGATGCAGGCGTTCGAGAAGTTCCTCGAGAAATACAAGATGCTGTCGCCGCGCTCGCTCGATGCGAAGTTCAAGCTCGCCGTCTGCTACATTCTTGAAGGCGACTACGACTCGCCGGTTCGTCACTTGAAGGAGATTCTCGCGAATCCGAAGATCGAGGCTCCCGGCAAGGAGGCCGCGCAACTTCTCATCGCGAAATCCATCACGCTCAAGGGCGTGAAAATGCCGTCGGAATCCCAGCCGCAGAAGGACGCGCAGAACAAGATTTTCGAGCAGGCAATTGCGGAGTACGAGAACTTCCTTCGGATGTTTCCGAAATCACGTGATTTCGATAACGCCCACTTCCTCCGCGCAACGCTGCTGATGCAGGTCGGCAAGTACGACGAGTCGCTCAAAGGCTATCAGGCTGTCGAGAATCTCGGTCAGCAAAACACTCCGCTTTACTGGGACGCCGTGCTTTCCAGCGGGCGTGCGCTTTTTGCCAGCGCTTCGAAACTCATGGAGACGAAAGAAGGCAAGGAGGCCAAGCCGGAGGACATTCAGAAGGCGCTGAAAATCTTTGAGCAGGCGCAGCCGGTGCTCGTGAAGGTTTTCCAGGGCAGCGGCGATGTGGCAATGAGCAACGAGGCGACATTTTATGCCGCGCAGATGCAGCTTACGCGGAGCCAGAACGTGACCGAGCCGGACGAGGAAAAGCGGAAGAAAATGCAGCAGGATCTTCTTCAGGGCGCATACGAGGCGTTTCGCGCCGTGCGCTCGCGCGAGGAAGTGCTCGCCGCGCAGCAGGGAAAAATCGATTTCTACAAACGGCAGATTCCACTCGTTCCGCCGGGCGTGAATTATCAATCGCAAGTTGCCCGTATCAACAGTTTGGTCGATATCGAGGAGGACAAGCTCGAGCGTTACAAGACCGGGCAGGATCAGTATCTCGCCTCGAAACTCGCCCTCGCGCGGATTTATCTCTTCCTCAAGAAGCCCGATGAATCCCGCACATTGCTGCGCTATCTCGCGGCGCAGGAGGAATTGATTAAGGGCGACAAGGACGCGCCGCCGCAGGTCGCGTCGATGACCACGCTCACGTATGCTGAGCAGAACAACCTCGAAAAAGCCCTCGCGGGTTACGAGGAGTTCCGCGGCAAGTTCAAGAGTGACTTGAATGGCGATAACCTGCCGCTTGTCGTAGCGAAGCTGCTCATCGATTCGGAAAAACCGGAGAACATCGAAAAGGCTATCACCGTAGTGAATGAGGGTAATACGGATTACAAGAACTGGCGGTTCGTGGGTGATGCCAACGCATTGCTTGCATCGGCGCTGACAAAGCTCGGTAAATTTCCGGAGGCCCTCAAAGCAATCGACGGCGCTGTAAGTGCAATCCAATCCGGAGGTGAGGGTGGTGCGAAAGAGGAAACCATTGCGGGGTTGTATTTCACGAAGGCCACAATCCTTGATGCGATGGCGCGCGAGAAGCAGGACGCAGCGAAGGCTGACGAGGCGATTGCGGCTTACAACGTTGTGATCGAGAAGTATCCGAACAGTGTTTATAAAGAGGACTCCGAGTTTGCCATCGCACAGATTCAGTCCGGAAAGGACCCGAAGGCGGCCATTCCGCTTTTGCAAAAGTACGTGGATACTTACGGCGGCGGCACCGGAAAGAGCGCCAATACGTCGAAGAATGTCGCTGTTTCGCAATACCTCCTCGGCAAGTGCCTCGATGCCACCGGCCAGAAAGATGAAGCAATCGCCGCTTGGGCGAAACTCGTGGAGAAGTATCCCGAATCAGAGCCCGCGCCGGGCACGTTCTTCCAACGATTCAACATCTACAACGAGCGAAAGGATTACCCGAAGTGCGCTGAGTTGATGGACCAGTTTGTGAAGGCTTATCCAGAGCACGAGAACGTCTATTTCGCCTTCAACAATCAGGCGGAAATCATCTTCGCCCGACCGGGTGCGGAGGGGAAGGCGCCGAACATGCTCGAAAACACGCGGGCCGGCGCGAAGAAGCTGATGGAGTTTGTGGACTATGAACTCCAGAAAGACCTCAAAGCTAAACGCGGCGATCAGGCGCTCGTGAAGATCGCGATGAAGTGGATTGCGCAAATCCCGCGGAAGAATTTCCTCGTGATGACCGGCGATGAAAAGCTGGTCTGGCAGGAGGCTGTGGACAACGCGACGAAGGCTGTCGAAATCATCCTCGACAAATATGCCGATCAGCCGGCCGAGGTGAACAAGGTTGGCGACGGGCTGGAAAAACTCGTGGAAGTCCAAAAAGCCCGCACCGCGGCCGACCCCGGCAACGCGGCGAAGGTGGCGTCCTACTTCAAGGACCTCGCAACAAAATACGACAGCAAGCCCTCGGTTCGCTGCAACGTGCTCTTCGCGCTCGGTGCCGTGCTTTGGGACAAAAATCGCGCGGAAGCCATGCGCGCGATGAACGATGGCTACAAGGCCGATGTGAAGTTTACCACCGATGACCTCGACCGCTACATGGAAGGTCTGCTCGCGGACAAGAAGTTCGAGAAAGTGAGTGAGGTAGCCGCCAAACTCGCCACGGATTACCCGAAGGAAATGCAGGATCCGCAGGCTGCTGCGTTGTTCTGGCAGGCGAAGGTTCTTGAGGCGCAGGCGAAGATTAAGGAGGCTGGCGACGTGTTCAACGAACTCAAAACGAAGTTCGGCAACTCAAGCAAGGTGCTGGAGGCCGACTACGGAATCATTCGCGCGAAGGTGGACGAAGGGAAACTCGAAGACGACTTCATCCCGCGCCTCGAGAAGGTGTTCAAGATCCAGCCCAAGACCTTCGAGTTCCCAGCCCGCACGCTGCTCCTCGTCGCTCGCATCCAGGAAATGGAGAAGGATTACGACAGCGCGATCGACAACTATATCAAGATTCACACCCGTTATGAGACTGTGGCCGATGTTTCGGCGGAAGGCCTGTGGCGGGGAGCCAATTTGCTGGAGAAGCAGGCTAAGAAGGAACTTCCCGTGATGCTCCCCGAGGAACGCAAAAAGTTCCTCGAAGGAATCCGGGCAAAGCGGGCTCCGAAAGTTGACGCCGCCAAGCCGGTCGATGCGAAACCTGCCGATGCAAAGCCCGGCGACGCAAAGCCGAGTGACGCAAAGCCTGCGGATGCAAAAGATCCGAAGGTGACCGCGACCGGTGCACCGGCCGATGCGACGGCGAAGAAATAGCTTGGCACCCGCAATCGAATAACGAAAACACTGAACACTCCGCTCATTACCAGAAATTCAATGTCCAGATTCGCAGTCATCATCACCGCCGCCGCAGTTGCACTGGCAGCTTCCGGCTGCAAAGAGCCGAGCGAAGCGGAGAAGCAGGATAAGAAGCGCGACGAAATGCGCGAGACCAAGCGCGACAACGCGATCAAGTATTACAAGGTAATCGCGGAGAAATACCCCGATGACCCGCGCGCGAAGGAGGCTCTCGAACGGGCGAAAGCCCTCGAAGCCTCGAAGCCCAAGAAGTAGCCAAAGGGTCTGATGCCCCGCGAATCTGCATCCGCGCGAGCTGAGCGTACACAGTCCATCTGCAAGCGCCTGGCTGCTGCGTATCCGGACGCGCACTGCGAACTCGACTTCACGACCCCGCTCGAATTGCTCGTCGCCACCATCCTCAGTGCGCAGTGCACGGACAAACGCGTGAACGTCGTCACGAAGGAGCTTTTCAGCGTTTGCAAAACCGCGGCTGACTACGTGGCACTGCCGCTTGAACAGCTTGAGGATTTGGTGAAAACGACCGGCTTTTTCCGGAGCAAGGCGAAGAACATCAAAGCCTGCTGCGCCGCCCTTGTGGAAAAGCACGGCGGCGAAGTCCCAGCGGACATGGATGCGCTCACGGCGCTCGCCGGCGTGGGCAGAAAGACGGCGAATGTCGTCCTGGGGAACGTCTTTGGCATCAACGAGGGCGTGGTCGTCGACACCCATGTCGCGCGGCTCAGCACGCGCCTTGGCCTCACACGCGAGAAGACGCCCGAGAACATCGAGCAGGACCTTATCCGGCTCATCCCGCGGAAAGACTGGGCGCTCTTCAGCCACTGGCTCATATGGCACGGGCGCCGACGCTGCGGCGCGAGGAAACCGGAATGCGCAGCGTGTGAAATCGCGGATCTATGTCCGCGGACTGGCGTCTGATTCACTGCCTCTGCGGCAAGTCTCCGAAAAAATCCCCCGTCCATTTGCGAAACGAACGATCGTGCGTATCTTTTCCGCCGGGTTCCTTGGTTGAGGGCTGCCGGCGCTTGTAGTGGGGCGTCGGCAGCCTGTTTCTTTTGCTACCACTGAATGACCGAACTCGCCCACGTCATTCCCCCGCCGAAGACGACCAGAAGCACGTAGTCGCCCACTTTCATCCGCCCCGTCCGGTTTGCTTCATCGAGCGCAATCGCCACCGCAGCGGCGCTCGTGTTCCCGAAACGGTCCAGATTCACCATCACCCGCTCCAGCGGCACGTCGAGCCGTTCCGCCACTGCGGAGATGATGCGGAGGTTTGCCTGATGCGGAATCACGCACGCGAGGTCCGAGCTCTTCAGCCCGGCGTCGTCGAGAACCTGCTTCGCGCTCTCAACCATATTTGTCACCGCATGTTTGAAAGTCTCGCGCCCTTCCATTTTGATGTAGTTCAGCTCAAGGTGCGCATTCTCCGCCGTAATTGGGCATGCGCTTCCGCCACCGGGCACAGAGAGCAGGTCGGCCAGATTCCCATTGCTGCCCATGCGCGTCGCGATCACCCCGTGGCCGTGCGCGCGATGCCGCAGAATCGCTGCTCCGGCGCCGTCGCCAAACAGTACGCATGTATTGCGATCCTTCCAGTTCACGATGCTCGAAAGCTTGTCCACGCCGATCACGAGAATCGTGTTGTAAGTGTGCGATGTGATGAACTGCTGTGCGATCTCGATTGCGTAGAGAAACCCGGAGCACGCCGCGCTGATATCGAAACACGCCGCCCGCATCGCCCCGATTTTCGTTTGCACCAGACACGCGGTGCTCGGCATGAAATGGTCCGGCGTAATCGTCGCGAGGATGATGAGGTCAATTTCCTCGCCCTTGATTCCCGCATCCTCCATCGCGGCCAGCGCCGCCTTCGCAGCCATGTCGCTCGTCGCCTCATCCTTCGCAGCGATGCGCCGTTCGCGGATGCCCGTTCGTGAGGCGATCCACTCGTCGTTCGTCTCCACCATCTTCTCCAAATCCGCATTCGTCATCACCTTCTCCGGGACATAACTCCCCGTGCCGATGATGGAGACAGTGCGTTTTGGAAGATTGGCTTTAATTTGCGGAGTCATGATGGCGTTTTACTGCGTCAATAATGTGCGGGTTTACAGAATGCTGGATCGTCTCGCAGGCCATGCGAAGTGCATTCTTCATGGCGTAGGCGCTTGCGCCGCCGTGGGAGATAATGGTCACCCCGTTCACTCCAAGCAGGGGCATGCCGCCGTATTCGTCGGCGTTGGTTGCTTTGTGGACGCGCTTGAATGCGGGCTTCGCGAGAGTTGCGCCGATTTTGGTGCGGAGGCCGGCCATGAGTTCGCGCTTGATCATGGCGAACATCGCATGCGCGAGGGATTCGCAGGTTTTCAATAGGACGTTGCCGGTAAAGCCGTCGCACACGACGACGTCGGGCGGGTTGTGGAAAAGGTCGTGGCCTTCGACGTTGCCGCGGAAGTTGAGCCCGGATGCAGCGAGGAGAGGGCGTGTTTCCTTGGTAAGTGCGTTGCCTTTTTCGTCCTCGGTACCGTTGGACATGAGGCCGACTTCCGGGTTCTTCCGGCCGAGGACGCATTCGGCGTAGGCGGCGCCCATGATTGCATTTTGCACGAGGTGCGCGGGCTCGGCGTCGGGATTCGCGCCGGCGTCGATGAGCACCCAATACTTGCCGAGCGACGGCATAATGCTGGCAATCGCAGGACGTTCCACGCCGGGAAGTGTGCGGAGTTTGATGAGGGAGGCCGTGACTGCCGCGCCCGTGTGGCCGGCGCTCACCGCAGCCTGCGCGCGACCTTCCTTCACGAGATCGATTGCGCGCGAAACGGAGCTGTCCTTTTTCCGACGGACGGCATCGAGGCCGCTATCGGCCATCTCGACGATTTGCGTGGTGTGAATGATTTCGATGCGGCTGTCGTTGCAACCGTGCTTTTTAAGCTCTGCCTCGACGCGTGGCGTGTCGCCGGTGAGAAAAAGGTGCGAGATGTGGGGATACTCCCGGAGCGCGAGCACGGCTCCGTGGATGATATTCTCTGGCGCGTGGTCGCCACCCATTGCATCGAGCGCAATCTTCATGAAAGGTCGTGGCGGAATGGGTAGGCGTGCGCCCAATGGGAGCAAAGGAAAATTTCAGCGCCGCGCCGTGAGCGGAGCGCAAAAACGTTGGGCTTTTTCATTCGGCGGCTAAGGAAATTGCGTTTATCCAGCTTCCACATACTCCGATGCATCATACTCCGGTTACGAGCCCGAACGATCCAAACGCCTTCGACTGGCAGCCCCGCACGCGGCTGGTCGTCGGGGCCGGAACGCTCGGACGCATCGGGGAAATCGCGTCGGCGCTCGGGGGAAAGCGCGCGCTCGTGGTGACGGATCGCGGCATCGTGGCTGCGGGCCATGCGGAGAAGGCGTGCGATTTCCTGCGCGCCGCCGGGCTTGCGGTTTCCGTGGATGATGGAGTGCGGGAAAATCCGACGACTGCCGATGTTGCGCGCTGCGTCGGAATAGCGGCGGAAGCGGGCGCGGATATCCTCATCGGCCTCGGCGGCGGAAGCAGCATGGACACCGCAAAGGGCGCGAACTTTATCCTCACGAACGGTGGGGAAATGCGCGACTACTGGGGCGTGGGAAAGGCTTCCAATCCGATGCTGCCGTTGATTGCCGTGCCGACCACCTCCGGCACCGGCAGCGAATGCCAAAGCGCGGCGCTTATTGCGGACGAAGTGACTCATCAAAAAATGGCCTGCCTCGATCCGAAGGCGGCTGCGCGCGTGGCGATTCTGGATCCGGTTCTCACGCTCAGCCAGCCGGCGCGGGTCACGGCATGCACCGGAGTCGATGCGCTCGCCCATGCAGTGGAAAGCGCGGTCACGAAAAAGCGCACGCCGCTAAGCGCTCTATTCTCCAAGGAGGCGTTCCGCCTTTGCTCGGATGCGCTGCCGCGCGTGATGTGCGAGCCTTCAGACATTGCCGCGAGGGCGCGGATGCAACTGGGCGCGGCCTACGCGGGGCTCGCGATTGAATATTCCATGCTCGGCGGTGCGCACAGCATGGCCAACCCTCTAACGGCGCACCACGGAGTCGTTCACGGACAGGCCGTTGGCATCATGCTTCCCGGAATCGTTCGTTTTAATGCGAACGTTCCCGGGATTTACGACGATCTGCTTTCCGCGAACGGGATGCGCGACGCAGAGCAGCTCGCGTCTGCTCTGGAGCGCATCCTCGCGCTTTCCGGTCTGGCCGCACCGCTTCGGGAATTCGGAGTGACCGCCGACGGCGTGCCCGCGCTTGCAGCCGAGGCGGCGCAGCAGTGGACTGCGAATTTCAATCCGCGCCCGATTACCGCGGGCGATTTCGAGAACCTCTATTCCGCAGCCTTGTGAAAACGCTAACCGCACTTCTCTGTCTCGCAGCTACAGCACTTGCCGACGACTGGCCGATGCATCGTGGAACGCCCACGCTGACCGGCCGCGCCGCATCCGCAGCCCCGGCGAAACCCGCCCTGAAATGGACGTTCAAAGCCGGCAAGCCGGTGCTCGGTGGTGCCGCGATCGCCGGCGACCGCGTATATTTTGGAAGCAGCGCAGGCATTGTTCACTGCGTGTCGCTGGCCGACGGGAAGGAGATTTGGAAGTTCGACACCGGAAGCTCGATTGAGGCGGTGCCGCTCATTCTCGACGGTGTCTGCTACATCGGTGCCGCAGACGGACGGCTGTATGCGCTCGATGGCAACGGTAAGAAGAAATGGGAGCCGTTTGAAACCGGCGACAAGATTCTCGCGAGTGCGAGCTGGGCAAACGATCCGTCGAGCGACAAGAAATGGGTGCTCGTCGGAAGCTACGATTTCAGTTTCTACGCGATCGACACCGCCACGGGCAAACAGGTGTGGAAGGTGGAGACCGAGAACTACATCAACAGCACGCCGGCGATCACGGCCGATGGTCTTGCTCTGTTCGGCGGGTGCGATGCTTTGATGCATGTCGTGTCGCTGAAGGAGCAGAAGCATGTCCGGAAGCTGGATGCCGAGGCTTACGTTCCCGGAAGCGCCGCGGTGGACGGGAAGATGGCCTACTTCGGCGGCGATTCGAAGAAGGTTTATGCGTTCGACGTCACGAACGAAAAGCCGGTGTGGACTTATCGCGACCGCAACTTCGGATACTTCGCATCTCCCGCATTGAGCGATGAACTCGTCATCATCGGTGCGCGGGACAAACGCGTTCACGCTCTGGAACGCAAATCCGGCGAGGCCCGCTGGCACTTTGCGACGAAGGGTGATGTCGACAGCTCGCCGGTGCTTTGCAAGGACGGCGGAGTCGTTTTTGGCAGCATGGATGGCCGCGTCTATTGTGTGGAGGTCGCCACCGGCAAGGAGCGCTGGCGCTACGAAATCGGCAGCGATATCGCGTCCAGCCCCGCCGTTGCGCGCGGTCTGATCGTGATCGGAGCCAACGACGGCAACGTCTATTGCATCGGCGGCGAGTAGAGGCCGGGCATGTTGCTTTGAAAAAGGCGGGGTTTGACTCTCCGTCACCTGCTTTCTAAACGGATTGCAATGATCCGGAGTTTCCTTCTCTGCCGAACGCTTTCCCTCATCACCGCTGTTGTCGTGCCCATGCTGGCTTCCGGCGCGAATCCACCTGTGCCGTTCTCTCGCGCGCCATATCTCCAGTTCGGAAGTCCGACGATGATGCACGTCGTGTGGCGCACGGTCGGGCCTATCGAACCGGTAGTGAAATACGGGACGGAGTTGGGGAAACTCGAACACACGGTTCGCGGTGCCGGAATCGTGACGCGCGCATCGCTCGGAACTTCCGGCAAGCCCGTTCCTGCAAAATGGGAATCGCTTCGCACGAAGGAAAATCTCGCGCTTCCGAAGCTGCATTCGGCGCCGGTTGGCACGTTTCAGTATGAGGTGAAGCTGAAGGACCTCGAGCCATCCACGAAGTATTATTACGCGGTGTTCGATGGCGAAAAGCGCCTCACGCCCGAGGATGAATCGTATCACTTTATCACCCATCCGAAACCCGGCCCGGCGACCGATGTGCGCTTCTGGGTGGTCGGTGATGGAGGCACCGGACGCGAGGCGCAGGTGGCTGTGCACGACGCGATGCGGCGCACTGTCGAGGAAGAGAAAAAGCCGCTCAGTTTCTGGCTGCATGCCGGCGACATGGCCTACAACACCGGGCGCGACGTAGAGTTCCAGACGCGTTTTTTTGAGATGTACGACGCGACGCTGAGGAACCGCGTGTGCTGGGCGACCATGGGGAATCACGAGGGCGCGAACTCCAGCGGCAAGACGGGGGTTGGGCCGTATTACGATGCGTATGTCGTGCCGACGCGCGGCGAGACCGGTGGCGTGGCTTCGGGCACGGAGGCTTACTACTCGTTCGATTACGCGAACATCCACTTCATCTGCCTCGATTCTCACGATCTCTCGCGCAAGCCGGGCGACCCGATGGCGGCCTGGCTCAAGGCGGATTTGGAGAAGACGAAAGCGGATTGGATTATCGCGTTCTGGCATCATCCGCCGTATACGAAGGGTTCGCACGATTCCGATAAGGAGGCGGACCTCACCGAGATGCGGAAATTAATCATGCCGATCATCGAAGCCGGCGGTGTGGACGTCGTGTTCACGGGGCACTCCCATATTTACGAACGCTCGATGTTGATGGATGGCGCATACGGAACGCCGACGACGTCCGAAAATGTCATTCTCGACGATGGCGACGGTCATCCCGATGGAGACGGTGCGTATCGAAAGAGCAAGGGAATCAAAGCGCACGAAGGAACGGTCCAGGTCGTCACCGGCAACGCCGGTCAGGTGCTTGGCCGGGTGGGGACCATGCCCGTGATGCGCAGCATCGTGGTCGAGCACGGCGGTGTGCTGGTGGATGTGAAAGGCGACACCCTCGTCGCGCGGATGATCAATCGCGACGGAGTGGAGTCGGATGAGTTTTCCATCGTGAAGCGCGGCAGCGTCACACCGGTGCGGCTGCCGTTTCCGTGGATGCCGCCCGAGTACAAAAAGCCCGAGACGAGCGCGCCGACCGTCCTGAAACCGCCGGTCGATCACAAGGCCGTGGTGCCGGAGAATGCGGAGTGGACTTACAACTACGAACTTCCCGTGCAGGGTCGCGACTGGACAACGTCGGGATTCGCTGCCGAAGGTTGGAAGAAAGGCGCGGCCCCGCTCGGGTTTGGGAAGGTGAACTTCCGCACGGATGTGCGCGGGATGAAGCGGAAATACACCGTGCTCTATGCGAGGCATGAGTTCTCCATCGAGCAGGCGGATCGCGTTACGGAACTCGGATTGAACATCGATTACAGCGACGCATTTGTAGCCACGATCAACGGTCGCGAAGTCGCGCGGCAGGGAGTTACGAGGAGCAGCGGACGGAATGCGCAGGGCGTGAAACCCCGCGAAACGAAAGGCACGCGTTACTTCGTGCTGCCGGACCCGCAGAAGACGCTGAAGGACGGTGTGAATGTCCTGACCATTGAAGTGCACAACAGCGCTGCGGACCGGCCGGATTTGCTGCTAAACCCGACGCTCATCATCGAAGACTGATGAAAACAAACCTTCTGCTGGCTCTGCTTTCGGCCGCGGCATTTGCCCACGAGGGACCGGAGCACGAAATCGAAGAACTCACCGAGCGGATAAAGAAGCACGGCGAGTCCGCTGAACTGCTCACCGAGCGCGCTGCGGAGTATCGCGTGCTGGGCAAGCTAGCGGAGGCGACGAAGGATCTGGAGCGTGCGGTGATGCTCGATTCGGAATCCGTGCCTACGCAGCGCGAACTCGGGCGCGTGCTGCTGCTCGGCGGCAAGCATGATGACGCTTTGCTCGTCGTTGCGCGTGCGCTGAAACTGCCTGCGGAGGATGTTGTGGAAACCGCATCGCTTCGCATTCTTCGTGCGGAGATTCACTTCGCGAAAAAGGACGACAAGAAGGCGCTGGAGGAGTGCGATGCCGGGCTGAAACTGCACCGGCAGAATCCCGAATGGTATCTGCTCCAGAGCGAAATTCAGCGCAGGCTGAAGGCGCACAAGGAGCGCATCGCCGGGCTGGAGGAGGGGATTGCACAGACGGGTGCCGGCGTGCTGGAAATCGAGCGGGTGGAGGCGATGATGGATGCCGGAAAGTTTGCGGATGCGCTTAAGACCATAGAAGCGGAGCTGGCAGATTCGCGCATCAAGAGTTCGTGGCTGATCCGCCGTGCGAGAGCGTTCCTTGGGACTGGAAAGAAAGCCGATGCCGAGCGGGATTTGAACGATGCGCTCGACGAGATCGCGGGGCGGCTGAATGTGAAGATGCCGGATGGACCGCTGCTGCTCGACAAGGCGCTTGCGCTGGAATTGCTCGACGAAAAAAGGGAGGCGCTGAAAGCCTACGAAGCGGCGAAAACCGCCGGTGCATCCGGGACGGTGGACGAGCGAATCAAGGCGCTGCGGGAAGCGACTGGTGAGCGCGAGCCCGCCAGTTCGGCCGAGCCAAAATCCGAGAACTCCGAGTCGAAGTGATTTCGATTACAGAGTAATTGGCACACCCGGAACCGGAATAATTATTTCGGTTTCGGGAAGCAGCGGACGAATCAAACCGGCTAGAGCGCCAATGGCGGCCGGGTCGCCGTGAACGAGGACGAGTTTCCGCGGCTTGGTTCGCACGACGTAATCGACGATGGATTCGCGAGTCGCGTGCGCGCTGAAATTGTAGGTGCCGATTTCGCATAGCACCGGCTCCGGAGCGTGTTCCGGTCCGAGGCTGATGATATCGCCGGTCTTCGAATTTCGCAGGATTCCGCCGGGCGATTCCGGGTCGGCATAGCCGATGAAGAAGATCGCGTTCTCCGGCCGCGAGAGGAACTTGCGCGCCACGGTGTTCGAGAGCGTTTTCGGCATCATCATGCCGCTGCTGAGGGCGAAGATTCGGCGCGGGCGGACCTGGATTTCGTATGCATTCGGTCCGCCGATTACAAATGGTGCGACGTCGTCCATCAGGTCGAGGTCGGGGAGGTGGCGCGCGGATTTGTGCGCGAGTTTGTCGTAGGTCTCGGTGAGTTTTGCGCCGAGGCCGCCGATGTAGATGGGGCACTTTGGCAGGCTTCCCCGCTGGCGGAGCGCGTCGTACATGGCGAGAAACTCCTGAGTTTTTCCGAGGGCGAAAAGCGGAACGAGGACGCAGCCGCCCCGTTCAAAGACGCGGCGGATGTCCGCGGCGAGCCGTTCCATTTCGGCTTCCCGGGTGAAGCCGGGAAGTTTCGGAGTGTCGCCGCGCGTGCTTTCCATGATCATCACGTCGCACGGTTCCTTGTCGAACTCCGGGAAGCGCGCGGCGCGGGAGATGTTCTGGTCTTCAAACTGCACATCGCCGGCGTAGAAGACGGTTTTCCCTTCCGCGCGGATGAGCGTGCCGACGGAGCCCAGAATGTGGCCTGCGTCGAAGAACTCCATGCTGAACGGGCACTGCTCTGCGGGGCTGACGCGGTCGCCCGCGAGATCGAAGCGGATGTTGAGCGGAATTGGTTTCCAGCGCCGGAGCCCAGAGTCGATTTCCCTATGGGTGAAAAGCGGGAGGCCCGGAACATCGCGTTCATTTTTCTCCGCGAGCATGACGTTCACGGAGTTGTGCAGCATCGTCTCGCCGATGTGCTTTGTGGCTTCCGTCATGAGTACGGGTGCATCGGGATGACGGCGCATGGCGGCCGGAAGCGAGCCGATGTGATCCTGATGGGCATGCGACATGACGATCGCATCGAGCGACCCGTCGGCGACAAGTTCGAGGCGCGGGAGGCTGTCGGTGCCTTCGCGTTTCGGATGGGCGCCGGTGTCGAGCATCAGGCGCTTTCCTGCGGCTTCGAGGAGGTAGCAGTTTGCGCCGATGTCGAGGACGCCGGTGAGGTTGGTGAATTTCATGGGATTAGAACAGGAGGTTACGCAGCTTTTTTGGGATCGCGAAGCGCAGAAGCAGGATCAGGTCAAATATTCCGAGCGGCAGGATTCCCGGTAAAAGCGTAAGTTTTGCCCCGGCGGCCCAGATTGCGGCGGCGGTGTATCCGCCTGCGAGGACGAGGCACGTGACGAGCGCGGTCCACCATTTCATCCGCTGGAACCACATGCTGGCCACCGCGAGAATGCCGATCAGCGCCCAATCAAAATACGGTCCGGCTTTTGAGAGCCATGCTCTTGCGTAGATGGTTCCGAGGGCCGCTGCTGCGACTTCCCCACCGGGAACTTTGCGTCCGCTTTGGAGTGTGAGGCCTGCTGCGGCCGAGTCGCTGCGGCTGAGGAAGAGCGCCTTGTTTTTGAAAAGCAGCGGCGACACCTGCGGCTCGGCTCCCGTGTCGAGTTGTTGGCGCGTGAGGACGAAGGTGTCGAAATCCGCGCGGTTGATAGGAGCGCGGAGGTTCACGGCCATTCGGCCGGTGGCGTCGATGGGAATATTGATGGATTCGCCGACGAGCACGTGAGACCCGAGGACGATTTCCACTTCGTCCGGCGTGACTTTCTCCAGCAGCATCAGGCATTGCAGGACGAGGCTGGGCACCGTCTGGCCGCGGTAGCGCAAAACGAGCGGGAATCCCGCGGTTGGCGGATTGGTTTCTGGGATATTCATCCAGCCTGGGACCGTGGAAAGCCGGTAATCCTCCCGCGCCCACGCTTCCACGATGGTGAACTCCGGAATCGCGCTGATGTCGCCCTTAACTCGTCGCACCACAGGCATCGGCTGCACATCGGGAACACTTTGCGCATCCTGCGACCAGCCGAGCCGGCCGCCGAGGATGAGTCGGGGCGAGCGGTGGATTTGATCCATCAGCATACTCTCAAACATCGGCTGCCGTTCCCGACCGGAGAATGCTCCTCGCTCGAAATCGAGCGGGCTCTCGACGATGAGCAGCGGCGGATCAAACGGCAGGGCGGCGTGGAAAAAGAGCGAGAAATCCTCCGGTCCCCACGGCCACGGGTGCTTTTCCAGGGTTGAGTCGTTGATTTCGACCAGCGTCACCGGACCCGGTGAGCCGGGGGCGGGAGCATATTGCTGGAGCCACTCGTGCCAGCGGCGCTCGTAGGGCGCAAGCGGACCCACGGCGGCCTCACGAATGAGCGTAAGACCGGCGAGGATGACAAAGATGGAGTAAACCGGCGCCAGGCGGCGAAACATGCGGCGGCAGCGTTACGGAAGCGCGAATCCGAAGACAATGCAGATTTGCGGGCACACGCGCGTCGGGCCGCGTATTTCTCCGCAACTATGCCGTTTCTGTAACCAACCGGACGCTTGCAAATCACATAAATATGACGAAGCTTGCCAACCCGTTTTGTCTCTCACCCGTTACTTCATGCTCAGAAACCTACTGGCAACAGCCGCCGTTATTTCCCTCAGCCTGTCATCCGCGTTCGCAGCACCCGTCGCGGTGAATGACTCTTATTCGACGAACGAAGATTCTCCGCTTCAGACGGGGGGAGGGGCGATTCTTTCGATCAATTTCGAATCGACCAACCTCGCCACGGGAACCTGGCTCTATCTCGATAAAATTAAGAACAATCAGGCTGGTCAGACGCCCGATGACTATCCGCTCGACGGTGCGGGTCGGAACTGGAAGGCGCTCAACTACGATACCGCGACTTCTGTCGTGGGACCGTGGGGTTCGGGTGCATTGCCGCTGGTTGGTGGCGTTGTGGATGCCGTGCCGACAGCGCCATCCGTATTGACCGGGCAGAACTCCACGGCCAGCACCGTGACGACGTATCTCTTTCGTAAGGTTGTCAATGTGGATGCAGCAACGGCTGCCATTGCGAACTGGACCCTTCGGGCGGTCGCAGACGATGGTGCGATTTTCTATCTGAACGGCGTGGAAATCGCCCGCCTTGGGATGGACTCCGCGACTTGGCAACCAGCGGGCGCGCTTTCGACGCTCACCGGCACCCCCGCGTCGGGCAACGAGGCTACTTACACGGACATCGCGGTGAATCTCGCCGGCAAACTTGTGGCCGGGGATAACGTCATCGCTGTAGAGGTGCACCAAGTTTACGTAGGCGGCACTTACGCAAGTTCTGATATCGGGCTCGATATGTCGTTGGCCCCGGCCTCCGGCACCACAGGCGGTTTTACCTATGCCGACAACACTTTCGGGACCACCGCGCCGGACGCTTACGCGAGCGGGAATCTGCTCACAAATTTCGGGAATCCGGGAAGTTCGCTGAATATCTCAATGCAGCGTCCCACCTTTCCCAGTCAGAGTGTTTCCGGTGGATGGAGTCGAACGATAAATATGCCGACTGCCGGAACTTTGCGAATCTCGCTGGACGCGCGTCTGCGTATGCTTGGTGGATTTGAAACGGGCGAATTCGGGCAGGCGATACTGTCTGTAGATGGCACGCGTCGTGGTTCCGTCGGCACTGCGCCGAATCTCAGTTTAATTCAAACGTTCGGGCAGGGTGGAGCGGCGGATCCATTAACTGAAGTCCCGAGTACGTGGCAGTCTTTCACCATCGATATCCCGGCGATGGCCGCGGGAGATCACACGATAGTTCTGGGCGGATTCGTCAACCGGCCCACCGACAATTTCGAGAACTGCCAGGTCTACTTCGACAACTTGAACATTTCAGTTGTCGGCGGCGGCTCCGGCATTCTGGCGAACGACACCGGCGGTGCGGTGAGCGCGGCATTGGTGACCGGACCTTCGAATGGAACGCTGAATCTTCAGGCGAACGGCAATTTTACGTACACTCCGGCTGCGAACTTCAACGGCACGGATTCGTTTACCTATACGGCGAGCGATGGCGTGGACACTTCGGCGCCGGCGACTGTTTCCATCACGGTGAATCCGGTGAACGACGCTCCGACTGGAACGCTCGACTCATACACCACGAATCGGAACACGACCCTCAATGTGCCGGCGGCTTCCGGTGTTTTGATTAATGATTCCGACATCGATTCGCCGCCAGCGAGCCTGACTGCGGTGCTCGGGGCGAATGCTGCAAACGGCAACGTCACGCTCAATGCGAACGGCTCCTTTACGTACACGCCGAACACGGATTTCGCGGGCGCGGACACCTTCTCGTACCGTGTCAGTGACGGCACGGCGCAATCGGCGCTCGTTTCGGTAAATATCACCGTTTCCAGTATGAGCCCGCCGACCGGTGTCGCGGACAGCTACACGATGGTGCGCAATACATCGCTGAACGTGACGGCAACAGCCATCGGAACGGTGACTGAGGACGTGATTCCCTACGGAGCGACGGGCTGGAAGTATCTCGATAACGGCACCGACCAGGGAACCGCATGGCGCGGCGTGGGATTCAACGATTCCGCATGGTCGACCGGCACCGCGGAACTCGGCTACGGCGACGGCGATGAGGCGACCGTGATTGGTTTCGGCCCCGACTCCGCAAACAAGTATATCACGAGCTACTTCCGGAAAGTGATCAACGTGGCCGACATCCATCGGGTTACGAACGTCGAAATCTCGCTCATCTACGACGACGGCGGGGTCGTTTACGTGAATGGGAACCGCGTGCACGCCACGCCGAGCATGGCCGTGGACCCGGCTTACAATTCCCTTGCTCCCATCAACAGCGAACAGGTCACGCTCACGACCAGTTACACGGTTCCGCAAAGCTTCCTCGTCGAAGGGCCGAACACCATCGCGGTCGAGATTCATCAAAACACAGTCAGCAGTTCGGACCTCACCATGAACCTCCGCCTGCGGCTTACGAAGAGCGTCTATGCGGGCGTGCTCGCGAACGACACTGATATCGAAAACGACCCGATGACAGCCACGCTCGTGACCGGGCCTGCGAATGGAACGCTCACCCTGAACGCGAATGGCACCTTCACGTACACGCCGACGGCCGGCTATCTCGGCACGGACTCGTTTGTCTATCGGGCTGTGGACGCTACCGGGCCTTCGGCAAACACGACCGCCACGATTACAATAATCGCCGGGCCGAATCAGGCACCGCTCACTTTGGCTGACAGCTACAATGGCACCGAGGATAGCGTGCTCACCGTTGCAGCCGCCCAGGGTGTGCTCGCAAACGATGCCGACGGGGAAGGGGACGCCTTCACCGCCGAACTCGCCGCGGGCTTGAGCCCCGCCAATGCCGGTGTCCTTTCGTTGCAGACATCCGGTGCTTTCACTTTCACACCGGCGGCCGACTTTTTCGGCACTGCAACATTCTCGTACCGTGCGCGCGACGTTGGAAACGCGGCATCTGCGCCGACGACGGTCACGCTCAACATCGCCGGAGTGAATGACGCACCGGTGGGTGTCGCCAACACCTACTCGACAGACCCGGAAGTCAATCTGAACGTTCCGGCTCCGGGCGTGCTTGGCAATGACACCGATGCGGATGGGAATCCGCTCACAGCTTCGCTCGTCTCCGGCTTGAGCCCCGCGGGTGCAGGCGCGCTTGTCCTGAATGCGGATGGCTCATTCACCTATGCGCCTGCGATCGGCTTTTCGGGAACGGCTACGTTTGTTTACCGGGCGAACGACGGAGTCGTAAACTCGGGCAACACGACGGTGACGCTCCGAATCAACGGACGACCGGTTGCGAACGACGACACCTACGCTGCGACTGAAGATACGCCGCTTTCCATCGCTGCGCCTGGTGTGCTCGCGGATGACACCGACCCCGAAAGCGATCCGCTCACTGCCATTCTCGTTTCCGCGCCGGCTGCAAATACGGGCGCTGTTACCCTCAATGCAAACGGCTCATTCACATTTACGCCCGCGGCAAATTTCAACGGAGCCGCCTCGTTTACTTACAAGGCAAACGATGGAGCTCGCGATTCGATTGCGCCCGCGACGGTCATAATCAACGTCGCGCCAGTAAACGACGCGCCTGCTGCGGTTGCGGACTTTTACGGCACAGCCACCGATGCGCAGCTCGTGGTGCAGGCTGCGGCTGGACTGCTCGTCAACGACACGGATGTGGAATCGCAGCCGCTGACGGTGGCGCTTTTCGGTCAGCCTTCGCATGGCGCCGTCACTGTCAACGGCGACGGATCTTTCGTCTATACACCGAATGCCGGCTTCACCGGTCTCGATGCGTTCACTTACCGCGCCACGGATGGAAGCGCACAATCGGGCATCGCCACGGTTTCGGTGAACGTCGGCTTCGATCCGTCGAATATCGTAATCAACGAACTCATGTACCACCCGCTCTCCGACATTGATGCGGAGGAGTACATCGAACTTCACAATCGGGGAACGGTCCCTGTCCCGATGGCGGGATGGAAATTTACATCCGGTGTGAACTTCATCTTCCCGGCCGTCACCATTCCGGCCGGCGGGTATCTTGTCGTTGCCGCCAACTCCGCCACGTTCACCGCGACTTATGGTTCCGTTCCTCTCCTCGTAGGTGGATGGACCGGTACCCTTTCAAACAGTGGTGAGAAAGTCCGGCTCCAAGACCCGAATTCGGCGGCTGCGGACGGATATAGCACGGCAGATGAAGTGACCTATTCCCGCGAGGGCGACTGGGGTTTGCGGCGTGCGCTTACGCTCGGCGGAGAGACCGGCTTTGACTGGGTGTCCAAAGCAAACGGTTTCG
>SXWH01000039.1 GCA_005791535.1 Verrucomicrobiaceae bacterium | reverse complement strand
TGAAAGCGCGCCCATTCGCGCGGCAGCGGCCCGTAGCGTTTGCCGTCCTTCCCGAGCACGCGGGCGTCGTCGTCCCACTTTCCGTCCGGCGAAGCCCATCCGGGGCCGACGGGATTGATGAAATGCTTCTCGCCCGTGAGCGAAGTGTGCGTGCCGTGGCTGCCGTCGAAAGCGATGCCCTTCCAGTCCACGAAATCGCCCGTTGTTGCCGTGGCGACGCGCATCGTGTCGTGGTCGTAGATCATCCATGCGCGGCCTTTGCTCACGCCGCCGGGGCCGTCGTCGAGGCGGATGGCGATTGCCTTTTGCGCGATGTTTTCCGGCGCGACTTGCAGCGTCCAGAACAGCGCGGGGCCCAGGTCCATGCGCTTGTAAGGCGGCAGGGAGCGGTCCTCCTTCTCCGCTTCCGCGCGCGTCATTCCGCGGGGCAGGGAGGCGAGGTATGCGGGCGCGACTTCCGTAAACTGCGTTTTGTTGTGCGGACGCAGGAAGGTCTCGCGGATGTATTGAATCACCGCGTATTTCTGCGCCGTCGTGTATTGCGGCTGCGGCACCATCTGGCCGAATCCCTTCGTCAGCGTCACATACATCGAATACGGGTCCGCGCCGTTTTTGAACGGCCCTTCCGCGAACCGCAGGGCCGTCGGCAGCGAGCCGGGCGCGTCTTTTGTGCCGTGGCAGACCACGCACAGCGTCTTGTAAATCTCTGCGCCTTCCGCGAGCGATTTGTCATTCCATCCCGCCACGATCTCCGCGTGGTCGCTGCGCTCCAAAGCCTGTACCCACGAGGCTTTCACCGTCACTCCCGGCGCGGGTTCGATAACCGGACGCCCCGTTTCCCCGCCCGGCTTGTAGGTAAAGTCCGGCGTGTTTGCGCCGCCGCCGTCGCCTTTGAAGAGCAGCGCAATCTCCGCTTCCGGCAGCGCGCGCGACCAGGCGCGGAGGGCGGTGATTTTCCCCGCCTTCAAATCACCGCCGAAGTCCGTCGCCGCGCGTCCGACCTTGAAAACATGCGCCCTCACGTCCGGCTTCGAAAACTTTCCCTTCTCCGCCACGACCTTCCCGTCGAGCCACAATTGCGTCGCGCCGTCGCGAATCGAAAGCACCGCCGTGTGCGGCTTTCCGTCGTCCACCTTTCCGCCGCCGCTCATCTCCCCCACCCAGCCGATGTCAAAAACCAGCCTTCCGTCGCGGATGAACAGCGCCTTCGCATCCGGCTCCCATTTGCCCGTCGGCGCGCATTTGGAAAACAGCGTGCCCGCACCGCGCGCTTCGAACTTCACCACCGCGGTGAAATCCTCGCCGAGATTCAGGCCGGCCTTCGGGAAATCCGTTCCTCCACCGCCCGCGGCGGCTGCGACCTCCTCAGGGCCGCGCACGAGCTTTCCGGCGGACCACACGCGCAGCACCTGCGCGCCCTTCGCGGGCCGTTCCAGCGCGACGTCGTGCTCCGTTCCGTTGGTGAGTGGAATGGTCACACCGCCGAGCTTCACCGCACCGCCCGCCGGCGCGGAAAACTCCACATGCAGCCGCATGTTCTCCGGCAGTTCCGCAGCATCGGGCGGCAGCGCATCGCGGGGCGGAGCGGCGTGGAGTGCAAACAGTCCGGGCAGTAAAAGAAGGGCGAGCAGTTTCATAAAAGACGCCGCAGCTTTTCGGAAACGTCGCCGCCCTTCAACGTGCGAATCCGCCCGATTTCCGCGCTGCCTGCCCCCGTTTGGGGATACGTTCCATCACGCTCCCGGATGCGTGGTTTGAGTCCGGTTCATGGTTCTGCACCACGGACGAAGGGGCGGGCGAAACGTGCTAGCGGGTCGCGGCCGCTTCCATGAGGTGGACGGCATCGCGCGGGGAGAGGGCTCCGGTGTTGGGATTGCTTTGTTCTGCCGACCGGTGGGCCTGCGCATAACCGTCGCGCTCATAGGCCGTGGGAAAGTCGCTGTTCCCATCGGAAGAAGCGCAACCCGTGACGAAGACCGCTGCGAACATTGCGACGATGAGGTGGAGTGGTTTTGTTTTCATGAAGGTAGCGAGGTATTGCTGGGTGTGTGGTAAATCGTTGCTTAAGAATCTGCACAGCGCGCCTACTTCTCCTCCGGGTCATTCTTCTTTTTATCACGCCGGAAACGACGTTGGAAAAAGTAGCTTTTGATGCACCCGATTGCGAAGACAATCGCCAGCAAGATTGCGGCAATTTCCGCATTCGGCGGTTCATAGCGGGCTTGAGAGAAAACAATCATGCACAATTTTGAGTGTGGTTTATTGTTGCTACACAAGTATTGCCTCAGCTCCTGCCTGTCGAAACTGCTTTACGCGACGGTCCTTTCCTTCCCTGAGCCAACGCAAGGCATGCGGGCCAACCCACACTTGGGAATCGGGCTTGCTTGGATTGGCGGACCGATTCGGACCGACTGGGGCGCAAGGATGCGTCGCATTTTGCCATCGAAGGACCGAGTTCGAGTAAGTCTTACGCAAATACTTCCGCAGAAGCCCGTATCGCGCCTCCAAGCTCTTCACACTTGATTCCGGAAAGTCGGGGGTTGGGGCTGTTTTAATCGCGATGCGTCCTTCGATTATCAGGGAATCATCCATTTCAGAGCGGAGAAATTGAATCGTCGCGTGCTCGGAGCGGCAATACCAGTCACCGCATTTAGGAAGGTAATCTGCCTTGAGCCGAGAGATATCGCTCGTAGACCAAACAATGCAGTAGGTGTTGTCTACATCAGCAAGCGACCTGCACGTCACGGGTTCTTCGTCGTTCCAGCGGGGACCCGCAATAAACCGCACCGACCCGTCTGCGAGGAGCAACTGCTCGAAGTCGCGTTCATCAGACGGATGCATTGCGAAGCGGACTTGGCTATTCATGGGCGATGTTGTTGTCCGCAGATTGCGCAGATTTTCGCAGATTCCGCACGCGGTTCCTTTCAATAATCTGCGCGAATCTGCGCAATCTGCGGGAGAACCCGCGGCGCGCTATGGCGAAGGCGGCGGCGGGGTGATTGGCGGGAGGCCGCCGGTGCCGGGGCCGGTGGTGTCGTCGGGGTCGCGGGGTTCGTTGGCGTCGTAGATGTAGACGACGCCCCAACGGCGGCATTTGGTGCGGAAGCTGCCGGGGTCGCGGTCGTGGCGGTAGTGGAATTCGACG
>SXWH01000267.1 GCA_005791535.1 Verrucomicrobiaceae bacterium | reverse complement strand
GCGCGAGGTCGTGCGCGAGCGCCCGAAGGGTGTGGATGTTACGAGGAGTCGGATTCGCAGGCATAAGCGTGAACGGTTACCGAGGATGACTTTTAGCGCATTTCAAAGGAGACTGCAAACCCACGCGCCGACTTTTCGCGCAGGGGAAAGGAGACTTGCCATGGCTGGCCGACGAATCGGCGCGAGGCGTGAGAGTCTTACCGAGCTTCACCAACGAATCGGTGGGAGGTACCGGAGTCCTACTGTGCATAGCCGACGAATCGGCAGGAGGCTGTGGAGTCTTACCGTGTTTAGCCAACGAATTGGCGGGAGGCTACGGAGTCTTACCGTGCTTAGCCGACGAATCAGCGGAAGGCTCCGGAGTCTTACGATGCTCAGCAAACGAATCGGCAGAAGGCTCCGTAGTCTTACCATGCTCAGCCGACGAATCGGCGGAAGGCTCCGTAGTCTTACCGTGTTCAGCCAACGAATTGGCAGAAGGCTCCTGAGTCTTACCATGCTAAACCGACGAATCGGCGAAGCTCACCGGGAGGCACACTGTGCCGTGGCTCATTAGTATCCATGGGCTGCGAAGTCGCTTGCGACTGGGAGCGGCGACATTTTTGTCGCCGACAGCGTGCCATCCTCGAAAATGCTAGAGTTTTCAGGCTCCGGAGCGCTGTCGGCGACAAGAGCCGTAAGACAGCCGGAGACAATGTCGCCGCTCCAATACCCCCCGCCCCTCCCGAAGCCCGGCGGCGTGTGATTGAAAGCGGACCGGCCGCTTACGCCGAAGGCGTTGAAGCAATCAGCCCAAGGTTGCCGCGACGAACGCGCGGCTACCTTGGGAAGTCGACCAAACGAACCTCTACCCCGCTGGGGTCCCATCCAATCCCCGCGCCACCGATGAACCCCCTGCGGGCTAACCGCCCTATGGCGACCCCTTCCCAGCGTAGCTCGTCCCTCGCAACCGCCGGGCTCAGTGATGCAACGCCTCCGGCCTATCCCCTCTCAATCCCACTAACCCGGCGGGTCATTTATCGTAATCGCCGGCGACAATGGTATTCGGAAGGGCCGCTTTTAACGCCTCCACCGCTTCCTTTGTGAGCCCGGTGCAGCCTTCGAGAATGAGTTCCTGCAAGCCTTTGAGGCCGCGGAGCCCATCCACGTTCTTCAGCCCGGTGCACACAGAAAGGTTGAGGAGTTTCAGCGCTTTGAGTTCCCGCAACGCATCCACATTCGTGAGCGCGGTACAACCGCTGAGACCCAAATGCTCCAGATTTTGGAGCTCCTTGATCGGATCGGTATTCACAAGGATAGGGGAACCATTAATCCCAAGCATGGTGAGCTCCTTCATGTCCTTGAGCGCATCGATATTGGACAGATTCGGGCAGTCGCCAAACACAAGCACGGTCAAATTCGAAAGGCCCTTGAGTTGCGACAAATCACGCCATGGAAAGGTGCCGTTGATTACCAATCCTTTTGGCGTCAGCCGGCGGACCAATTCGAAGTCGCGCTCTAATATGGTTTTGGTTGGAATGTGCAACTCCCGTCTAGTATCGCTCCACGTCTCTTTACGAAACGCGGCCCGCCAGTCCTTGCCGATGATTGCGTTGGGGTCGTTGTAATAAAACCTCCAGCCGCGCTCCTCCGCCTCCTTCACCGCCTTTTGGAAATTATAATGCCTCCATCCACCCCACCCGAAGACGACGACAAACACGACAAACGCCCACCGCAGCAAATGCCATTTGCGGCGCGGCTCGGTGGCGGGTTTTTCGGGAAGCATGGTGCTTTTTACTAACGGAGCGGGCCTCTCCATGCAAGGAGCGCGCGGTTTTATCTCCGGCGCGGACGAGGTTGCAGACGGCTGCGAGTGGGATGGGTGGGCGATCGCGGGGTGGTGTGGCATTTCGCGGTTGAACTTTTTGCGGATTGCCCTTTTCTCCCCCGCCTTATGCTTCGAATCCGTGCTTTTCAAGGGCTCGTGCCCGATCCCGCTCAAGTGGCCGATGTGGCCTGCGTGCCGTATGATGTTTTGAACACCGAGGAGGCGCGGGTGCTCGCAGAGGGCAGGCCGAATACGCTGTTGCGCGTGGACCGCGCGGAGCTGGAGCTGCCGCCTGAGACGAATCCTTACAGCGATGCGGTGTATTCGCAGGCGAAGCGGAATTTTGAGCGGCTGCAGACGGTGGGAGCGCTGCGGAGGGAGTCGGCGCCGGCGGTTTATTTGTATCAACAGCGCATGGGCGCGCATGTGCAGACGGGCCTGGCGGCGGTTTGCCATGTGGATGACTATGTGCACGAGCGGGCGGAGAATGCGAAGGCAAAGGACGTGATCAAAAAGCACGAGAAGACGCGGCAGGATAAGGAGGACGACCGCACAAAGCTCATCGGCACGCTGCGCGCGCAGACGGGTCCGGTGTTCCTGACGTACCGCGCGCAGCCGGAGATTGATGCGCTGGTTTCCGAGCAGCAGAAGCAGGCGCCGGTGTATGATTTTACCGCGCCCGATGGCATCCAGCACACTGTATGGCGCGTGGCGGACGCTGCGGTGATTGCGGCGCTGACTGCGGAGTTTGCGAAGCTGCCCGCAGGGTATGTGGCCGACGGGCATCACCGCACGGCGAGCGCCGCACGCGTGGCTCTGGAGCTGCGAGCGAAGGGCGAAGGGTCGGTGGATTCGGATTGGTTCCTGTGCGTGCTGTTCCCGGGGAATCAATTGCAAATCATGCCATACAACCGCGCGGTGAAGGACCTGAACGGGCTGACGAAGGAGCAGTTCCTCGCAAAGGTGGGCGAGGCGTTCACGCTGACAAGCGGGGCATCGCCAAAGCCGGAGCAGCCGGGGGACATCCGGATGTATCTCGACGGCGCGTGGTACGGGCTTTCGTGGAAGCCGGCGGCGGATGCGGATCCGATTTCGCGACTGGACGTGGAGGGCCTGCAACAACGGCTGCTCGCGCCGGTGCTGGGAATCGACGATCCGCGCACAAGCAAACGCATCGATTTCATCGGCGGAATCCGCGGCACGGACGAGCTGGTAAAGCTGGTGGACGGAGGCAAGGCGGCGGTGGCATTTTCGATGTACCCGACGACGGTGCAGCAGCTCATGGACATCGCCGACGCGGATCAAATCATGCCGCCGAAGAGCACGTGGTTTGAGCCGAAGCTGCGCTCGGGACTTTTCGTGCACACGTTTTAGCACCCGCGATTTCGCACCGCAGGGCGGGGTGACCGGCTAGTAGGTTCCCCTGGAGAGCTTGCCGCTGATGAACCCCCACGCCATGCCGATGACGAGGCCCGCGCCGTGCGCCATATTGGCGACGTTCGGGATGAGGCCGACGGCGCAGACGAAGAACCAGATGAGCATCATCTGGACGATCGTGTTGTCCATCGTCCACGCGAGAAAGCGGTCGTGCTTTCCGCGCATCCACAGGAAGCCGAAGATGGCGTAGTTCACGCCGGACATGCCGCCAAAGAGCGGGCC
This sequence comes from Verrucomicrobiaceae bacterium, assembly GCA_005791535.1. Lineage (GTDB taxonomy): Bacteria > Verrucomicrobiota > Verrucomicrobiia > Chthoniobacterales > Chthoniobacteraceae > SXWH01. Next base: position 30,261 of record SXWH01000267.1, on the reverse strand, counting down.
AGACCACAGGAGTTGCGCGTAGTTGCTGAGGGCGCCGCTGATGAAGACAAGCACGGCGAGGTAGAGCCAGCCGAAGCGATTGTGGACAAAACCGCCGAGGTCGCGCAGCCACATCATATTGAACACAAGGTGCAGGATGCCCGAGTGGATGAAGATGGGCGTGATGAGCCGCCAGACCTCGCCGCTGCGGACTTCGGGGAGCGTGGAGTCGGCGCTGCGACGGAGGATTTCGCGGGGATTGGCGGCAAGCGCCTGAATGTCCTCAAGGCTATCGGGCTTCAAACCATCGAACCGCGGCGGGCGGAATTCGGTGATCATGAGCTTCGAGAACACCGTGGTGCGCCACTCGGTGCGTTCCTCTTTTTCCAGCCCTTCAGGCTGCATCCGCTCCGGCAGAAACTCGAGCGAGCCCGCAACAATCGTAATGGCGAGGGAAAGCACGGCGAGCAGCATGGGCAGCCACGCAAACGCGGAGAAGTTGCGCTCGTAGCCGAGCCGCTCGGTATTGATGATGCGTGACTTGCGCTTCTTGTCTTCAAGGGCCTCCTGCTTGCGCTTTTTCTCGGCCTCGGAGTCGGCGCTGAACTCGGGCGCAGCGGGGTTTTCCAGGAAGCTGTCGAGGTGCGCGCGCGCGGCATCGAGCTGGGCGTCGTCGTGCACCCAGATTTCGAAGCCTTCGCCCTCCGCGTGCTCCACGTCGTTGTCGATTCCCTTCACATAAAGGAAGTCGCCGAAGCGGTATGCTTCCTCCTCGCCGGGCATGGTGCCGATTTTTCGCATGGTTCGCAGGTATCAGTTCGCCGCCGCTTCGCCAAGCAGAGCGGCAGAATCGGTGTCGATGTAAAGCGTGGCCGCCGCGTGCCGCCGCATGATGGTCGCCGGGCAGGCGGTGGCAATCGCATCGTGCACCGTCGCACGGACCGCCGCCGCCTTGCGCGGACCGGGCACCGAGCAAAACAGCGCGTGCGCCGCCATGAGCGAGGGAATGGTGAGCGTGATGGCGTGCGTCGGCACATCGGCGAGCGCGGGGAAGCAGCCGTCATTCACCTGCTGGCGGCGGCACATGTCGTCGAGTTCCACGACCTTCACCAGCGCCGCATCCGCGAAGTCGGCGACCGGCGGGTCATTGAAAGCGAGGTGCCCGTTTTCGCCGATACCGAGACAGCACACATCAATCGGCGCGGCAGCCAGCAGCGCGGAGTAACGCGCACATTCCGCCGCGGCATCCGCGCTTTCACCGGCAATGCCGTGAAAGGCGCGCGGCGTGATTTTCGAAAGCACCCGCTCCCGCTGGTAGGCGCGAAACGTCTGCGGATGATCCACCGCAAGACCGAGGTATTCGTCCATGTGGAAAATCGTGATGCGGCTCCAATCCAGCGGCTCGGCGAGCAACGCGGCCAGCGTCTCGTTTTGAGAAGGCGCACTTGCAAGGATGATGCGCGCAGCTCCGTTCCGCTCGATCGCGCGGGAAATGGCGCGCGCTGCATCCACACCCGCCGCAGCTCCCATCGCGGCGCGGTTCTCGGAGATTACGACGCGGAGCGTTCCGGCGGTGAATTCTTTCATAGGGAAAGTGGTGGGCAGTGAGGGATTCGAACCCCCGACCAACTCGGTGTAAACGAGACGCTCTACCGCTGAGCTAACTGCCCGTCGCCGCGTTTATTCGCGTACGGTGACCGGCATGCCAATCACAGAATTCTGGAAAAAGTGCGTCGCCATGAAATGCGGCAGCCGAACACAGCCGTGGGAAGCCGGATAATTCGGCACTTTGCCCGCGTGAAGCCCGTAACCCCCGTGGAAGCGCATATAGAATGGCATCTTTGCTCCGATGAACGTGTGCCCTTCCTCCAGCTTCATTTTGCTCATGTCCGCATCGCTGGTGACGGTGCCGCCCTCGGCATCCTTGATCACGCCATAGAGATTCGAGCGGTGATCCTTGTTCTTCTGCGTGACCTTGTATTCGCCCGGCGGTGTGCCGAATCCCTTCTTGCCGCTGGAGCACTTCGATTCACCGACGAGTTGGTTTCCTTTATAGAAATAAGCCCGCTGGTCCGAGAGATCCACGACGATGCTCGGCGCACCCTGCACGCCGTCGCCTTTCCACCAGCCCACCGGGAGCGGAGTCGGCTTCGGCGCGGGCCCGGGCGGAACCACGGGCTTGCGCGGAGTGGAAACGCAGGCGCTGAAAATGGCTGCTGCCATTGCGGCGGCGAGAATCGGAGTTGCAAAGCGATGGGCGGTCATAACGGGCGACGATGCTAGCGCACCTGCGCCACTTTGCAAATGGTTCATGCAAATCGCAACTTCGCGGGCGGAATCACCGCACCGCTACAGCCAGCCCGCGCAATTTGCTTCACAGGACCATAAAAAGTTTGACGCACTGCCGCTGCGCCCGCTTCATTCCGCCCGCTTCCGCGCGGAGTGCGCGGCCCGTTTTAACCAACCAGCAATGCCAAAAGGTAAAGTAAACATCGCCATCGTCGGCCTCGGTTTCGGGGCGGAATTCATCCCGATTTATCAGTTGCATCCCAATGCAAACATGTACGCCATCTGCCAGCGCGACCCAAAAAAGCTGGACGCAGTCGGCGACAAATTCGGCGTGGAAAAGCGCTACACGGACTTCAAGGAACTGCTTAAAGACAAGAGCGTCGACGCCGTTCACATCAACTCGCCCATCCCCGACCACGGCTGGATGAGCATCGCCGCCCTCAAGGCCGGCAAGCACGTGAGCTGCACCGTCCCGATGGCCACGAGCATCGAGGAGTGCGAGCAGATCGTCGATTTGGTAAAGAAGACCGGCTTGAAATACACGATGGCCGAGACCGTCGTTTACGCCCGCGAGTATCTGTTCATGAAAGAGCTGCTCGACACCGGCAAGCTCGGCAAACTCCAGTTCGTGCAGGCCTCGCACCAGCAGGATATGGACGGCTGGCCGAACTACTGGCCCGGCCTTCCTCCGATGTGGTATGCCACGCACTGCGTCGGCCCCGTCTCCGGGCTCATCGGCGCGCCTGCGGAATACGTGAGCTGCTTCGGCTCCGGCACGATTCGCAAGGAACTCCAGAAGCACTACGGCTCGCCGTTCGCGGTCGAAACTGCGCACATTAAATACAAAGGCAGCGACGTCAGCGCGCGCATCATCCGCTCGCTGTTCGACACCGCCCGCCAGTATCGAGAGAGCATCGACGTTTATGGCGACAAAGCCTCCGTCGAATGGCCGCTCATCGAGCACGAACCGCTCGTGATGCACACCGCGAAGCTTCCCGAGCCCAAGATTCCGAAGCTCGTCAAAACTCCCGACTTCGCCAAGCGTCTGCCCAAGCCGATTCAGCCCTTCACCACCGGCGGCGTCTACGGCGCGAAAGGCAAGAAAGCGCATCGCAGCTTCGTCCAGGGTGCAGGACACGGCGGAAGCCACCCGCACCTCGCGCACGAGTTCGTCAGCGCGCTCGTGGAAAACCGCGATCCATTCCCGAATGCGAAGCAATCTGCAAACTGGACCTGCGTCGGCCTCTGCGCCCACGAATCCGCAATGAACGGCGGCAAAATCATCAAACTGCCCGCTTTCACGCTCTAATCACTCTCCTCAAAACAAAAACAACCAACACACAACCCTACCAATTCAATGTCATCTCAATCTGAAGGTATCACACCAAACGCCAACCGGCTCCTATGGGCCGGATTCATGGCGATTCTCGCTGCCGGCGTCGGCTTTGCCATTCGCGGCGGCATTTTCGATAACTGGGGCGGCGAGTTCGGCTTCACCGCCACTCAACTCGGAGCCATCGGCGGCGCAGGCTTCACCGGCTTCTGCTTCGGCATCATCATCGGCGGCGTCATCGTGGACAAAATCGGATACGGCAAACTCGTGGCAGCGGCGTTCGCTCTCCACGTGCTTTCATTCGTGGTAACATTCATGGCTTCAACGCCGCAGAATGCATACAAGATCCTCACGATTGGTATGTTCATCTTCGCTTTCGCGAATGGAACGCTCGAAGCCGTGGCAAATCCGCTGATCGCGACAATTTTCCCGACCAAGCGCACGCACTACCTGAACATCCTCCACGCATCGTGGCCTGCAGGTATGATCATTGGCGGCGTTATCGGCTGGGTCCTCGACGATAAGCTTCAGGTGCCTTGGAAATGGCAGCTCGCCCTTTATCTCATCCCGACCGTGCTCTACGGGCTCATGTTCATGGGTCAGAAATTCCCGAAATCAGAAGCTGCTGAAAAGGGCGCCAGCATCGGCGAAATGTTCAAGGATGTCGGCATCCTTGGATCCGTCGTTGCCTGCTACCTGCTGTCGCTCTTCTTCGGTGGGAACCTCGGCCTCGGCGACAATGTAGGCTACATCATTGGCGGCGTGCTGCTCATCGGAGTCGGCGTGATCACGAACTTCTCGATTGGTTCGGCTCTGCTTTTCGTCCTCTTTATCACCCACGCTCTCGTTGGTGCCGTCGAGCTCGGAACCGACGGATGGATCCAGAACATTACTGGAAATCTGTTCACTTCCGAGCAGGGCAAGGTGCTGTTCGTGTGGACATCGGCAATCATGTTCGGCCTCCGCTTCTGCGCCCACTGGATCGAAACCAAGCTCGGCCTCAGCCCGGTTTCGCTCCTGTTCGTCTGCGCGGCACTCGCAGTTGTGGGTCTCCAACTCGCCAGCGGGATGCAGTCGTTCGCTATCGCACTCATTGCGCTGGGTATCTACGCAGTTGGAAAGACCTTCTTCTGGCCCACGATGCTTGCCGTCGTTGGTGACCGCTTCCCTCGCTCCGGCGCGGTTGCTATGTCCATCATGGGCGGCATCGGAATGCTCTCGGCCGGCTTGATTGGCGGTCCGGGCCTCGGATATGCGAAGGATCGCTTCTCGGCAGAGGCTCTCAAGACCGCGGATACAGCAACCTATGAAAAGGTGAAAGCGGAGAAGCCGTCGACATTCCTCATGTTTGAACCGGTGACCGCAATCGACGGTGCAAAGCTCGGTGAGGCTCAAAAGGTCGCAAAAGACAAGCGCACCCCTGCGGAAGCAGCAATCGTCGAGTCGAGCATCAAAGGTGATCGCAAAACCCTCAAAGCTGACTCCGCAATTCCTGCGGCAATGGCTGTCATCTACCTGCTGATGGCTCTCTACTTCAAATCTATCGGAGGCTATCGCGCTCTGAAGATTGAGGAACAGAAGTAACCTCAGGGAAAACCAATTCACAGACGGGGCACGGTTCACGCCGTGCCCCGTTTTGTGTACTGGAACAGGCACGATGTGATTTAAGATTCGACCCGCCCCGCACGGCTCCTGCTAATTACGCCCAATCTGATGCATCGACCCATTCCGAATCCAAACGCGCGACGCTCCGCCGGACCTCCTGCGCGTACGCAAGCTGCGGTCGAATCGGAATGCCCGAAGCCGCATCCCATCGGGACAACGGTTGCGGTGATGATTCTCGCAATCACGCTGCTCACGCTCAACGGCCGCTACCCTTCGGAAGTTGCCGCAAACGCCGCAAAATACACCGCCGTCGCCCTCGCCGCGACGATGCTCTTCGATTTGCAAAAGGGAATCGCGAATGTGATTCGCGCCGACATCATGGCGATGCTGGCGTTCTACTTTCTGACGCTCTTCGAGTTCCTCTTCCCGCAGCGGAAATTCGACACCATGGCGCATCCGGTCAGCGCTTTGATTGCTACGCAGGTCGTCATCACCAGCTTTATCGGCATCCTGATTGGGCGGCATTTCTTTCATCCGAAAAAGCAGCCCTTCCAGCGCGTAATGACCTACGAGATTCCCTCGGGCCTTCTCATCCTCATCTTCTGGGTCGCATTCTGCGTCGGCTACATGCACCAGTGGACCGCGCCGAAAGTGAACTGGGATCCCGTGAAGTGGATCAACTACTCGATGGCCGCGCGATTCGAGCAGCCGTGGGGACGCGGGAAATTCGGCGATTTCCGGGCGCTCATCTACGAGCTGAACATGCTCATCAATCTCGTCCCACCGCTCGCCGGCATCATCCTCGCGCGACGGCAGCGCTTTGGAAATATCGCGCTCGGACTCGTGATGTTTGGCTACCTGCTTACGCTGTTCCTCGCGTTCGCCGGCGGCACCCGCAACGTGCTCGCGACGTTCCTCGTCACGTTCCTCATCGGCTTTGCATTTGCCTCGCCGAACGGCCGGAAAAAGGAACTCTTCGTCCTCTCCGGAGCCGCCGCGGCACTCCTCGTATTCGGGACGGTGACGATGATCCACTTCCGCACCGTGGGGTTGAAGCGATACATGTCCGACGACCTGCCGGTTTTCGTGGGGAAGTCCGAATCCGTCTATGTGGACTACAACCTGTTCAATATCTCGAAGCTGACGGAGGTTTTCCCGAAACGTGCACCATACCTCGGGGTCGAAGTTGCGTATCTCGCAGTCATCCGCCCCATTCCACGCGCCTTGTGGAAAGGCAAGCCCGAGGGGCTCTCCAGTAGCATTGAGAAAGCGCTCGGCTACGATGGAGGAAACGTGACCATCTCTGCGAGCTACGCGGGCGAAGCCTACATGGCGGGCGGGTTCATCGGTGTGATTCTGTTTTCGTTCTTCTTCGGTGCGGTAAACGGATGGTGGTCGCACCTCGCATCGCCGAAAAACTCGGAGCTCGGCATCCTCATTTACTCCTCGGGGTTCTTCGCGGCGGTGATTTCGATGCGCAGTCTTTTCACGTACACGACAGCCCTGCTGCCCACCGTCGCAGCCATCGTCGGCAGCACCTACCTTGTCCGCTACCTGGCAGAGAATGCCCGGCGCATGGCGTTCGTCGGAGGCAATCGAGCACGCCACCTCGAGCGTCCGATGCCACCGCAACCTCGTCCGCCGATTCCGCCGCAACAATGAGCACGCCGCTCGTCACAGTTACGTTCGTCGGCTGGCAGCGTCGCGAAGCTCTCGAACGCGGAATCAAAAGCGCGCTCGAACAGGACTACGCGGCCATCGAGGTGCTAGTGCTCGACAATTCGCCGACGGACGAGATTCACCGCTGGCTGCTGGATGCGTATCCGGAGGTCAAAAGCATCAAAACCGCACACCCGATTCCGCTGCCCGCCGCGCGCAATATCCTAGTCGCCACCGCGCGCGGAGAGTTCGTGGTGTTTCACGATGACGACTCCTTTTTCTCCACTCCACGCGACGTGAGCACCGCCGTGAGCTACGCGCTTTTGCACCCTGAGGCCGCTTGCCTTGCCTTCCGCGTCGGCGACGGGAAGGACGACTGGAATCCGCAATTCGACGCGCCCGAGGCCGGGCCGCACTACACTTTCATCGCATGCGGCACGATGTTCCGGCGCACGGACTTCGCAGCGGCAGGCTGGTATTATGAGGACTTCTGGCTCTACGGCGAAGAGCGCGTCATCAGCCTCGCCTTCTACGGAATCGGAAAGGAGATTCACTTTCTCCCAACCGTCTCGAGCATTCACCTGCCGGAGACAAAAGGCCGCGCGAGCGACAACGGCGCGCGCTACAACCTGTGCGACGTCGTAATGGTCGCCGGCACGGCGTTGCTGAAGTTCCCCTTCCCCGGCGTGCTGTTCTGGTATCCCGCGCTGCAACTTTTCTACTTCCTCCAGGTGCTGCTCGTGCGCCGCCGCCCCATCGTCGCGCTGAAAGGACTGCTCGTCGCGCTCCGGATGATTCCTTCCTTCCTCCGCAACCGAAACCCTATTTCCCACGAAGCCTACCGCCGCTGGCGCGAAGTCCGCAGCCGCGTGAATGCCGACTACCTCCGCCGCACGGGACGCTGGAAATGGTATCACGCCTGGCTGCCCGCCGCCGGATGAAAGTCGCGTTCGTTTCAGTTCTGCCCTCGCCTTACCAGCGCGACCTTTTCGCAGCTCTCGCCGCGCGTCCGGAAATCGACCTCAGCGTCTTTTACATGGAGCGCGCGGCGCCGGATTCCCCGTGGCCGGAAAAGCCGCTCGCGACCTACGAGCAAATCATGCCGGGCTTCTGGTTCGGGCTTGGAAAGGCTCGCATTCACATGAACCGCGGCCTTCCACGTGTGGCGGACTACGATGTCACTGTCATCAACACCCTCACCGTTTCCATCACCGGCCAGTGGCTCATGCGCACAAAACTGCGCGGCAGAAAGTGGATGTTCTTCGGCGAAAAACTCGGTCCCCGCAGCCGCAAGCAGGACTTCCTCACCGCACCGCTGAAACGCGCCAGCGGCATCGCGGCAATCGGGTCATGGGCCGAGCGGGACTACGCCGCGCGCTTTCCCGGCGTGCCGGTTTTCAACATCCCGTATCACTGCGACCTTCAGCCCTTTTTCGACGCCCCTCGCGCGCGCCGCGAGCCGGGCACGGTGACTTTCCTTTTCTGCGGACAGATGATCACGCGGAAAGGTCTCGACCACCTGCTCGCAGCATTCGCGAAGCTCCCGGATAACGCGCGCCTGCTCCTCGTAGGCCGCGAAGCCGAGCTGCCGCAATTGCTCGCGGCGCTTCCGGAGGCGCTCCGCAGCCGCGTGAAGTATGCCGGTTTTCAGGCGCCGGAATCGCTCGCATCGTTCTTCGCGCAGGCCGATGTCTTCGTGCTTCCCAGCCGCTACGATGGCTGGGGCGTCGTGGTGAATCAGGCCATCGGCGCAGGACTGCCGGTCATTTGCAGCGACCAGGTCGGCGCGGGCCACGACCTCATCACCAATGGCGAAAATGGATGGATTTTCAAAGCGGGCGACGTCGACTCACTCGCCGGCAAAATGCAACGATTCACGCAGGACACGTCGCTGGCTGAGAGCATGGGCACCGCCTCCCGCAAACGCGCCACCGACTGGACACCCGCCCGCGGAGCAGAGCGCTGGGTCGCCGCGATCAAGAGCATCGCCACATGAAAATCCTCCTCGTCAGCAGCAGCTCCAGCTCGCGCGGTGGCGGCGAGCTTTACCAGCTTTACCTCGGTCGCGCTCTCCGCGAGCGCGGGCACGATGTTTCGCTTTGGATGTCCACACACGAGCGCATGGACGAACTCGAACGCCTCTTCGCGCCCATCGGCACTGTAATCCGCGCACCGTACACAAACACCTACGACTACCGCTTCCGCTCCCTCAACCACCTGCTCGGCGGCGGCATCGCGCGCCGCGTATCTGCGGAATGGCGTAAGCTCGGGCCCGACGTAATTCATCTCAACAAGCAGAACCTCGAAGACTGTCTCGACCTCCTCGAAGCCGCACGCCTCACCGGCATCCGCAGCGCCGCGACCATCCACATCACGCAGGACGCGAGATTCCTCCGCGCCAAATACGCCGCCGCCCGCGACTGGGTCTCGCGCCATTTTCTCCGCAAGTTTCCGGGTGTTCTCGTCCCCACGCTCGGACAACGCGAGCGCGAGCTTCGGGAGTTCGTCGGTCCGCAGGCCGACATTCGAACCGTCATCAACGGCGTCCCCATGCCCGACCTCACTCATCGCGACTCCCTCCGCGCTGAAATTCGCGCCGAACTGAACATCGCACCCGCTCAGTCACTCATCCTCGCCGTGGGCCGCGTCGTTCCGCAAAAGCGCCCGATGCTGTGGCTCGACTGGGCGGAGAAAATGCACCGCGAAATCCCGGAAGCCCGCTTTGTGTGGGTCGGCAGCGGCGAACTCGCGGAGGAGTTCGACCGCACAGCCGCGCAACGTAAACTCCCCGTCCAGCGTGTCGCCTGGACAAATGACGTCCCGCGCTACCTGCTCGCCGCCGACGCGTTCATGCACACCGCGGAATTCGAGGGGCTCTCTTTCGCCCTGCTCGAAGCACTTTCCGCAGGCCTTCCTGTGCTCATCACCGAGAACCTCCTCGCCGAACTTCCCTTCCTCACGCCCGCAGTTTCCGTCGCCCTTTCAGACAGCGGCGGCTGGCAGAGTGCGGTGAAATCGCCGGGCACTCTCGCGCGTCTTCGAGGGAATGCACGATTGCTCGCGGAGGAAAAATTCAGCTTCGCGAGGATGGCACACGACTACGAGGCGCTATACTCACCCCAGTGATCATTCATTTCCACGAACCACCAGCCGCGCAAAGAATAGGCGGCCTCGACGCTGCGATTCGCAGCATGCAATCGGCTCTCGAGGCGCTGGGGCACGCGGTTCTTATCAACCCCGACCGGGATGCAGCGCGGCCCGACATCGTTCATTTCCACGGCCTATGGCAACGAAGATTCCCTGCGATTGCGACCGCCGCACGGAAGGCGGGCGTGCCGGTAGTAGCGTCGCCACATGGAATGCTCGAGCCCTGGGCACTTGATCACAAACGCTGGAAGAAACTCCCCTACTTCCACCTCGTTGAGAAGCGCTGGCTCTCTCTTGCGTCGAGCATCCTTGCCACCGCAGAGCCTGAAGCCGCGCGACTTCGTGAGATGCTGCCGGCCACCCGCATCGACAGCATCCCGCTCGGCCTCACAAGCGATGCCCGGCCCGACTACGCTGGGGCCCGCGCCAAACTCGGGTGGCGCGATGACGAGACCGTCCTGCTTTACCTCTCGCGCATTCACGAAAAGAAGGGCCTCGACCTGCTCATCTCCGCGCTCGCTTCGTCGCAGATGCGGCAGGGCACGCGACTCGTCATCCTCGGCCCCGAGGAGCAGCCGGCATTCGCGCAAAAATGCCGGAGAATCGCCGAGCAGCACGCGATGAGACTTCCGCGCATCGATTGGATTGGCCCGGTCTGGAGCGAGGAACGCTTCGGCTACTTTCAAGCCGCCGACCTTTTCTGTCTGCCCACGCATTCCGAGAATTTCGGCCTCGTGGTTCTCGAGTCGCTTCAAGTCGGCACTCCGGTCCTCACGACCACCGGTACGCCGTGGGGCTCGCTCAAGCCGCCCGGCGGCTACATCGCCGAGCCGCGCGAAGACAGCATCGCGCCGCAGTTGGATCGTTTCTTTCAGAACCCGGCTCTCTCCGGTGAACAGCGCGACACGCTCGCGGCCTCCACGCGCTCGCTTTACCACTGGGAGCAACTCGGACCGCGCTACGCAGCGCTCTACGAAAGTCTGCGCTGACCCGCGTTTTACCTTTCGCGTTCCGGCCCTGTCTTCGCGTATTGCTCACGGGAACCGTGAAACTTTCCACCATCGCAGCCACACTCGCCGAACTCGGCGCAAAGCCGACGCAGAGCCTCGGACAAAACTTTCTCCACGACCAGAACCTCGCGCGCTGGATCGTCGAACAAGTCGGCATTCAGGAGAATGACACGTGGCTCGAAATCGGTCCCGGCCTTGGCGCGCTCACGGAGTTCGCACGCGAACGATCGAAGCGCGGCATTCTTTTGGAAAAGGACGACCGGCTCATCGACTGGCTGCGCGCGCAGTTTCCGGAATTGGAAGTCATTCACGGCGACGCGCTCGACTTCGACCCGCGGGATCTTTTCCCGCGCGGGCCGGTGAAAGTGTTCGGCAATCTCCCCTACTACGTTTCCAGCCAGCTCATGTTTCAGTTTGCCAGCGAACCGAGCCCGGCAAACGGATTCGTTTTCACGCTACAGCGCGAACTCGCCGAGCGTCTGTGCGCAGGACCGCGCACCAAGGAATACGGCGCGATTACCGTGCTTCTGGGCCGCCGCTGGGTGGCGAAGCTTCTGCGCATTCTCCCCGCGCACATTTTCACGCCCGTGCCGAAAGTGGACTCCGCCGTCATCAGCCTCATGCCGCGCGAGGATGACAGTCTACCGGAGTGCGACGGCGCGCTTTTCACGAAGCTCGTGAAGGCCGCGTTCAGCCAGCGTCGCAAGCAAATGAAGAAACTGCTCCAACTCGAACGCTGGCCGGAGATCTGCGCCGAGGTCGGCATCCTGGAGACTGCGCGCGCCGAGGAATTGGGTCTGGAGCAATGGGTCGCACTCACAAACGCGGCATCCGGAGCAATCGGCGACCACTCCGCGAAGGCACAGGATTTGAAGGGCGAAATCTTCGACATCGTGGACGAGCACGACAACGTCATCGGCCAGCGCCCACGCGGCGAAGTCCACCGCGAGAAGCTCCGGCATCGTGCGGTCCACATCTTTGTCTTCAACAAACGAGGCGAACTATTCCTCCAGCGCCGCTCACGGTGGAAGGATGCGCATCCGCGCGTTTGGGATTCCAGCGCTGCAGGCCACGTCAATTCCGGCGACGACTACGCCGGCACCGCACCGCGGGAACTGGAAGAAGAACTCGGCGTCAGCGCGCCGCTCACCGAGATCGGCTCCATCTCCGCCTGCGCGGGCACGGGTTGGGAGTTCGTGAAAGTGTATAGCGCGCGGCATAACGGCCCGTTCCGCCTGCCGCCCGCCGAGATCGAGTGCGGAGGCTTTTTCACCATCGCGCAAATCGAACGCTGGATCGAGGCGCGTCCCGGCGACTTCGCGAGCGGCTTCCTCGAATGCTGGCGCACGGTGCGAGATTCCATTTGAGTTTTCTACGTCACCCCGCCATTCACTGCGCCGCATGAAACTCCTCTTCGCACTCGCCACTTTCGCCGCATTTTCCATGAGCACCATCGCAGCAGACGATCCCGTTTATCACGTCGTCCACTTCAAGTTCAAAGCCGACTCCAAAAAGGAGGACATCGCAAAGGTCGTCACCGCCTTCGCAGCGCTGAAGACCAAGATTCCCGCGATTCAGGACTTCAAGCACGGCACCAACTCCAGCCCCGAAGGCCTCTCGAAAGGGTTCACGCACTGCTGGATCGTCACGTTCAAGAACGAAAAGGATCGCGACGCCTATCTCGTCCATCCCGACCACAAGGCGTTCGTCGAAGTGCTCAAGCCGCATCTGGAAGAGCCGATGGTCGTCGATTTCATCGAGGCGAAATAAGTCGCTTCGAGCGGGCGGGATGCCGGGCAAACCCGTTGCGCTAAATATCCTTAATGCTTCCGGCGTAGAAACCTCCGGACGGCACATTCAACAATGAGCAATCCGCACCCGGTCAACCTGAGCATCGAGATCGACCGCGACCTACTCCGTCGCTACCTGCGCACGCAGGCGTTCCTGGCGTGGGCAGCGCCGATGTGTGTATTCGGCGGTGTCCTCGGTTTCGGCGCCATCAGCAGGATTATCGAACGTGGAAACATGACCGCAGGCGCCGCGTGCGCACTCGCATCAAAAGCCATTGCAATCGGGGTTTCCGCAGCGTTTCTCCTCGCAGCACTGTGCTACCTGATCGTCAGCCATCGCATCGCGGCACGCCGCGCGGCAACGCTCGAGGTGACCGTCGAGGGTGCGTTCCTGCGCGTCCGTCAGCACGCACTCGTTGAAACCGACCGGAAATTGCACTTTCGCTCCATCGTGGATTACTCCGCGAATCAGGACTTCCTCATGCGCCAGTTCGGCATCCATTCGCTGCAACTCGCGACCACTGCCGGCGGCCAGAACGGAACGTTGGTCATTCCCGGCGTAAAAGACTGCCTCAAAGCTCGCGACCTGCTGGCCGAGATCGACGCGCAGCGGGAGAACCAATAGCTTCCAAATTTCACATGACTCGCCGCAGTATTCTGCTTCAGCGAGCAGAACCGGTCGGTTGACGTTCATCGTGCAGCACGGCACTTTCAACGTCTTTTCATGATGAACATCCGATATCCCGAAGACCTGCCCGTTTCGCAACGGCGCGAGGAGATTCTTGCGGCGATTCGCGGCAATCAGGTGCTAATCATCGCGGGGGAAACCGGCTCGGGGAAAACGACGCAAATTCCGAAGATGCTTCTGGAAGCCGGCGCCGCGGAACACGGCAAAATCGGCTGCACGCAACCGCGACGGGTAGCGGCGATGAGTGTCTCGAAACGCGTTGCGGAGGAACTCGGCGTGAACTGGGGGCGCGAGGTGGGATGCAAGATGCGGTTTAACGACGACACAGGACGGGACACGCGGATCAAGTTCATGACGGACGGCATCCTGCTCGCGGAGATTCAGAGCGACCCGATGCTGCGGCAGTATTCCGCGCTGATGCTGGATGAGGCGCATGAGCGCTCGCTGAACATCGACTTTTTGCTCGGCTATTTGCGCGGACTGCTGAAGCGACGGCCCGATTTGAAGCTGATCGTCGCCTCGGCCACGCTCGATACGCAGGCGTTCAGCGAGGCGTTTGGAGGTGCGCCGATTATCGAAGTCTCGGGACGGATGTTTCCGGTGGAAGTGCGCTATGCTCCGGCGGTCGCGGATGGCGAGGACGTACACTACGTGGATGCCGCGGTGAGCGCGGTGGAGGATGCGCTCATCGAATCGGATTTCGGCGATGTGCTTGTCTTCATGCCGACGGAGCGCGACATCCGCGACACACGAGACATTCTGGAAGGCAGTCTCGGCCAGGGCGTCGAGGTGATGGCGCTCTTTGGTCGGATGCCGACAGGCGATCAACAGCGCATCTTTTCACCGGGGCCAAAACGGCGCGTTATCGTGGCTACGAACATCGCCGAGACGTCGCTGACGCTTCCGCGCATTCGCTTCGTTGTGGACACGGGGCTTGCGCGGTTGAGCCGCTACAATCCCCGCACGCGGACCAAGCGGCTTCCGGTGGAGGAAATTTCCCAAAGTAGCGCGAACCAGCGCACAGGCCGCGCGGGGCGTGTCGCTGAAGGCATCTGCATCCGCCTTTACGCGCAGGACGACTACGACAAGCGCGACGCGTTTACGCAGCCGGAAATCCAGCGCGCGAATCTCGCGGAGGTGATTCTCCGGATGAAGGCGTTCCGGCTTGGGGACATCGACATGTTTCCGTTCATCAATCCGCCGCACGCCGCCGCGATTCGCGCGGGATACACGCTGCTCCACGAACTCGGAGCGATTGACGACACGAACGAACTCACGCGCATCGGCCACGAACTCGCGCGGCTTCCGGTGGACCCGACGCTTGGCCGAATGCTGCTGCAAGCGCGGGAGGAAGGCGTTCTCGCGGAAATGCTCGTCATCGCAGCGGGGCTCAGCGTGCCCGATCCGCGCGAGCGTCCTGAAGACCAAAAGGAAGCCGCCGCCGCCGCGCACAAGGCGTTTGCGGATCCAGACTCCGACTTCCTTTCGCTGCTCAACATCTGGCATGACGCACCCGATCCCGAGGGCCGCGGCGGCGGCAATGCGCTGCGGCGTTTCTGCAAGGCGAAGTTTCTTTCCATTTCGCGGATGCGCGAGTGGCGCGATATCCACTGGCAACTCGCCGACGTCATCGACGCTGGGAAGCAACAGAAGCCGCTCAAGCCCGATGAGCATTACGCAGCAATCCACCGCTCCGTGCTCGCCGGACTGCTCGGCCACATTGCGCAGCGGACCGAGAAGAACACCTACAAAGCCGCGGGCAACCGCATCGTCTCGCTCTTCCCCGGCTCGAATCTTTACGAGCGCCGCGACAAACCGCAGAAGCGCACCGCTCCCGAAAAGAAGCCCGACAAAGTGCGGCAGCCGGCGTGGCTCGTCGCAGCGGAGATTGTGGAAACATCGCAGCTTTTCGCGCGCACGGCGGCAGGAATCGCGCCGGAGTGGATCGAGGAAATCGGCGCGCACCTTTGCAGCCATCGCTATTCCGACCCGCACTGGAGCGCGAAAGCGGGACGCGTGCTCGCCGTGGAGCGCGTGCTCGTTCACGGGCTGGAAGTCGGACGACGCCTCGTGGATTACGGCCGCATCAACATGGAGGAAGCCACCGAGCTCTTCATCCGCGGTGCGCTCGTGGAAAAGGGCGCGCACGTCGCGCAACGCTTCTTCTCGGAGAATGCAAAACTCTGCGAGAAACTGGAGAATGCGCTTACCCGGGTCCGCAGCCGGCGGGCGCATGATTTGGAGGAGTCGCTGTTTTTTTTCTACGCAGACCGGATCAAGAACGTGTCGTCCGTGCCCGATCTGAACAAGCTGGTCCGCGAGCGCATTGGCAAGGAACCGGACTTCCTTTGCGCCACGGAAGAAGACCTCGTGGGCGACCACGACACGTCGTTCGACAAGACGCTGTTCCCCGACAAGGTCGCGCTCGGCAATACGGTCCTGCCGGTCGTGTATGCGTACAATCCCGGCGAGGAAAACGACGGCGTCACGGTGCGCGTCCCGCTTCCCGCAGCAGCGCAGCTCACGAGCGCGCAGATTCAGTGGATGGTGCCCGGCCTGCGCGAGGAGCAAATCGGCGTTCTGCTTCGCGCATTACCAAAAAGCGTGCGCAAACCGCTCATGCCGATCGAGCAGAAGATCGCCGAAGTCGCCGCTCAGTTTCAGCCGGGACGCGGAGAATTCCTCGCGGAACTCGCCGCATTTCTCAGCCGGAAATACCGCATTGAAGTCCGCGCGTCCGACTGGCCGCCAAACAGTCTGCCATCCCATCTCCAGCCGCGCATCGAGGTCGTGGATCACGCAAACAAGCCGCTCGCATCCGGCCGCGAACTCGCCGCGGTGCAATCGGCGGTGGACGGACACGATTTGCAGACGAAATCGTGGAATGCCGCCGCGAAGCAGTGGGAACAAAACGGCCTCTCCACATGGTCATTCGGGGACCTTCCGGAATCGATCGTCGTCGAGCAAATCGCCGGCTCGCCGCTGCTGGCGTATCCGGGAATCGAGGCACAGGAGAAGACCGTTTCCATCCGCCTGTTCCGCAAACGCGAAGATGCCATTTCCGCTTCCGTCCGCGGAGTGCGCCGTCTTGCGGAACTCGTGCTCGCGACCGACTTGAACCGGCTGAAAAAGGAACTCGCGGGATTCGCGAAATTCATCCCGTCCGCGCCGAAGCAGGCGGCGAGCTTCCACGATGCGCTCCACGCCATGAGCGCAAAACTCGCCGCGCCATCCGCGCCGTTCATCACGGGCGAACTGCTCCAGACGACTGCATTTTCCAATCTTCTCGACCACACGCTTACGCTCCATCCCGCTCTGCCGCTGACGCAGTCGCGATTTACCACACTCGTCGGGAACGCGCGAAGCACGCTGCCACAACTCACCTGGCAACTCGGCGATTGGACCCGGCAACTCCTCGCGCTGCGTCAGAATATTCTCGCAGGCTCGAAAAAATATCCCGGACTTGAGCACGATGTGCAGCGAATCCTGCCGGGAAATTTTCTCGCGCGAACTCCTTACGCGCAAATCCCGCACCTCCAGCGCTACCTCCGCGCCGTGCAAATCCGCGCCGAGCGTGCCGTATTGAATCCGGCAAAGGATGCGGAAAAGGCGCGGCAACTTGTGCCATTTGGAGATTGGGAAAACCGCGTCCCGGCGGCGAAGAAGGAAGCTTTCCGCTGGCTGCTGGAGGAATTCCGGGTGTCCATCTTCGCGCAGGAACTCGGCACAGCACAGCCCGCGTCGGCCCAGCGTCTCCGGGAACTGGGCGAATACTAACAGCAACCGCGCTTCGTTCCCGATCAATGCGTCGCTTCGCCGGGCAACGCTCGTATGGTTTCTTACGCCGGCGTGATGCGAAGCACCTTGCCGTTCGGTCGAGGGCCGCTAATAAACCTCGTTCCGGATGGGTTGAGAAACCGCCGGTATCCATACCAATGCCAATTTCACCAACCATCTTGCGCGGAGCTTCGCTACTAGCGGCTGGCTGCGCGCTTTCATTCTCGGGATGCAAGGAGCGCACCATCGCGGTGTATACCGTTCCAAAAGAGAAACTTCCCGAAGCGAAACAAGAACCCGGTCACGAAGGCCACGACCACGCGCCCGGCGAGGAGCACGGTGACGAACCGGCGCTCCCGACGGTGAAATGGACGCTTCCTGCTGGTTGGAAGGATCTCGGGCCGGAATCCGCCGGCGGTCCGGTAAAGGCGGTCGGCCGTTTTGCAATCGAGGGCTCGGATGCGACGGTAAACATCACGCCGCTCGGGTCTTTCAGCGGAAAAGAGCCGATGCTCGTCAACATGTGGCGCTCGGTGTTCGGGCTCGATCCGCTCACCGACGAAGAGTCCGCAAAGGCTCTGACGGATATTCCCGTCGCTGGCGGACAGGGGAAGATTTTCGACCTCACTGGTGATCAACGCGGGAAGAAGGCGCGGATAGTTACAGCGATGTTCAACTATGGAGGACAGAGCTGGTTTTTCAAACTGCAAGGCTCGCCCGAGTCGGTGGAGCCTCAAGTTGCGCCGTTCAAGCAATTCCTCGCCACGATTAAGTTCGAAGCTGCGACCGCCGCACCAACTGCACCTGCTCCGACTCCCGCCGCGCCGGCCACACCTGTTCCGGCACCCGAGATTCCCGCTCCGGCGGGCTGGACGGCTCTCGCACCGGGGCCGATGCAGATTGCCAAGTTCACCGTTCCAGAGAAGGACGGAGCAAAGGCCGACGTGACCGTGAGTGTTTTCCCAAACGACACCGGCGGCACACTTTCCAACGTCAACCGCTGGCGCTCACAAGTCGGGCTTCCAGCCACGGATGAAACCGGGCTCAAAGACTGCACAGCACCGCTCGACGGCGCGCCGCAAGGCTCTCTGCTGGCTGATTTGAAAGGCGAATCCAAATCGATGATCGCCGCGATCGTGCCGAAGGATGGCCAGTATTTCTTCTTTAAACTCACGGGTGATCACGCCGCGGTGGCTGCGGCGAAGGATTCGTTCGTGTCATTCATCCGAACCGGCAAATGAGCACGACTGAAACTCAACAACCGAAATCCGAGGGCACTTCACCGGCTCGGAAAGTGTGGAATCTGCTGACTTCGGTGAGGCTCGCAATCGTCCTGCTCGCGCTCGGCGGATGGCTGGTTTTCGCCGGCACACTGGCGCAAAAAGCGGAGGGCCTCTACATGGCTCAGGAGCGGTGGTTCCAAAGCTGGCTGGTCATCCGGCACGCGGGCGACGGCTGGTGGGTGCTGCCGGTTTTCCCGGGCGGCTACACCATCGGCTTTGCGTTTCTGGCGAATGTATTTTGCGCGCATTTCCGGCGTTTTGAGCGTCCGCCAGGCGGAATGGGGGCGATGCTCACGCACTATGTGCTCGTGTTCATCGCGCTGTGGCTGGTGACGCATTTTTTGCTCTGGAGTCCGCTCTGGCTCTTCATGGCTTACGCGGCGTTGATTCTCGTGGACATGATTGTGTGGCCCACCGCGAGCGGAAAGAAAATCGGCGTCGATGCGGTCCATCTGGGAATCATCACCCTGCTCGTCGGTCAATTGCTCACCGACCTATTCTCGGTGGAATCGCACATGAGTTTTGCGGAGGGCGAGACCCGCAACTACAGCGAACACCATCACGACAGCGAGATGGTGTTCATCACCGATGACCCGGAAGGCCGCGACAAGGTCGTGGCTATTCCGCAGGAGTTGCTCGCCGCCGGCAAGACCGTCAGCGACCCGAATCTGCCGTTCACGTTCAAGCTAGTTCAATATTCGCCAAATGCGAGCGTCGTCGAACGCGCCGAAGCCATCAAGCAGCTCGGGATGCTTCGCGGAGCCATGGCCACGATGGAGGCAAAATACGCCACTCCGGACCTGCTCATGGAGGAGGCGAAAAAGGTGTTTCAAGAAGGCGGTAAGATTCAAATCTGGCGCGCTGCGCTGGCTGAACTTGGCGAAAAGGCGGACATCGACCCGCTTCCAGCCGTGCAGCGAATCGTCGCAGACCCCGCAAAGGCAACGAAGTTCGCAGCGGGCCTGAAATCGCGCTTCCGCGCCGAAATGCTTGAGGCATTCAAGAACCGCCCGATGTCCGATGGCCAATACGCCGCGGAAATGATGGAAGCCGGCAAGGACATCACGGAGACCGACCCGCCTGCGCCGGGCGACAAAGGCGCGGCCCAGCGTTTCTTTATGATTCCACGGGTAATCGCACGCGGCATGGACGACCGCAATATGCCGGCGGCCGTGGTGGAAATCACCGCAGGCGGAACGAAACTCGGCACATGGCTTCTGTCACCGACGTTGCGCGAGCAGAAATTCGAAGTCGGCGGGAAGGAATGGCGGGCGGCAATCCGATTTGAGCGGCACTACCACCAATTCCACGTCACATTGCTGAAAACAACGCACGAGAAATACGAGGGTACGGAGATCCCGAAGGATTTCCGCAGCACCGTTCACGTCTCTGCTCCAAACGCCGCCGTGAACCGCGACCGCGTGGAGATTTCGATGAACAATCCGCTACGGTACGGAGGCCTCACATTTTACCAACACCAGATGGGTCGCGAGCAGGCTGGCGCGAGCCGCGGAACCAGCACGCTCCAGGTCGTGAAAAACCCCGGCTGGTTCACACCGTATTACGGCTGCGCACTCGTCGGCTACGGCATGACGCGTCACTTTCTAATGCACCTGCTCATGTTCTCGAGAAGGAGGAAACAATCATGAAAAAATGGCTGCCTCTCATCATCACGCTGATCTTCGTCGGAATGGTCGGCGGAAAACTCGGACGCCCGAAGGACAAGGCCGGTGAGTTCCCGACCGTGGAATTCGGAAAGCTGCCGATCGTAGAAAGCGGCCGGATTCAGCCGCTCGATTCACTCGCGAGAAACTCGCTTCTCCAACTGCGGGGCAAACAGACGCTCAATACCGAGCCGTGGAAGAGCAATTTCGATAATCCGAAAATCCTTTCCGCCATCGAATGGATGATGGAAGTGATGATGGATCCTGCGACGGCGGACACACGCCCTGCTTTCCGCATTGACCATTCGGATGTGAAGGGCCTGCTCGGCGTGCCGATGGATGCGAATGAGAAAGCTCAGTCCGACGGAAAACACTACACGTGGAAACAAATCGAACCGCGGTTCGCAGCCCTTCAATCCGAGACCCAGCGGGCATTTCGTGTGAAGGACGAACTTCGCGACGCCTACCAGCGGGCGCTCGTCGATTTATGGAAGGCCATCCGCGCCTACAAAACGCTGAAAGTTGCGCTCGGTTCTGCCGCCGGCGGCGACCTTGCAAAAGGTCTCGAAACGGACCTCGCGATGCTCAAAAAGGCGCGCGAGGCATTCGAAGCGCAAATGGACGGCAAAGCACCGGACGCAGAGGCGCTCGCGTGGTTCAGTGAACGCGAGGATGAAGCCGTCCCGCTCGTCCTGCCACCATCGGGCGGACAGGATGCACGCGCAGAGTGGAGCCGAGCCGTGCGCGACCTGCTGAATATCGAACGCGGCGGGCAGCCGAATTTCGCCCTCGCATCATACGCGAAAATGGCCGCCGCCTACCGGGCGAAGGACGCCACGGCATTCAGCACCGCCGTCGCTGATTATCGTGCAGCGCTCGAAGGTACGCAGGAAGGCACGCGGAGGCTCAAAAAGGCCTCCAGCGAACAGTGGTTCAATTACACGCAACTTTTCTATCAGGGGATGATCATATCAGTCGTCGCCTTCCTTTTCGCGGTGCTCATGTGGTTCTCGCCAATGCGCATGGAGTGGTCGCGGCGCACTGCGGTATGGCTGACGTGGTTCACGCTCATCATCATTACGGGCGGGCTAATTTTTCGCATGGTCCACGAAGGCCGCCCGCCGGTGACGAACCTGTACTCGTCAGCCCTGTTCATCGCATGGGGCGCGGCCCTCTTCGGCGTCCTCATGGAAACCTTCTGGCCGCGCGGACTCGGCGTCGCCGTGGCCTCGCTGATGGCTTTCATCTGTCTCACCGTCGCGCACTATCTGTCGCTCGATGGCGACACACTCATCATGCTCCGGGCGGTTCTGGATACGAACTTCTGGCTCGCGACCCACGTCGTGATTGTGACGCTCGGCTACGCAGCGACGTTCGTGGCCGGTTTCCTCGGGATTTTCTACGTCATGAACGGCGTATTTACGAAGAACATCACGCCCGATCTCAACAAAGCATTCTACAGCGCGTGTTTCGCAATCGTCTGCTTCGCGATGCTCTTCAGCTTCGTGGGCACGGTGCTCGGCGGGATCTGGGCGGACCAAAGCTGGGGTCGTTTCTGGGGATGGGACCCGAAGGAAAACGGAGCACTTCTCATCGTCATTTGGAATGCACTCATTCTGCACGCGCGTCTCGGCGGTCTGGTGCGGGAGCGCGGGTTCATGAACCTCACAATCTTCGGCAATGCAGTGACCGCATGGTCGTGGTTCGGCACCAACATGCTCGGCATCGGGCTGCACAGCTACGGCTTCATGGACGCTGCATTCTACGCTCTGCACGGCTTCATCATTTTCAATGTGGTGGTCATCGCGCTGGGATGCGTTCCGCTTCGGTCATGGCGGAGTTTCGGCAAGACCGAAGTCGCACCGCCAATTCTCGACGGGAAAACCGGCGCCGCGTCCTAGTTTTCACCTCGGTGGATTCTTGCATCCGTGAGAATCACGCCTGAAAGATTCGCAAATTTGCCGCACCCAGAGCGCCCCGATTATCGCTTCTGCGAGTAACTTCCGCGTGGCAAATCCGAAGACATTCCGATGTACCTCATCGCTCTGTAATCCTGTAAGCATGCGGCTTTCGGCCCCATGCGGGAATCTTCCACTTATGCGGCGAACGCACACAGAATCCGCCATCACTCACTCATGGCGCGTATCGTGCTCAAAAGTGGATGAAGCCCATGAAAATCACAGCCCGCACCAAGGCCAATATTCACCGCACTCTCACCGCTCTCGTGTTCGCGAGCAGCACTGCGATTGCACAGGAATCCACCCCGGCGCCCATCGCACCGCCAGCCGCGCCCGCTCCGATTGCTCCGCCAATCACGCCGGGTGCGGGGAACGCCGCCGCGCCCGCACCCATAGCGCCGCCCACGACTGGCGGAGTTGCTCCGGCTACGATCGAGCCGCCGGTTGCGAATCCGGGTGCTCTGCCCGGACAGCCGGAACAGCCCGGACTTCCCACGGATCCAAACGCGCCGGCCACGGGCGCAACGGCTCCGTCATTCGACGTCAATGCGCCAGCCGGCCGTGTGAGTGAGTTCCAAGGCGACGAAATCGGCTTGGTTCTCCGCACGCTCGCCCGTCAGGCGAACATGAACGTGATCGTCAGCGCTCAAGTCACCGGCACGGTCACTTTGCGCCTTACAGACAAGACGCCACGCGAAGTCATCGACGTAATTGCTGATTCGAACGGACTCATCGTCGAAGAACGCAAAGGCGTGACCTACATCAAGACGCAGGCGGAAAAAGCGAAGGAGCCGACGGTCAGCGGGCAATACACTTTCAGCTACGCCGCCGCCGACCAGATTCTGCCGCTGCTTCAGACTCAACTCACCAGCGGCGTCGCACCGCAATTCGACAAACGCACAAACACCATCTTCTTCCGCGACAACGAATCGAACATGGAGAAGGTGAAAAAGTTCCTCACCAGCGTCGATTCGCCCACGCAGCAGGTGATGATCGAAGCACGTTTGGTCGAAGTGAACGCGAACCCGAAGCAGGCCTACGGATTCAACTGGGCCGGCGTAGTCGGCAGTTCCAGCAATGCGCAGACGTTCCGCTACGGCGGCAGCGGTCTATCGGAAAATGGTGCTCCACCGACCGTGGAACAGGCTCAGGGCGGCGACTTCAAACTCAACAACTTCCTCCGCAATGGAACTCGTGGCGGCAGCTTCATGAATGCCATCGCCGGACAGTTTGCGATTCTGTCCGTCCCGCAGATGTCAGTGACGATGCGATTGCTCAATGAAGACAGCGATGCCGAATTCCTTGCGAATCCACGCATCGTCGCCGCGAACAATCAGGAGGCCACGATCAAAATCACGCGCTCACAGCCGGTGCCAAACCTGACCTTCAACGAACAGCAGGCAAAGGCCGTGTTCGGCGGATTCCAGGACAAGGAGTTCGGCAACACGCTCAAGGTCACGCCCGTCATCAACAAGGACAAATTCGTCTCGCTGAAAGTCCAGCCCGAAATCAGCAATAAAGTCGGCGATGCAACCTTCGTGTTCGAAGGCGCAACGGTCTCCAGCCCGGTGATCGACAAACGCACGTTTGATTCGAATGTCCTCATCAAGAGCGGCGACACTCTGGCGATCGGCGGTCTACTCCAGGATGAAGGAACCCGCGGACGCACGAAGGTTCCGGTCGCGGGCGATATCCCGCTGTTCGGTCACCTCTTCCAGGAAAAGACCGCATCGCGCACGAAGCGCAACCTGATGGTGTTCGTCACGCCGACCATCATCAAGCAAGGCTATGGAACCGGTCTCGAGTCCCAGGTGAACGGCCTCACCCACAGCGGCGAGGAGTTTGCGGACCCGAACGGCTGGCGCAACAATGCACGCGGCGCGATCCGCTTAAAACCGAGCTCAAATCGCCCTCTCGCAGCCGAGTATGCGGTCCCGGGACTGCCGCCGGCAGCGAAGAAACGCTAATCCGTTTACGAAACAAAAAGCCCGCCTGCGGAAAACGCTGGCGGGCTTTTTCGTTTTCAAATGCGCCGCCCTATTTCGCGAAGAACGGATTGTTGCGCTGCTCCTCACCAACGCTGGTCAGCGGTCCGTGACCGGGACAAATGACAGTCGACGCCGGCAGCGTGAGTATTTGCTCGACGTTATTTTTCACCGCGTCCGCGTAGCTCACCTTTCCACCGCCCATGCTGCCTGCGAAAATCGAATCACCCACCACGGCGACGGGACGGGCGAGACCGTTGATCACGTAGGTGACTCCGCCCGGCGAATGCCCCCATGTGAGGCGCGACTCGATCTTGAGCGAGCCAAGTTGCCAGCTTTTACCGACATGGAAAACATGCGAACCGTCCACGGACTCCCGTTCGCACGACCATACTTCCGCGCCGGTCTTCTCGCGAAGGCGATCCAGATCGAAGATGTGATCGCCGTGGGTGTGGGTAATGAAGATGTGCTTGATCGTCAGGACGCGCGAGTGCGCTTCCGCGAGGATGCCGCTTGCGTCGGCGCCGGTGTCGAAAACGGCGGCGTCCTTTGTGGCCGGATCCCACACAAGAAACGCATTCACGGTCATATCCTCGAACGGCGTGTTGAACATCGCGAGCCCCTCAAGCGTGACGTCGGCCGGAGCGTACCGCTTCTCCGCGAGCGCAGTCAGCGCGGTGGAGTTCAAGCCGAGCCACGGAGTAATGCGCGCGGCCGTTGCCGAGCTGAATTCCCCCGCAAGTAACGCCTGGAGTTCCGGAATACTCACGCCCGCCTGCGATGCCAGGCCGGTTTCATCGAGGCGCAGCCCGCGCATCGCCTTGCCAATAATGTCCGTGTAGCTGTCTTCGAGTGGGATGTTTGCCATGGCGGAGGAAATAGTGAATGCGAACGCCCCACGCAATGCCGCACACCGCCGGGAGAGCGAAAACAATACGCTCCGCAGCTTGCAACCCGAACCGCGATTTCCCAAATGTATCGGATGCTCGTTCGCGCTCTCCTTTTCATTCTTCTTCCATTCTCCACTTTCGCGCAGGGCACCAAGGCCGACTACGAGCGCGCCATGTCGCTGGCGAAACGCACCGACGGCAAGGTGCTCATGCGCGCGGTAAAACCGAACTGGCAGCCGGACGGAGACACGTTTTGGTACAAGGTCGAGACCGGCGGCGGCGGATGGGAGTTCGTCTTCGTGGACTGCGCGAAAGGCACACGTGCGCCCGCATTTGATCATGCAAAACTCGCCGCTGCGCTGAAGCATCCGGACCCCGCGAAACTTCCCGTCGAGGCACTGAAAGTGAACGGCACGGAGCAGTGGGTGCGATTCCGCTTCGAGGGGAAACGCTGGCATTTCGCCAACGACACCGGCGTGCTCCGCGAAGTGCCGGACGACATTGACCCGGAAGCCGTCGCCGAGTCTCTGAAGCCGCGTCCGAGCCGCGAGGACGGCGGCACGGATACGCACATCACGTTCGTGAATAAAAGCGGCGGCGACGCGGTGCTGTGGTGGATCGACAGCAGCGGCGGACGGAAAACATACAACACGCTCAAGCCCGGCGAAACCTACAAGCAGCACACATTCGAAGGCCATGTGTGGTTCGTCGAATCGCCCGGCGGCGTGCCGCTCGGCGTCTTTGAGGGACGGGCGAAGGAAATCGAGGCAGTCATCCCCGAACCGAAAGCCGAAGCGGTCAAAAAGGAGGAGCCGCGTCCAAAGCCGCCGCAACCGCAACAGCCCCCGCAGCAGTGGAAAGCTTTCACACGCGATGCGAACTTCTGGCTGAAGCACCGTGAGACCGGCGAGGAGGTTCAGCTTTCGCGCGACGGAACGAAGGACGACCCGTATCTCGACCGCGCGTATTTTTCGCCGGATGGAAAATTCGTCGTCGCCGTGCAGGAGCGGCCTGAGCAGGAGTACACGGTCTATTTCGTCGAGTCATCGCCGAAGGACCAACTCCAGCCAAAGCTCCACAAGCAGCAGTATCTCAAGCCCGGCGACCGCATCGCCGAGCCGAAGCTGCGCCTTTTCGACATCGCCGTGCGAAAACCGGTCGCGGTGAAAAACGACCTCTTTCCGAAACCGTGGAGCCTCGGCGAATTCCGCTGGCAGGCCGACAGTTCCGAGTTCGTCTTCCTCTACAACGAGCGCGGGCATCAAGTCCTCCGTTGGGTTGCCTTGAAACCCACCGGCGAGGCGCGCACGTTCGTCGAGGAAAAGAGCGCGACGTTCGTGGACTACTCGCAGAAGACGTGGTCGCGCTGGCTCGATAAAACCAGCGACTTCCTGTGGGCCAGCGAGCGCGACGGATGGAACCACCTTTACCGCTTCGACGCCAAAACCGGCGCGCTGAAAAACCGCATCACGAGCGGTGAATGGAACGTCTCCAGCGTCATCCGCGTGGATGAGGAAAAGCAGCAGCTCTGGCTCCGCGTCATGGGCTTTCACGCCGGACAAGACCCCTACTTTTTCCACATCGCCCGCGTGAACTTCGACGGCTCCGGCTTCACCGTCATCACCGGCGGCGACGGCACCCGAAGCGGCGGCCGACGCGGCGGCGACCTCACGCTTTCGCCGAATGGCCGCTGGCTCGTTGATACCTACTCGCGCGTCGACCTACCGCCCGTCACCGAAGTCCGCGACACCACCACCGGCAAACTCTCCTGCATGCTCGAAAAAGCCGAAGCCACCGCGCAAATCGCCGCCGGCTGGACAATGCCCGAGCGTTTTGTCGCCAAGGGCCGCGATGGGACGACCGACATCCACGGCATCATCATCCGCCCATCCAATTTCGACCCCGCGAAAAAGTATCCCGTCATCGAAGAAATTTATGCCGGGCCCCACGGCTTTTTCGCGCCGAAAGAATGGGGACGCCAGACACGCCAGCACATGATGGCCGAGCTGGGCTTCATAGTGGTGCAACTCGATGGCATGGGCACCAACTGGCGCGGCAAAAAATTCCACGACGTCGCGTGGCGCAACATCAAGGACGCAGGATTCCCAGACCGTATCGCATGGATGAAAGCCGCAGCGAAAACGCGTCCCTGGATGGACCTCACCCGCGTCGGCATCTACGGCGGCAGCGCGGGCGGGCAAAACACGCTCTCCGGCCTCCTGCACTTTGGCGACTTCTACAAAGTGGGCGTCGCGGACTGCGGCTGCCATGACAATCGCATGGACAAAATCTGGTGGAACGAAGCGTGGCTCGGCGAAGTCGGCCCGTGGTACGCCGAGAACTCCAACGTCGTCCACGCCCACAAACTCACCGGCAAACTCCTCCTCGTCGTCGGCGAAGTGGACACGAACGTGGACCCCGCCAGCACGATGCAAGTCGCCAACGCCCTCGTGAAAGCGGACAAAGACTTCGACCTCCTCGTCATGCCCTCCACCAACCACGGCGCCGCCGAAACGCCCTACGCCAGCCGGCGCCGGATGGATTTCTTCGTCCGCCACCTTCTCAATGTGGAACCTCGCTCGCCATGAATACTCCAATAGACATGCACGTTCACCTCGTCGGCAACGGCCGCAGCGGCTCGGGTTGCTGGGTGAAGCTCGGTGCGACTTGGTGGCAGAAACCGATGGCGGCTTACATGCTTCGCCACATCGGTCTCGGCGGCCTGTCGATTCAAGCGGAGGACTTTGACCAGCGGTTCGCGGAACATCTGCTCACGCTCGTTCGCACGTCGTCGCTCGGCGCAATCGTCCTGCTCGCGCAGGATGAAGTGTATTCACCCGACGGCACGAAGCAGGACGCCGGTTCGTTTTACGTGCCGAATGACTACCTGCTGCGCCTGTGCAAACAACACCGCGAGTTCCTGCCAGCCGTGAGCATTCATCCCGCGCGGCCCGATGCGCTGGAGGAACTCGAACGCTGCCTCGCCGGAGGTGCCGTGATGCTGAAACTCCTGCCAAACTGCCACAACGTGGATTGCAACGACCGTCGCTACCGGAAGTTTTGGGAGCGCATGGCCGAGGCAAAACTGCCGCTGCTTGCGCACACCGGCGGCGAACACACGGTGCAGGTCATCGAGCCAAAATACTCCGACCCGAACGTGCTCGTGCAGCCGCTGGAAATCGGTGTGACGTGCATCGCCGCGCACTCCGCCACGAAGAGCGGACTGGGCGACCCGGAGTATTTCCACGAGTTCGTGAAAATGCTCGATCGCTTCCCGAATCTCTACGGCGACACGAGTGCCTGGAATGTTCCACTGCGCGGACGCTACGCGGGAAAATGCGTAATGCCCGGCCTGCTGCGCGACCGCCTGCTCCACGGAAGCGACTACCCGGTCCCCTGCTCCGGGCTTTGGGCGGCGTTGCGCGGATTCATCCCGTGGGACAAATACCGCACGTGGCAGGCGCACCCGAATGTGCTCGAGCGGGACTACCAAATCAAACGCGCGATGGGTTTCGACGATGGCCACTTCACACGCGTTCACTCGCTGATGCGCAAGCCGCCGCAAATTTGCTCCGAATGCGGAAAGCCCGACGCCACCGAGGTGGGCGGCCGCGTTTTGTGCGTGGATTGCTATGCCATCGCGGGAACCTGCGGCGCGGGCGACTGCTGACCAAGGAACAAAAACGGCCCGGACGTTTCCGCCCGGGCCGCTTCAATTTCGTTGGCTCGACTGACTCGCCCTACTTCTTCGAGTAGCCTTCGGCGATCTTCCCGTCGTCACTGAGTTTCCCTGTCGCCCACAGCACGCCACGCGTCACGAGGTCGAGATAGCGCGGGTCTTCCACGGTCGCATTGTTATGACCGATCGTCGTCGAGAAAACGCGGGTCTTGTTGTTGTAAAGGTTGGTCCACGCGACGACCGTCTCGGTGGTCTGCTCCTCCACCGTCTCGCTGCCGTCGGCCTGCTTCTTCTTTTTCTTCACGACCTGTGCGCCCTTCGCCAACTCCTTGCCGGTCGTGATCTGGATGTTGTTGTAAAGCTCCTCTTTGATCGTGGTCCAGTTCTCCAGCGCCTTGGTGATGGGGTGGTCTTTCGCCGTGTAGGAAATCGTAATCGGCTCCTGCGGTCCGTGGCCGCTGGACTGGAGCCCGAGGTAATCAAACCACAGCGCCTCGGGTGTGCC
Source organism: Verrucomicrobiaceae bacterium (assembly GCA_005791535.1). Lineage (GTDB taxonomy): Bacteria > Verrucomicrobiota > Verrucomicrobiia > Chthoniobacterales > Chthoniobacteraceae > SXWH01. The sequence goes on along the minus strand of SXWH01000267.1, from coordinate 1,020 downwards.
CGCCTTCTGCGGAGTTCCGGGATTTCCCACGCGATAGCAGTGCATCGCACAGTGGAGGTTCACGCCGGGGATGCCGTCGGAGTGCGGCTTCAGAACGCCTTTCACGATTTCGGGATCCTTGATGTCTGCCGCGCACTCGTCGTGGATGACCACATCGAAGCCCTTCGCGTAATCCGGGTTTCCAAGGATGGCGAGCGGCGGCTTGGTGCTCTTGTCATCCGTATGAATCTGGGTGACCTCGGCGTTGATGCGCGACTCGATTCCGGTCTTCAGAATGTCCTTCTGCTTTGCGTAATCGTGGCAGCAACCGCCGGTGATGAGCAGGACTTTGAGCGGCTTGGCGTCGGCGGCCTGAAGGGTTGCGGTGAAGGTGAGTGCGGCAAGGAGTGCGAGCGTGGTTTTCATAAAGAGAGTGCTGGAGATAGTGATGCTTTGACGGAGCGACAATCCCGAACCATCGAAAATGTTGGCTCCACGAAGCGGAAATCGTCCGGCGCGGGCGACGCGGAGTCACCGGTATTCGTTCCCCGACAGTGAAAACGGCTTGAATCTCGGTTTTTCCCTGCCATACACCGCGCTCCTTTTCGCCCGTCACTGCGGTTCCCCGTCGCGCGGCGCGCGTCACTTTCACTCTAAACCACACACACAAACACAATGGCAAAAGCAGCAGCAAAAGCCCCGGCGAAGTCCGCGGGCAAATCCACGAAATACGTTTACACCTGGGGCGCCGGCAAGGCGGACGGCGACGGCGGCATGAAGGCCCTCCTCGGCGGCAAGGGCGCAAACCTCGCAGAGATGACCCGCATCGGTCTCCCCGTGCCTCCCGGATTCACCATCACGACGGAAGTTTGCACCTATTTCTACGCCCACAAGCGCACGTATCCTGTCGAGCTCCAGAAGCAGATGGAAGCAGGCGTCGCGAACATGGAGAAGATCATGGGCTGCAAGTTCGGCGCAACGTCCGGAATGCCCCTGCTCGTCGCAGTGCGCTCGGGTGCCCGTGACTCGATGCCGGGCATG
>SXWH01000038.1 GCA_005791535.1 Verrucomicrobiaceae bacterium | reverse complement strand
TGTCCCTTTTCGATGGTGAGATCGAGGCCCTTAAGAATGTCAGTGCCATTGCTGGCGATGCGTGCGTGAAGATTGCGGATTTCCAGACTCATATATTTGTAAAACGATTAGCGCTTTGATTTGGCGGCCTTCGCCGAGCATTTCGGGCAGGTGCCGCTGAATGAAACTTCGTGGTGCGAAATGTTGAATTCGCCCGGGAACTCCCAAACGTCTTCCGCGCGCTTGCGGCTTCGCAGCGGGAGATCGGTAACCGTGCCGCACGATTCGCAGAAAAAGTGAGCGTGCTCCTCGAGGTTCGGGCAATAGCGTGCTGGCTCGCGTTCGTGTGTTACGGTTTTCACGAGTCCGCATCCGGTGAGAGTGTCGAGGCAGTTGTAGACTGTAGCGAGAGAAATGGTGGGCACTTTTGCACGCACCCGTGTGAATACTTCCACTGCGGTGGGGTGGTCGCGCTCGCCCATGAGAACATCATACACGGCGCGCCGCTGGTCGGTCATTCGGAGACCCCGACCATGGATGGTCTCGTCGGCTTTTTGATTCTGATTTGCAGGCGTTGCCATGCGCCCTCTTTAGCGTGTGGCTATTCCTTATCAAGAATTATTCCAATTAAGATTCCGGATAAGAATGGAAATGCGGGAAGTGTGTGTCCGAGTGATAGACGCGGAGGTGCGCACGAATTCCGGAACGCAGCGCAGAAATGCCGGGAGCGTTGAGCTAAAGTAGCCCTGAGCGCTTGCGAATAATCCACTCGATTGTGAGCAGTCCCACAATCAGTGCAAACCACGGCCATTCCTGCCAGAGCACGGTATCGCGTTCCTCGACGCGTCCGTCGCTCAATCCCTTGAGCTTTGCGACGAGTTCGTCGCATTGTTCCTCGCGGAAATACTCGCCATTGCTCGCGGTGCTGATTTGACGCAGTAGGTCTTCGTTGACCGAAAGCAGGGTTTTCTCAGCGCTTTCGCGGGGCGCGACTTTGAACTGCGTGCGCGCCTTTAGCTGGCCCTCGGGAACGACAGCGCTCTCGACAGCCATTTCGTAATTACCCGGTTCGAGCGCGGCGGATTTGCCGCGGTACAGACCGCCGGGGTCGGGCGTGAGTGAAATGGACGCTACCTTCTGCCCGTCACGATAAAGGACCGCCGAGACGGCTGCGTCGCTGACCGGTTTTCCTTCGCCGTCGCGAAGCCGGACACGAAAATCCGCGGTCTCGCCGGGATTATAAGTCAATCGGCCGGCATCGAGCGCCACGAACTTGTCCCTCGCTGCGAAAGGCGGTTCAGCGACGAAGCTCGCAAGTTGGTTCCAGAACTTCACGTGGTATTGATCCGCGACCTCGTGCCGCCATCTCCATGAGTCGTCGAACGCATGGTAATACACGCGCCCGGCACCAAATGGACGAAGGATTGCAGCGGCCAGTTTGGAGGTGCCCGCCTCGGCTTCGATATATACCTCGGCACCGGGAAGGGGCTTCACGGACGAGACAAAGTGAGGCACCGGCAATTTCTGCCATGTATCAGCATTGGTCGCCGGGTCCTGCGTCATCGCAAAGGCACCGACACTGGCTGCGCGTTCGGTGAGCTTGAGCGCGGTAATTCCCGAGCGGACGCCTTCGCCGCTCCATTCGGCGGGGAAGACGGGAGCGAGCGGTGTGTCCCGGTATTCGCGCAGCAAATTGCGATCGCCGTCGATGATGAGCATCGCGCCGCCGCGCTTGCCGACGAAGTCCGCGAGCCAGCGCTGCTCTTCCTCGCGAAGGTGCTGTTTCGGCACTTCGCCGAATATCACCAGGTCGTATCCGTCGACGAGCTTCTGTTCGTTCGGTAGCGTGCCGGGTTTGTCTCCGCGGATGAAACCCTGTTCGCTCGTCGCGCCGGCGATGACCGCATTGACCTCCCATTTCTCATCCCGCTCGAAGAGGTTCTTCAAATAGCGTGTCTCCCAGCGTGACCGTCCATCGAGAATCAGGATGCGCCGCTTCTGCGTCACCGCGCGGAATCGAAGCGGGAGCGAGTTGTTCGCCGTTTCCCGGTCGCCTTCGAGGCCGCTGACTGTCGCTGTGAGTTCCATTGCAGCGCCCAGCACTTCGAAGCCCTGTGCCTGCTGTTTGAGCTTCGCATCGGCGATGTCCTTGATGGCGAAATCCACCGGAACTTTGCGGATGGCGCGGCCCTCGGTGACGAATTGCTTCTCCCACACGACTTTGTCGCCGTCCTTGACGGAAAGCGTGAACGGCATCCCAGCCGCGACTTCCTCTTTGAGCGTAATTTCGCCGCGAACCCGGTCTTCGAAAAACACGGCATCCGGCAACGTGGCCGCGATCACTGCGAGGTCGCGGGGCGGCATCCGGCTTCCGATTCCCACGGTGTGGACGGGCATTTTTCTGCCGGCCAGAATCCTAGCAGTGTCGAGCGGGCCTTCGCCGGAGTTGTGCTGGCCGTCGGTAAACAAAAGGACGGCTCCGCGCTCGGCCTTGCTCTCGTCGCTGGCGGAGAACTTCAGTGCGCTTGTGAGGTTGGTCACCTGGCCCTCCGGTTTCGGAAGCGCTGCCGGGGGAGTGGGAGCGTCGGGGTTTCCGGGTTGCCAGAACGATTTCACCTCGCCGTTTTCAAGCAGGACGACTTGCAGATCGTGTTGTTTTGCGAGCGTTGCGAGCACGCGTTGTTCGAGGCGTCCTTCGGACAGCAAAGCTTGAACACGCTGCCAGCGCGGCATGCCGTCGAATTTTGCGAGGGCTGTTTTCAGCGGCGCTTGCGATGGGTCGGTGTCGATTTGCCGCTGGAAAATGTCCGAAAGGTCACGGGACCACCGGCCAGCCAGTTCACCGAGTTTTCCGAGTTCCGAGGCTGTTCGCGAGCGATCTTCAACACCGCGAATTTCGCGTCTCGCGAGGTCCGCGGCTGGCTTTGTCAGTTCCTCTCGCAGCCGGTTGAGGACTTCCGGATTGGCGCCAGCCTTCGCGGCATCCGCCTCCGCCGCGCTGGTCTTGGCTGAGAAATCCGCACGCAGTTTTTCGATGACCACGGCATCGGGAGCCTCCAACGCAGCGAGCCCGGCGACCATCCCCCGGGCATCGGCCAGCTTTTGTGCTGCATCCGGAAGGTGCAGGGGAACCTGCACGCCTTCGAGCAGCCCGAGCCGGCGGGCGATCGCAATTTTCCGCCCGGACTCCATTGCCGAATCAGTAAGCTGCATTGATTCCGAGGAGTCGATTGCGACGATCATGCGCGCAAGCGTTCCCACAACCCGCCTATGATGAAGAACAGGGCCGCTCAACATGAGTACGATGAGGGCGACCGCGAGGCCGCGGAGCAGCGGTAGAAGGATTCGCAACGTTTTGCTGCTACCTGCTACATCGCGGCGATACAAAATGACTGCGGTGGCTCCCAACACCACGGCGGCTGTAACGCCAAGCGTCCACGGCCAGTCGCCCGCCCACCGGAGGGTTGTCGTCACGGTCTCGCGGTTCACGAACAGACCTCCCGCGGGGCAGGGAACTGCGTTTTACGGAGTATGGACGGAACGGTGTGAAGCATTGGTGGTCGGCGACTTTTTGAACCCGTGCGCTCAACGGATGTTAGTGGTCAAGTGCGGAAGATTTCGCATCGACGGAACTTCGCTCGCGCGTCGCTTGCAATCTGGGAGCGATTCGTGCAGTGCCGGACGGCGATGCTCGTCGGACAAATCATCATTTTCATCATTCTCGCCATTGCGATGCTGACGATGATCGCCAACTTCGCGGTATTCCGCAGTCTGCCCCCGGCGAAAGTGCCGGATGAAGCCCCGATGATTTCAGTCCTCGTTCCCGCCCGGAATGAAGCGCTGAACATCGAGGCCTGCGTGGCTTCGCTTCTGTCGCAGGAATATCCCAACTACGAACTAATCGTGCTGGATGATCATTCGACGGACGGTACGGGTGAGAAGGTGTCGGCTCTGTTTGCGGCGCATCCCTCCAAAAAGACGCGGCTCATGCGCGGGACGGAGCTTCCTGAGGGGTGGACAGGAAAAGGCTGGGCGTGTCATCAGCTCGCTGGTGCCGCTTCGGGACAGTTTCTGTTTTTCACAGACGCCGACACGACTCATTCGCCGGGTTTGCTGGCGGCTGCGGTTGGGTACGCGCGGAAACATCGGATCAGCCTGCTTTCGGCTTGGCCGCGGTTCATCACCGTGACGATCGGCGAGAAGCTTGTTGTGCCGACTCTCGCAATTATTGGAATGACGATGGCGCATCACTGGCTGGTCGCTCTGCTTCAAAGATTCCCCGCAGTTGCGCGACGTCTTGGTGCGCGTTGGACGCGGCCTCTTGGGGCGGCAAACGGACAGTTCATGTTCTTCACGCGCGAAGCCTACGATCAAATCGGTGGCCACGCCGCGGTGCGGTCTCATGTCGTGGAGGACGTTGCGCTCGGTCGCGAGATTGCGGCGCGAATGGGCGAGGGGATGAGATTGGTGAACTGCGACTCCGTCCGCTTTTCCACGGTGCGGATGTACCGTTCATTCGCAGAAAGCTGGGCTGGATTTTCGAAGAATCTCCGCGCTGCATTCGACCGCGAGCGGACGCTGTTCTGGCTGTTTCTCGCGTCGCTCCTTTTCGTGTGGTTGATTCCCTCCGTTGCGTGGCTCGATGCGCGGCTTGGGAAGATCGCATTGTGGAACGCGGTGCTCGTCTGGAGCATGCGCGTAATCGTTACGTGGCGAATGCGGCTGGCGTGGTCGTCGGCAATCTTACATCCGGCGGCAATTCTCGTTTTCATGGGCATCGCGATCAATAGCTGGCGGCTGTCCCACGGTCGCGGTGTGGAATGGAAAGGGCGGACCTATCGGCCGGATGTGTAGCGAAAGGGCTAGGGTTTGCGTGCCACGATGAAGCTCCGTGCGACGGCTGTCGGCTGGTGATCCACCCAATCAAAACCCGCCTCGGAAAGGTACCGTGCGATTTCACCGGTGCCGTAGCAGCGTCCTTCGGTGATATTCATCAGCAGGGCGGAATACTCGGCAACATGAAGGGGGCCGGTTTTCTCGCGATTCAAAAACGCGTCGTGGATGATGATCAACCCTCCGCGCGGAAGCGCAGCGGCGGATTTCGCGATGAGTTGCTGAACGGTTTCCTCGTCCCAGTCGTGCAGGACGTTGGACCAAAGGTGTGCGTCGTATCCCGCCGGAAGCGCATCCTTGAACATGTCGCCGGCCACGACATCGGCTTCGACGCCGTGTTTTGCGATGTATTCGCGAGCGATGCGATCCACGGGCGGACGTTCAAAAACCGTCGCTTTCACGTGTTTGTGCCGCGCCTTGATTGCGCATGCATAGATGCCGCTACCGCCTGCGATATCGAGCAGCGACTTGTGCTCGGAGAGGTCCAGTTTTGCCGCGAGGGCAGGCCCGAGAAGGATTCCGCGGCAATCCATCGCAGCGGTAAACGAGGCTGCAAAATCCGGACGTTCCATCGCCTGCGCCCACGCCTGCGGGTCGTAGCTGCCCCAGTTTGCGGGCTTCCCGGTTTTCAGCACCTTCAGCATATCGAGGGTCGGCTGCCGGTCCTTCATCGACGCGAAGTACGGCGAAAGATTCCAAGGTGACGATGCCGACAGATGCTCCCGTCCTCGGAGCGTGAGAATCCAGACGCCACCATTCTGCTGAATTAGCCCCTGCGCCGCGAAGAGCGAGAGCATCACATCAACCGGACGCGGATCGATTTGAAACTCGGCGCAGATCATCCCCGGAGTCGCGGGGTGTTTTTCCAGCCATGAAAAAAAGTCGAGATGCGCGATCGCCACGGCCATCAAATCGACCGCGGCGATGGCGTCGCGATAGCGGTAAATCGAAATCGGGTCGGAAAGTGGGTCTTCGAGCAGTGGATTCATTGCGCTGGAGCGTTAGCGGGGAAGAGTTGCGCGGGGAAGGGTATTCTGCCCCAAGCGCCGGCGGGGTACGACTGCGTTACAAATTCCCTGTCGCGACGCGACGGAATTGTGTTACCGAAACGAATATGCACCTCATACGGAACACCCTGCTCCTCATTTTATCCCTGACGCCACTGAGCGCCGTTCAGGCCCAGCTCGCGATCACCGAGTTCATGGCGAACAACGTGGAAAGCATTCTGGATGAAGACGGAAACCACGAAGACTGGATCGAAATAAAGAACACGAGCGCCGGAGTCGTGGACCTCTCCGGCTGGTATCTCACGGACAGCGCCACACAGTTGAGGAAATGGGCATTTCCGAGCAAGACTCTGAATCCCGGGCAGTATCTCGTCGTCTTTGCGTCCAACAAGGACAGGCGGAATCCGCTCAAGAATCTGCACACGAATTTCAAGCTCGATGCAGGCGGTGAGTATCTTGCTTTGACAAAGGCCGAGACCAATGGAGGTACGACCGTCGTTCAGTTTTGGAATCCCTATCCTCCACAAGGAGCGGATGGAACCTACGGCATAACCGAGGCCGGAACGGTGTCGCCGCTCGTTACAGCCGCGAGCGCCTCCAAGCGACTCATCCCAAACGCGACCACCGGGCCTGCTGCTGCTGCGCTCTGGCGAGGCGGCAACGAGCCGTATAATGATGCTACGTGGACCGCAGGAACGGCGGCTCTTGGACATGCTGCGGTTCCGACAGTGCCGCTTATTGCCTCCGCGAATTGCCAGTATCGCTACAACGTTTCAGACGGCCAGGTGGCGTGGGATACCAGCCCGGCAAGCCGATTCGGAAGCAACCTCGGTGTGACGCATCTCGCATCTACGACCGATACGTCGCCCATTCCGATGAAGAGAACCGGACTGCTCAATTTCGTCGGCAGCGAGAACGATCAGATGGGGCTCGCGGTGAACTCGTCCGCTCTGAACACCGCATTCAATGTTCCGGCTTCGACCGTCACTTTTTGGATGAAGGCGAACCCGCCAATTGGTGCTGGCAGTTCGGGAGCAATGCTCTGGGATCGCAGGGCTGGAACCGGCGTCGGAGTAGGAATTGTAATCGTCCAGCAAGATGACGGTAAGATTGTGCTGCAGTCGCAAGGGAACTACTGCTCGCTGGTCAGTAATGTGAATGTGAGCGACAATTTGTGGCATCACATTGCCGTGACGTTGAACACGGGAGTCGGTGAAACGGTCACGATCTACGTTGATGGCCAGCCGGCCGGTTCGACTGTAAATACGGGCACGTGGGGATGGGCTACCAATCAAGCCGTCGAAATGGGACGTTCGCATGACCCGTACTGGAAGCGTTACACCGGATTGATGGACGACACGCGGTTCTACAACCGCAATCTCACGGCTACCGAAATCGCCGATATCGCCGCCGGAGCGGACACTTTGATGGGAACTCAGTTTGGAACCAGCACCACTGGAGTTGATCCCAACGATTATACGACGAGCCTGTCCACGATTACTGGCGCAGGGACCAATCCGTCAGCTTACATCCGAATTCCATTCACGATCGCAGACCTCAATGCGATCAGTGCCGTGAACCTCAACATCCAGCAGGCCGATGGCTTCATTGCGTGGATTAACGGAGTCCAGGTCCTCTCGGCAAACGCGCCGGCGAGTCCGTCTTGGAACAGCCCCGCGGCTTCGAGCGTTCCTCAGGATCCTGGTCGCTTTCGCATCGCGACCGTTCCGAAAACAGGTGGACCCCTCGTGGCGGGTACCAACATTCTTGCAATCCAGTTGATGAACAACGCGGTGGGAGCGCCAAACGTGCTTTTGCGTGCCAGTGTTGACGCGGTTTCTGCAACGAGCGGGAATTCAGTTTACTTTGCCGCGAAGACCCCGGGTCTCGCGAATAGTGCGCCGCTGACTGCTGTTGGTCCGCATGTTGCCAACACAACAAATAATCCAGCACCGCCGATTGGCGGTGCTGGCAGCGCGCCGCTGGTGATTACGAGTAAGGTGTCAGCGACGTTGAATGCGGTCGGCACCGTTCAGGTCGCTTACCGGACGATGTGGAGCGCCGAGACGCTTGTGACGATGCTCGATAATGGCGTCGCACCCGATGTTCTCGCCGGCGACAAAATCTACACCGCGAGCATCCCGACAACCGGACTCAGCCCCGGCCAGATGATCCGATGGCGCATCATCGCCAAGGACAGCGCCAACAACACCACGACCGACCCGCTCTTTATCGACCTCGATGGCATCGCCGGTCAGGACACGGACCAGTATTACGGCACCATCGCGCCGGACTCCGGCTATACCACGCTGTTGCCGGTGCTTCACTGGTTCATCGAAAACCCGGCAAACGCAGACACTGCCACTGGAACTCGCGCGAGCGTGTTCTTCCTCGGGCGGTTCTACGATTACGTTTTCGTGAACATCCACGGCCAAAGCACGCAGGGCTTCCCGAAAAAGAGCTACAACCTGAACTTCAACAAAGACAATCGTTTCAAGTGGAAGGAAGGAGAGAAGGAAATCCGCAGCGTGAATTTCCTCTCGAACTATGCGGATAAATCCAAGCTCCGCAATACGCTTGCTTGGTCGGCGTGGGCCGACAGCAAACATGCGGCGTCGCACTTCTCCGAGCAGCTCCACGTCCGCCGTGCGACATCGTCAGAGACCATGCAGTTCTTTTCGCTCGCAGATATGGTCGAGGACGGAAACGAGGAATATCTCGATCGATGCGGACTCGATGAGGATGGCGCGCTTTACAAAATGTACAACTCCCTCGAAAGCTCGACCGCTCCCGGTGCGGAGAAAAAGACGCGCGAATTTGAGGACAACAGTGACCTCGCCGCGTTTGTTGCGGGCATTAACGCCAGTCGGACGCTGGCTGAGCGACGCCAGTATCTCTACGACAACGTGAACGTCCCGGCGCTGATCAATTTCTGCGTCGTTCACAGCCTCATTGCGAACACCGATTGGGGGCACAAGAACTACTACATTTACCGCGACACGATGGGCACGAAAGAGTGGTTTGCCCTTCCGTGGGATCAGGACCTCAGTTTCGGGCATTCGTGGTGGGGTGCGCAGAACTATTTCGACGACGAAATCCACTCGCAGGGCACTTTCCCGTCGGGCGGTGGTGGAAACCATCTCATGCAGCTTGTTTACAACGTGCCGGAGCTGAATGCGATGTTCCTGCGGCGTTCGCGGACTCTGATGGATCAGATTTTGATATCCTCCACCGCGTCCAACGGCGTCTGGGATAACCGGGTCAGCTCACTAATCGACCGCATCGATCCGCCCGCGGGGCCGCCGCCGGTGGAGACGGTGATTTTCGACGGTACCGCCACGCCGTGCAAATGGCTCATTCCGTCTGCAGCAAACGGCGGCTTCACGCTCACAGCAGGTGCGGGCGCGAACCAATGGACGAACTACACCGCCCCGCCAAACATCGCCAACTGGACTGACGCCAGCACCGGCATCGGCTACGCCACCGACAACGATCCGAATTACCTCAACCTCGTCGGAGCAGGAGGCAACGTCGGTGCCATGTTCAATACCAACGCAACCTGCTACGTCCGCGTGGAGTTCACGATCCCCGACGCTGCTGCGTTGGCAAACATCGGCACGCTTTTCCTCGGCATGAAATACGAGGATGGCTTCCGTGCCTACATCAACGGGACCGCTGTCGTCGGGCGCAATGATACCGATGTCTCGATGACGAATGATCCTTCCACGGCGATTTCCAACGTCACGCGCGATGAAGCCGCGGCTGTGGCTTTTGAAAGCATGGACATCTCGGCGACGGGAATCCCTGCGCTGCGGGTTGGGACGAATGTTCTCGCGATTCATGTGCTTAATGCCGGCGTCGGGTCCAGTGACATTCTGATGGTTCCGCGGCTCAGCTATCTTCCACCGAATGCGGGCCCCACATTCCTCACTGACGCTGACCGCGAGCTGCAGAAATGGGGTTGGTGGGTCGATGGAAACGCGACCCAACAATTTGGCGGTGTGCTCGACGCTGCGACACACACGCACGGTGCTCGTTTGCAGGCGATGCGCATTTTGAACAGCAATCCAAATCCTCCGCAGACCTCGCAGCTTACGGGACATGAGACCGGCAACTCCACGTTCCCGTTCCTCGTCGGGCGTCGGCAGTATTTGTTCAACAACGCGGCAGCCCTCGGCATTCCTGCCTCGCAAAGTGCGAGTCCCGCGCTCGTGATCGAGGATATCGACTTTAATCCGGCATCGGCGAATCAGGACGACGAGTACTTTGTGATCCGTAATACTAGCGGCGTGGCCGTGGACCTCTCCGATTGGAAACTCACGGGAGCGGTGGAATACACATTCCCGGCGGGAACCGTGATTCCCGCATATACCACGGGAGTCGAGAACATCGGACGCCTTCACGTATCCCGCTCACCTGCGGCGTTCCGAGTCCGCACCAGCGGAGCGACTGGCGGGCAGTACCGGCTTGTAGTAGGTCCTTACAGTGGTTCGCTGTCGGCCCGCGGCGAAGCCATCGAACTCCGCCGGCCGGACAATACGCTGCTGATTTCACAGGCTTGGACCGCTGCACCCACTGCTGCGCAAAACCAGCTTCGCGTATCCGAAATCAACTACGCTCCGGCTGTTCCGAGTATTCCTGAGGCGACGGCGATTCCGGGAGTCTCGGCGTCGGATTTCGAATACATCGAACTCGTCAATACCGGCGGCACGACACTCAGCCTTGCCGGAGCCCGCTTCACGCGGGGAATCGAATTTACGTTCCCGCTCGGAGCATCGCTTGCACCCGGAGCGCGGACCGTCCTCGTGAGCAATCAGGCTGCATTCATCCAGCGCTACGGCGCGGGCGCTACCATTGGCGGACAATACATTGGCAACCTCAGCAACAGCGGCGACACGCTGCGAATTGTCGATTCCCAAGGCGAGGAGGTCCTCGAATTCAAATACGAGCCATCGTGGTTCCCGCAGAGCGATGGCGGTGGATACTCGCTCGTCGTCCGCAATGCCTCGCCCAACTGGAACGACTACGGCACGCCCAGCGCGCCGCTTCCAAACGTATGGGCGCTCAGCGCGACCACCGGGGGCACGCCCGGACTGGGCGATGCCGACAACGCGAACGGATTTGAAGGCTGGCGGTTCAATCATTGGACCCTCGGCGAAGTCGAGACCATCGGCGCTCCCGTGACCACGACTGCCGATGCTGATGGCGACGGCATGACGAACTTCGCTGAGTACGCCTACGGACGAAATCCCCGCTTTCACGACGCATCCGCGCTCAGCACGGCTGGGAAGGTCAACGTCTCCGGCACCGACTACCCGAGCATCACCTTCACGCGTCGCCACCTCGCAGTCGATGTCACATGGGCGGTTCAGGAATCCACGGATTTAGCCGGATGGAACGCAACGACTGTGCTCGTGAGCACGACTCAACTTGGCAACGGACTCGAACAGGTAACCTACCGCTCGGCAACGGCCGCAAACTCCACACCGCGCTACTTCCGCGTCATCGCCACAAAGTAAGCGGCCAGCGCTAGGCGCGTTTCAGAGCGATCGTCACTGCGAGGCCCTTGGGTTTGCGGTTCGTGGCGGTGACGGCACCGTTGCATGCTTCCACGCACGTTTTCACGATGGCGAGGCCGAGGCCTACGCCGCCGGTTTCCTTCGTGCGGGCTTCATCAAGACGGTAAAATGGGTCGAATATTTTTGGCAGCGCGGCCTCCGGGATTCCCGGTCCTTCGTCGCTCACCGTGATGTGCAGTTCCTCGCCATGCGGCTCCGCGGTTACATGAATTGGCCCGGCATCACCGGCGTAACGGATGGCATTGCGAATCAGATTCCCAAGCGCCCGCTGGAGCAACTCCGGCTCTGCGAGAACATGCCCGCCTTCGGGAATTGCAATCATCACGCGCCCGTCGTCGCCGCCTTCGCGATGAGCCGCCTTCCTTGCCAGCGCGAGCACATCCACCGGTTGCAACTGTGTCTGCCTCGCGCCGATGTTCGCTTTTGAAAACTGGAGCAGTTCATGAACGAGCGCCGACATGTGCTCCACTTCCTCGCGAACATCCGCGAGGCGCTCGCGTTCCGATTCGGGCGCACGCTGTTCCAGAACACCCACGCTCATTTGCAGACGCGCGGTGGGCGCGCAAAGCTCGTGCGCCACGTCGCTGAGGAATCGCTTCTGTCCGTCCACATACCCCTTCAGTCGGCCGGCCATCCGGTTGATGCCGCTGCCGAGTTGGCCGAGTTCGTCGCGACGTCCTCCGGCCACGCGCGCCTCAAAATCCCCCTCTGCGAGCCGCCCCGTTGCGTCGCGCATCGACTTCACTGCGCGGGTAAGGCTGCGCACAAACGGAAACCAAATCAGCACCGAGAGGGCGAGCGCCCCGACACCGTACCACATGAATGGACGCACATCGAAATACAGCCCGCGCCCCGTCGAGGATTCCGAGGACGTGAGAATATAGCCGGGAAGGCGATCTTCCAGCAGTCGCTCAATTCGAATCCCAACCCAGTAAAGATGCGGATCCGACGACTCCGCGACAAAACGCGACACCGGCGCCGGAGGTCCGTCAATCCGAAGCGGATTCGGCCCTTCCGGAGGCTCCGCATCGAAAAGAAAATCCCGCGGCGGCCTATCCTCGGGCGTGAATTCCTCCGGCGGGAAATTGTTATCCCGTGGCGGACGTCCCCCCGGTCCGGGCGGTCCCGGCGCGCGGCGTGCCGATGCATTGATCCGGCTGTGAATCATCCGCGGCAGCGGAACAGCCGGTCCTGCGAGCAAGCGCCCGCGGTCATCGTAGCAATAAAACGTCACGCCGTACTTCCGGCTGTATTTCTCCACCACGCCCGACCACGCGAGGCTGTGGGCGAGGGGAAGCTCCTTCACCAATTCATTCGCCACCTGCGCGACCCGGCCCGTCACCGTATTCTCCGAAAAAATCGTAAACCGCAACTGCCCGCGCAGCACGAACCAGCCGGCGCTAATCAGCACGAGCAGATTTACGAAGAACCAGAACAGCAGCTTCGCGTAGATAGGAAAACGCGCATTCATAGCGGCGTGGAAGGATCGCAGAGCAGATAGCCAGCCGAGCGAATCGTACGGATGTAGCGCGGTGCTTTCGCGTCATCACCGAGCTTTTTCCGCAGCGCGGAAATGTGAACATCGATCGACCGGTCGAACACATCGTAGTGCCGGTCGCGAACATCCTCGATCAAAGCCTCGCGCGATTTCACGCGTCCCTTTGCCCGCGCCAGCGCGTGCAAAATATCATACTCCACTGGCGTGAGCGTCATTGGCTGATCCCCGAGCACCGCAGTGTGCGTGTTGGGATTCACACGAAGCTGCCCCACCACCAGCTCCGGCAGCAAAGCATCCGGGTCCGGAGCCGAAGCCCGCGCCGTCCGCCGCGTCACCGCGCGAAGCCGCGCCAGAAGCTCGCGCGTCGAAAACGTCTTCGGCAAATAATCATCCGCGCCAATCTCCAGCCCCACGATACGGTCCGCTTCCTCGCCGCGGCCCGTCAGCATCAAAACCGGCACCTCGCTCTTCTTCCGGATCTCCTTTAGCACCGTAAAGCCATCCATCCCCGGCATCATCACATCCAGGATGATCGCGTGCCATTGCTCGCCCGTGCCTTTTTCCACGCCCTCCGGCCCCGTATGAACCGCCGAAACCTCATACCCCAGCGGGCCGAGATAATCGCCGATCAGGCGGGCAAGTTTCCGGTCGTCGTCGATTACGAGGATGCGCTGGGATTCAGACATACCCGTCGCACTACCAGAAAACCGCGCATATCCGTGCAAAATTTTACCACCCCTTTACAAAACCGCTACTCGCATATTTCAGCCGCGAGGTTGCGAACATCCGAGTAGTTGTGTCGTGCGCGGTGGAATGTAGCTGGAACGGTTCGGTGAGCAGTGGCTGGCGGGCGATTCTGTGTGTGGGCTTGGGATGTCAGACCGAGCCTTGGAAGCGGAAGGATTCAGGTGTTCTGCGCTCGGGAATGGTTTGGGAAACAGTCTTGGTTTGTTTGGGATAACGACCCGTGGCGGGGGATTCCGCTTGCGCGACGGGGGTGGAAGGGTTCATTACGTGACGCGGTCATTTTGGGCGCTAATGGGGCGCCCGGATCGCTTCACCTCAAACTTACATGAAACTCTCCTTCCGTTCATCTCTCTTGCGCGCGGCTGCTGTCGCTGCGGCGCTGGTCGCACCACTCGTCGGGTCCGCTCATGCGGCGCTGCTGGGTTACTGGAACTTTGATGGCGATTCGTATGCGGATTCCTCGGGGGCGGGGAACAATGCGCAGGCGGGGCCGGGGACTCAGGCGCCGATTTTTTCCACGGATGTGGCGACGCCGTTTGCGACGCGGACGAATTCGCGCTCGCTGGATATGCGGAATCGCACGACGCCTTCGACGGGGACGAATTGCTATGCGGTCGTGCCGGGGTCGGGGTCGCTCTACAATTCATCGGGGAGCTTTGCGGTGTCGTTTTGGGTGAAAGGCTGGCCGGTGGATCAATGGGTGCCGTTTGTGGCAAAGAACGGCGAGCCGAACGGCTGGCAGGTGCGCCGGAGCGGGGCGAGCAATGAGGTGGACTGGACGACGCGCGGCACCGGGTCGGGTTTCACGCAGGGGAATGGTGATTTTAATACGGGCGCGGTGATTACGGGGGCGGGGACGACTTCGCCGGGTGTGCGGAATACGCAGTGGTATCATGTGGTGTGCACGTTCGACGGGACGAACAAGAATATCTATCTGAACAGCCAGCTCGTGTCGCAGCAGGCGAATCCGGGCGCGACGATCCAGAACTCGACGAGTTTGCTGGTGTTTGGCGCGCGGGATAACGGGGGAATCAATTCGTTTTCGCGGGTGATGATCGATGAGGTGGCGATTTGGAATAATTCGCTGACGCAGGCGCAGATTGCGGATTTGTTTTCGGGGACGGACCCGCGCTTTTTGCATTCGCAGGCGACGCCGTGGAATCTCGGCGAGCCGTGGGGCACGCCGGGAAAATGGGGCGTGAAGGAGGCGAAGACGCTGAATGCGGCGTGGCAGATTTCGAATTTGAACACGGCGCTGGGCGTGGTGGCGAGCACGCCGGGAAGCACGAGCACGGCGTTTTCGGTGATCGATTTCAAGGACCCGAACAATGCGGGCGGCGGCTCGGCGACGGCGGCGACGTACCTCACGAACACGGCGGCGGATGACGAGGATTTCGTGCAGGTGGCGACGTGCTGCTTCCGCGTGACGACGCCGGGTGCGTACACGTTTGTGTTCAACGGCGACGACGGCTTCCAGGCGTCGATCCTCGGGGCAAACTGGACGAAGATTAACACGCAGAACGGGAATGCGACGTTCAGCGGAGAGACGCTGACGAACATGGTGCCGACGGGCGACACGAATACCTACGCGGTGGCGAACCTCGCGGCGGGCGATTACAATTTCTGCTATCTGTGGTACGAGCGCGGCGGCGGCGCATACAATCGCGTGCGCATCGCAGCGGGCGACAAGACGGGCGACGATGGTTCGCTGAAGCTGCTCGGCGACCCGACGGGACCGGTGACGCTCGTGGACCAGGCGCCGATGCTGTTCGGGTTTTCGTCGAACGCGTATTCGGTGATCACGTCGCCCTCGCTGACGCCATCGACGCTGACTTTTTCCTGGGACACGAAGTACGCGGCCTCGCTGGCAATCACGCCGACGCTGCCGGGAAATCCGACGATTACGCCGGGGACGAACTCGGTGACGTTTCCATCGCCGACGAGCACGACGACCTACACGCTGACGGGCACGACCGGCGCGCAGACGCGGACGTCGAGCTTCACGGTGTTTGTGGACCAGCCGCCGACGATCCCGAGTTTCACGGTGAACGACAGCACCGTGGTGGCAGGCGCACCCATCACGCTGAACTGGACCGCGGTCGGCGCGACGACGCTTTCGATCAATCAGGGCATCGGCAACGTGACGCCGACGGGCACCGGTTCGCTGAATCTGAACGCCCCGTCAAGCACGACGACCTACACGCTGACTGCGACGAATTCATTTGGCAGCGCGACGGCATCGGTGACGGTGAACATCGGGCTGCCGCCGTCGATCACCTCCTTCACAACGCCGGACAATGCGCTGCTCCCCGGCGGGCTCGCGCAGCTCAACTGGACGACTTCGCTGGCGGATACGGTGACGCTCTTGTCGCGGCCCGGTGCCGTGGCTGCGTCGGGTTCCTTTAGTGAGAATCCGGCCACGACCACGACCTACACGCTCACGGCGACGAATGTGTACGCGAGTGTGAATCAGGCGCTGACCATCTCGCTCGCCGGACCGCTGACCATCACGTCGGCCGGCTGGAGCCAGACGCGGCTTTCGTCGCCGGTGGCGGTGACGAGCCTGAGCATTTGCGATCAATTGTTCGCCAACACCATCACGCCGACGGGAACTTTCACGCAGACGGGGCTGGCATCGGTGAATCAGGGCGACGGAGCGGTGGGCGTGTTCCCCGGCGGCGAGGGACTGCCTCCGGGCGGGAATGGCGATAACTTCGTGGTGAAATCGACGGCGACCCTGCGCATCGCGTTCAGCGGGTATTACACATTCGGCATCAACAACGACGACGGCGGCCGCCTGCGCATCGACGGTGCGGATGTGATCGTGGACGACACGGTTCACGGCCCGACTTCGTTTACCTCGAGCCCGAAGTATCTCGCGGCGGGCGATCACACGATCGAGTACCTCTACTTTGAGCAGGGCGGGGGATTTGCGGGCGAGGTGTACTACGTGCGTGCCGACGGCGCGCCGTTCCTGCTCGCGACCAATATGCCGGTGCCGCCTGCGCTGACTGCGCCGGACCTGCGCATTACCGAGTTCTGCGCGGACAACACGCAGTTGTTCGATTCCCAGGGGGACACGCCGGACTGGATCGAAATCGCGAACCTGACGGCCGCGCCAATCAATCTCGCGGGCTACTACCTCACGAACAGCAACCTTCCCGCGGACGACCACAAATGGGCGTTCCCGAATTACTCCCTGCCCGCCGGCGGATACATCGTCGTGTTTGCCTCGGCAAAGAACACCACGCTCGGTGCGAATGAGTTTCACACGAACTTCACGCTGCTCAAGGCCGGCGGATACCTCGCATTGACGAAGGACAGCGGAACGCCCGGTGTGTATTCGCTGGTGGATTCGTACACGTATTCCGCGCAGTTCGAGGACAAGTCCTTTGGCCGGTACGACACCGAAAACTACACGGGCTTTTTCGATGTGCCGTCGCCCGGCTCGCAGAATCCCGCGGGCCTCGATGGATTTGTCGGCGACACGACTTTCAATGTGGACCGCGGAATCAAGACGGCGCCATTCAGCCTCACGATCACGACGACCACGCCGGGAGCGGAGATTCGCTACACGCTCGATGGCTCCACGCCGACTTCAACGAACGGCCTCATCTTCCCGAACGTCGTGAATCCGACTCCCATCACCATCAACAAGACAACGGTCGTGCGCGCGGCGGCATTCCAGCAGCGTTGGAAGCCGACGAATGTGGACACCCACACGTATCTTTTCCTCGATGACGTCATCACCCAGTCCGTGAGCAACACGCTCGCCGACGGCTGGCCGCTCGGGCCGGTTGCGGGGCAGGTGCTTGATTACGGCTTCGACAGCCGCGTGGTGACGGGGAACGAGACGGCGATCAAAGCCGCGCTCGCCGCAATCCCGACAGTCTCGATCGTCACAGACCTCAACAACCTGCTCCATCCGACGACGGGAATCTACGTTGATGCGAACCAGCACGGTGAGAACTGGGAGCGACTCGCTTCCGTCGAATACATCAACGACACCTACAACGGTCAGGTCGGCGGCGGCGGAGCGTTTCAGATCAATGCGGGCCTTCGAATCCGCGGCGGCTATTCACGAAGCGACGCAAACCCGAAGCATGCATTCCGGCTGTTCTTCCAGAACCAGTACGACGGGGACCTGCAATACGCGCTCTTCGGACGCGAGGGAACGAACCGGTTTGAGAATCTGGATCTGCAGACCTCGCAGAACTACTCGTGGTCGTTCGACCCGAACGTTGCGCCCGGCGGTGCCGTGCAGCTTTATACCTTCCTGCGCGAAGTGGTGAGTCGTGACAACATGCGCGACATGTCGCAGCCCTACACGCGGAGCCGTTACGTGCACCTCTACATCAATGGCAAATACTGGGGACTCTACATGACGCAGGAGCGCCCGGAGGCGAATTTCGGTCAGAATTATCTCGGCGGAAACGAGGACAATTATGACGTGATCAAGTCCGCCGGCGGAAGCGGTGGTTACAACACCGAAGCGACCGATGGAACGATGCTGCAAGGCACAAGCAGTGCACCGGGCTCCACCTGGGCGCGGTTCTGGTGGCGCGCAAAGGAGCTGCGCGAGGACACGACCTCGGAGGCCAGCCGCACGGCGCGGTACTTTGCGATGCAGGGATTGCAGAGCAACGGCATCACGCCCGACCCGGCGAACCCGAAGGTGCTGAATCCCGACAACCTCGCCGATTACATGCTGAACAGCTTCCAGACCGGCAGCTTTGACGCACCGCTTTCGACATTTATCGGAGCTTCAAACAACTGGTTCGGCCTTAAAGAGCGCACGCTCAATAATGGATTCGTGTTCATCGCTCATGACCACGAGCACGGCATGGGAACGGATCAGGACGGTCGCTCGGATAATCGCGTAGGACCATGGGCGGGCTC